>CAYRHU010000111.1:4943-8322 GCA_964424155.1 uncultured Chitinophaga sp.
TATGTAATAAGCTTTAGTGCTTATTTGGTCGTTTGATTGATTACGAATCCGGTGACAGCCTTCTTCGTATAAAGATCGATCACACGTACCAGGTAGACACCGCTGGGCTGTTTGCTCAGGTCAATGTCGAAACGCTGGTAATGCGGCGTTGTCTGTACAGAGAGGTTATACTCGGGGCGCATCACCTGTGCACCCTTCGCATCGTAGATCTCGATCCTTCTTCTGTCAGTGATCACGCCAGGATAATAATACCTGACCTGGAACTGACCGGAAGTCGGGTTGGGATAGATCCACAGCTTGTCGCCGGCTTCGGCTTCCACCAGCAGGTTGTTGGACGAGTTGCGGCAACCGTTCACATCAGTAACAGTAGCCTGGTAAACGCCCAGCCTGTCGATATCAGCGATCACGCTGCTGCTGGTTGCACCAGCGATCGAAATACCGTCTCTAGTCCAGGCCCAGTTCGGAGCAGCGCCCGGAGCCGGGTTGCTGGTACCGCTGATCGTAGAGGTCTCGTTCGGCAGTAATGCCAGGTCCGTAGCGGATATGGTTACTGTCGGCAGTGCCCAAACGGTCAGTGTTGCCGAATTGGATGTAAAGCTGCCTGCACAAGGTGTGGTGGTAACCGCACAGCGATACAGGAAGTTATTCATATCCACCGGAGCCGAACGGGTAACGCCTGTCAAAGTCAGTGCATTGGTTGTAGCGCCGGAATACACACCTCCATTTGAAACGTTGTTCCATGTAAGGCCGTTATTCCTTGACTCCTGCCACTGGTAAGTCCAGGGGCCGCCAGGTGCTGTGATGTTGAACGTGGTTGTTCCGCCTACACAAACAGACCTGTTGGCTGGTTGTACTACGGTGCCCAGCGGGTTCAGCACAGTTACCGGGATAACGGTAGCCGGGCTTACGCAGGTCGGGTTGGCTGTAGTATATACCACAGAGTAATTCGAGCTTACACTCGGGTTAACATAGATGGTAGTTTGAGGACCACCACCGTAAGCCGAAGTGGCTCCCAGGTCATTCCACATAGTTCCAGCAGGACCACTCCATACACCGGCAGCCGCTGCACCATAGGTAATAGAAACACTCCAGGCGGATAAGTTACCAAAATCAGCAGGACCAGCGTCACAAACACCAAGTGTCCATGTACCGTTTGCCCCTCCGCCCAAAGCGAGGAAGGAATTCCAGGCAGTTGCGCCAGCAACGGTTGTCGGCAGAACAGTGGGACCTACCGCGTTTGTATTATAAGCGTCGGCCCTGAATACACCGGTTCTTGGAGCAGGAGCACCGCTCATGGCCGGTCTCGCATTATCCGAACTTACTGAAGTACCTGTAAAGTTGTCTGTTCCATTACTACCTGTTCCACCATCCAGTAAGCCTACCAGGTTGAGCGTTTGACCATGGGGGCCCTGGAGGTTCATGATGATATCACCTACCCAGGTATGTGTCATGGTGAAGGTCACCCTGATTTCCGTGATCACCGCATTGGCAGGTATACCGGCTACTGTCAGGGTCCTGGTTTGTCCTGCTAAGTTGTTGTCAGGAATCGCCCAGGGCAAGCCCGTTGTGGCATTAAATGTTGCTGTAGTTGGTGAAGTAGCATTGGTAAGGGTAAGCGGAGTTACTGTACCCTGGCATATCGTAATAGCTGTCGGGTTAACTGTTGCCACCAGCGGTACAACGGTAAGTGTTGCTGCCGGTGTAACATCGAGCGCCGTACAGGGGTTCGATGCATATGCACGGAACTGGTAACCGCTGATGGTTGACGGAATGCCTGTAAGGGTCAGTGTATTGGTTGTAGCGCCGGAGAATATAACACCACCGGGACCTGCACCGTCAACACAGAGGTTCCAGAGACCTGCAGGACTTGTCCTGTATTCCCAACCAATGGACGGAATCGAAGCCGCACCCAGGTTAGTGGTAAAGGTCGTGCTGCTTGAGCATTGTACAGTCCTGTTGGCTGGTGCCGACATGCTGGTGATCTGGATACACGGGGTAATATTAACGTTATAATCCTCTGTTTCACCAAACGAAGAAGAAGATACGCCACAGGCCTGTGCACAGGTAATCGGGCTGTCGTTACCGCCTCTTACCCTTAAGCGTGTTGTTCCTGTAACCGCGTTAACCGGAACTGTGAAATTGATCACTCCTGTGCCGTTGGGCCCGAGGTTACCGGTTACGCCAAGACACTCACCCGGATCGGTAAAGTCGCCGTCCTGGTTAAAGTCGATCCAGGCGCCGGCATGCTGGCCAAAGGTATCAGGTCCCAGTCTGATAGACAGGGGATATCCACCGCCAGCAACCAGGTTGGGTACCGGTGCGGCATTAAAGAAGGTATACGGTGGTGTCGCACAGGTTGTGGTATTATTTAATGTACCCAGCGTTACGTTGGCAATATAATCACCCAGGGTACAACCGGATGTGTACGTGGTGGTACAATAACAGTTGGCCAGGGGCGCCATTGTTACCTGCAAGGGGTTGGATGTACCTGTATTGCCGCTACATGTAACATTACACCTGTAATAAGTGGCAACAGTTTGGCTGGTTGTAAGAGATGAATTGGTTGCACCTCCGATATTGGTCCACGGGCCGCCTACAGCGGGAGCGGACTGCCACTGATACGTTACGCCTGAACCGGGTGTTGTATTCTGCAAACTAAGTGTGAAGTTAATACCGGGACATACTGCATTACCGGGTGCGGAGCTCAGTGTATTGCCCGGAGTCGGAGTTCCGGCACAGGGTGCGCCGAAACAGGTAGTGGCATCGATCACCAGGGAATAATCTGCAGTTTGACCTGCAACAACATTACCCACGTGGAAAATGATCGTAGCGCTGGGCGGAGCGGTGAATGACCAGGTTATACCGGGGCCGGGAGTGGCGCTGGAACCGGGGTCACCCAACCAGTTAGTACACAGGTTGGCGGGGTTCACTGAACCGTTATGCGCAGTTACGAAACTGAAATTCGCAGTAGGTGTTGTATAGGTAACCGTAACACATTGTGCAACTGCTACCGGGTTAACCCATGTATGCTGAACATAGTTGAAAGATCCGGCTAGACCTGCAGTGCAAGAGCCAGGAGCCGCACAGGTAGATGGTGTACCGTCCCTGAATGCCCTGAGTGATGTTGCCGTGTTGGCCGGGCCAACAGAACCGGTAAACGTGGTACAGACCGCTTCTGTTTGAACAGGTCTGTTGATCAGCGGCTTCTGGTTGGGCAAACCGGCATCGTTATCAGACTTGGTTGCCGGTTTATTCATTTCGGCAATCAATTTCTTTTTCGCATCTGCAAGTGCGATTGATGCTTTTTTCGCCTCAGCAGAAGGAGCCAGCTGGGCGTTCGCAAACTGGGCGGAAAACGCTAAAATGACCATCAGGACAG
>CAYRHU010000112.1:0-7822 GCA_964424155.1 uncultured Chitinophaga sp.
GCCATGCGCGACGGTCCTCCGAACAGCTCATGCCGTTTCGGCCGGACGAGCGCATACCCGCGCGGTCAGCCCTGACCTCCTACAAAACAAGGTGCTGCTTCGCTAGGCGACCAAGCCACCCGCATGCATTGCCATTCTCATGAGCCACGCAGCCAACACAAGGGCGCCGACGCTGCAGGCCCAGATACCAACAAGCCAAGCAATCCGAACAAGCCAGTTCGGTCGTCGCGGCGCTGTCCAAGGCGCTTGCATCAGTGGTAGCCCTCGCCGTGCCTCACCTTGCCACGGAACACCCAGTACCCCCAAGCGGTGTACATCAGGATGAGAGGAATGATGAGCAAGGCCCCAACAAGAGCGAAACCCAAGCTTTGAGGAGGGCCGGCCGCGTCCCAAATGGAGGTCGACGGCGGGATGACGTTGGGCCACAGACTGATGCCAAGGCCGCTGTAGCCGAGGAATACCAGGGCGAGGGTCAGGACGAACGGCATGGCATGACTTGTTTCATCAGCCAGGGCGCGTCTCAGCCACCACATCGCACCAGCTACCAGGAGGGGAACCGGTGCGAACCAGAAGATGTTCGGCAGGGAGAACCAACGCTCAGAGATGGCTGGATGCGCCAACGGCGTCCATAGGCTGATGATGGCGATGACCCCCAACAACACCCAAGACAGTCGGCGAGAAGCTCGACGCATGCGGCCCTGCAACGGGCCCTCGGTCTTCATCACCAGCCAAGTGCTTCCGAGCAACGCGTAGGTGAACACCAGCGAGATACCGACGAATACCGAGAACGGCGTCAGCCAGTCGAGTGGGCCCCCAGCGTACGCACCGTCCTTCATGGGAATGCCATCAAGGAAAGCGCCGAGGGTGACACCTTGGAAGAACGTCGCCAGGAGCGACCCGCCGGCGAAGGACTTGTCCCAAACCCGGCGCTTGCCAGCGGGCACCTTGAAGCGGAACTCGAAAGCCACGCCACGGAAAATGAGACCAACGAGCATGAGGATGAGCGGCAGATAGAAGGCGCTCAGCACCACGGCGTATGCAACGGGGAACGCCACCAGCAGGCCGGCGCCTCCGAGCACGAGCCACGTTTCGTTCCCGTCCCAAACCGGCGCGACGGTGTTCATCATCACGTCGCGGTCTTCCTTGCCATCGACCGCGGTGAAGAGGATGCCGATGCCGAGGTCGAAGCCGTCCATGACCACGTACATCATCACCCCGAAGAGGATGATGATGGCCCAGATGAGAGGCAGGTCGATGCCCATTTCAGTGCCCTCCTGATGGAGTTGCCGGTTCGACGTCAAGGCGCTCCGGCGCTCCCGACAGTGGTCGCATCGGCTGCCGCATCTCGCCCGGACCCCCGTCAACTGGGTGGGCGCTCTCACCGGTCAGAGGACCCTTGCCGATGATGCGCAACAGATAGACCGTACCCGCACCGAACACAAGGAAGTAGACAACCACGAAGATTGCAAGCGTCAGGGCGACCTGGTCCAAGCTGTGAGCAGAGACTGCATCAGCGGTGCGCATCACGCCGTAGACCACCCAGGGCTGCCGACCGACCTCCGTCGTAATCCAACCGGCCAGGATGGCCACGAGCCCCGCGGGGCCCATCGCCAACGCGTACCGCAACAGGGGCTTCGACGTGAAAAGCCTCTTGCGAAGATGCGCTATCAACGCCGAGACGCCGAGAAGAATCATCAACAGTCCTAGGCCGACCATGACGCGGAAGCTCCAGAAGACAACTGCGGATGGAGGTCGGTCTTCGCGCGGGAATTCCTTCAGCCCCGGAAACTGTCCGTCCCAGGAGTGCGTCAGCAGGAGGCTGCCGAGCTTCGGCACCTCGAGGGCGAAGCGAGTCGTCTCGCTCTCCATGTCGGGCCAGCCGAACAGGATGAGCGGCACCGCTTCACCCGGCTTGTTCTCCCAGTGGCCCTCGATAGCCGCAAGTTTGGCTGGCTGGTGTTCGAGCGTGTTCAGTCCGTGCAGGTCACCAATGAATGCCTGGATTGGAGCAGTGACAAGCACCATCCCCATCGCCATCGCCAACATCGTGCGCACCGGCGCGTTGTCTCGGCCTCTTAAAAGGTGCCAAGCCGCACTAGCGCCTACAACCAGCGCTGTCGACAAGAACGCTGCGACCACCATGTGGGCCAAACGATATGGGAAGGATGGATTGAAGATGACGGCCAGCCAATCCACGGGTACGACGCGCCCGTCGATGATTTCGTGGCCTTGAGGTGTTTGCATCCAGCTGTTCGACGCAAGAATCCACGTGGCTGAGATGAGCGTCCCAACGGCCACCATGACGGTGGACAGAAAGTGAAGACCCGGGCCTACCCGCTGCAGGCCGAAGAGCATTACGCCGAGGAATCCAGCCTCCAGGAAGAAAGCAGTCAGCACCTCATAGGCAAGCAAGGGGCCGGTGACGCCGCCGGCAAACTTCGAGAAGCCACTCCAGTTGGTGCCGAACTGGTAGGCCATCACAAGGCCGGAGACGACACCCATCCCGAACGCGACCGCAAACGCCTTGACCCAGAAGTGGTACAGGTCCAAGTAGACCTGGCGTTTCGTCTTGAGCCACAACCCTTCCAGAACCGCGAGGTAGCTCGCCAGGCCGATGGTCAGCGCTGGGAAGATGATGTGGAACGATATCGTGAACGCAAACTGGATGCGTGCAAGAAGGAGGGCGTCGACGTCCATTGTGTTTCTCCGTAAGGCACGCTGCTATGCCACCGCCATCCCCGTTGACGGCACACAGGCGCTTGCGCCTTGCAAGCCGGCCAGGAGCGCCTCCAAGGCAACTCTGGGCCCACGGTCGAGTCGGTCTTGCGTCACAGCACGGCCAGCGGCTCCAAGGTGGCTGTCAATAGTGGACACGAGGCCATTGCTCTCGCCGTCGTTCACGACTCGGCGCAGAGCGCCCGCGACAAGTGCAGCCTTCATCGACTCGGACAAAACCGTCAGTCGTTCAACAGCACTCTTTCCGTCCGAGAACAGGATTTCGTCTTCACGCAAGAAGACGTTCCGCAGTTCAAGTGCGACGCCCGAGCACCCCTGCGATGCATCATCGCGCTGGACGATACCATCTTCTTCGCTCTTGAGCAGCACCAACGCATAAGGCGTTCCAGTGCCAAAGGCCACTGGCACTGAGACTACGAACCAGTCGCGGTCCAGGTTCGGAAGCGCTGCGAAGCGGCCGGACATCCGCCAACCGCGCCCAGTGTCCCGGGCGTCGGCCAACGAGACGGCAGATTCACTCGGCCAGGATGCTGCACAGTTTCCACCGATGTGACCTTCGAGCAGGTCCGGCAACTGGTACTCCATGACGCCAATGTTCTCTGCCTGCAGGAGAGCCTCGATGAGCAACCGCTGTGACGCCAACAGAACGCCACTCTTCGGGTGCCTCTTGGCTACCGCCGCGACCGCGCGAATCACATCCTCCTTGGTGCCACCGTGGCCCCCAAGCGAACGTGGCACTCCCAGCCTGAACAGACCCTCCTTGCCCAGCTGGCGACGCAGGGTGGCGGTCGTCGGAGCAGGAAGTTCACTTGACATGAAGTACATCCAAGGAGGACACGGGAGCAGCAGAGTTGCCCCATGACTGGCGAATGAACGTGCTCACCGCCGCGATTTCGTCGTTGTTCAGCACTTGGCCGAATGGCGGCATGCCAAAGGGCTCAGGGTTGCCCGCTGTCGTCGGCATGAAGCCACCCTGTCGAATGACCTGCACCAAGTTGTTGTGTGAGGACAGGGTCACGGCTCGATTCCCGGCGAGGGCCGGATAGATGCCGGCTACGCCTTGGCCTTTGTCCCCGTGGCACGAGGCGCAGTGCTGGTCATACAGCTTCCCGCCTCTGGCAAAGACATCACCCTCTGCCCGCTTCACCTCGCGCGGCTCGTTGTCTCGCAGGGGGATGGACGCGAGGTAGCGAGCCATTGCGTCAAGGTCCGCGCCGCTCAGATACTGCGTGCTGGTGAAGACGACCTCTGCCATGGGTCCCGAGACGGAGGCGTGAGACACGACGCCGTCCTTCAACAGCTTCACCACCTCATCGCGCTGCCACGTTTGAACGCCAGCTTCCCTCGGGGTGGCCAAAGAAGGTGCGTACCACGTGGCGTCGGGCATCAGCCCTCCGGCGAATTGGGCATTCAGGCTCGTTCCACCGAGGAAGTTCCGGCCCGAGTGGCAAGCCGCGCAATGGCCGAGCCCTTGAACGAGGTACCTCCCGCGGTTCCATTCCGCAGGTTGCTCCGCCTGCGGCTCAAACGCGCCGGCGCGGAAGTACAGCGCTCGCCAGACCGCAAGCGCTGCCTGGGTGTTGTACGGGAAGCCCAGACGGTGAGGCTGGTTCGGCCGTTCCACGGCAGGCGTTGACTTCAGGAACGCGTAGAGCGCGTCGGAGTCTTCGCGTGTGACGTAGGTGAAGCTGGGGTACGGGAATGCCGGGTAGAGGAGCCGACCGTCCTTGGACCGACCGTGGTGCATCGCCCGCCAAAACTCACCGGCAGACCAGCTACCGATGCCGGTCTTCACGTCCGAGGTGATGTTGGGAGCAACGACGACGCCGAACGGGGTATCGACACCACGGCCGCCAGCAAACGCTGCACCGCCGGTCGTCGTGTGGCATCCGATGCAATTGCCCGCGCGAGCAAGGTAGGCGCCGCGCTCTATCACCGAGGCCGACGCCGGCACGTTGGCAGGCCCCGGCTCTACAGGCGCCTCACCTCGCACATTCAACCAGGCTACCAGGGCAGTCAGCAGGACGACAAGGCCCAAGAGGCCGGCGAGCAGCGGGCGGAGCCAAGACCGTTGCTTGTTCGCGTTCGTCATTCGCCGCTCCCGCAGCGAATTGGAAGCGGCTCGCCGGAGCCGGCCTGAGGCTTGGTGTCTGTGGGCAGCGTTTGGGCCGAGAGCCAACGTGACACCGCGCCGACCTCTTCTGGCGTCAGCCGCTTGGCCACCTCTGCCATGCAGTCAGGCGCGATGGCCTTGCGAGAACCTGTGCGCCAGGCCCCGAGCTGCCCAATGAGGTAGTCCGCAGGCAGTGTCAGGAGCCCTGGCATCGCAGGCTGCCGTCCAGCCATGCTCGAGCCGTGGCATGACACACAAGCAGGCACGTTCCGCTCGGGCGCGCCCTTGAAGACTAGCTGCTCGGCAAGCTGGACTTGTTGGGCCGTCAGGCCGTGCGCTTGTACCGCAGGGTAGGGGAGGTTCAACTCGGCAAAGTACTTGGCGATGTCCTGCAGGTAGTCGTCCGACATGTGCTGCATCAGGTGGTTCATCGCCTGGTTGCGGCGACGTCCCTCGCGGAAATTCTTCAGCTGATTGAACAGGTACCCCTGCGGCTTCCCGGCGATGCGCGGAAAGTAGCCCGCGTTTGTCGCTCGGCCTTCCTTGCCGTGGCACATCACGCACGCCTGCATTCGCTGGGCCATGCTGTTTTGCACGGTTGCAGCCGCCGAGGCCGCCTGCGGGGCAGCTGTTTGCGAATAGGCGCCGAAGGCGATGAGCCCAAGGGCGGCGGCGGTGAGAGTCCGAGAGACGTTCATGTTGGCACTACGCAGGCGTAACCCCGTTGTGGGGCAATCCGGGCTCCTAATTGCCAAGCAAGTGGACGGCAACGTTCGCGAGCGTCCACAGCGTAAGACCGAAAACCGCAGCCAGTACCAGCGCGACGGCAACCAGGACCAGCGGTTTGACCTTCGCCAGCTCCTCACCCGCAGCCGCCCGACGGCGAATGCCGAAGAAGCTCCACAGCACCATCTGGATGTAGCTCAACGTTCCCATAGCAGCAGCACCTCTCTTTCCGCAATGAACTGTGCCAAACCAGCCGGGAAAATCCTAGGCTCAGTTCCGTGAAAAAAGTGCGTAGCAGATGCTCGTCACAGGGTGATTTGCCCAGTAGGTGGCAGCATTGCAGTACAGTAGTCAACCAAGCCGATAGGCCCATATCAGATGCATTCCGACTCTCCGACAACTGCACTGGTATGAAGCGCTACGAAGCTCTTGCACACAAGATGGCGGAGTCCATCGCCAGCGGTCAGCTTCGACCTGGTGACCGGGTGCAGTCGGTTCGTGAGGCGAGCCGCAGTCACGGCGTCAGCCCGTCGACTGTCTTTGAGGCGTACTACCTGCTCGAAGCCCGCGGGCTCATTGAGGCGAGGCCTCGTTCGGGCTACTTCGTGAGCCATGCCGCGACGAAGCAGGCGGAGCCCGACGCTTCGGCGCCGCACGCGGACGGGCGCCAAGTCGAGGTCTCCGAGTTGGTGTTTCAGGTCCTTGGACATGCCAAGAACAGAACGATGGCGCCGCTGGGGTCTGCGTTCCCGAGCCCGACCCTGTTCCCATTGCCGAAGCTCGCGCTTTCGCTCGGTAAAGCGCTGCGCCGTCTTGACCCGTGGCGAACAGTCGAAGACCTCTCACCAGGTAGCGCCGCTCTACGGCGGCAGATTGGTCTTCGGTACCTGGCAATGAGCTGCGGGGTCGACACGGAAGAGCTGGTCATCACCAACGGTGCGATGGAGGCTTTGAACCTCTGCTTGGAAGCGGTTACGAAGCCGGGAGACCTCGTCGCCGTCGAATCGCCGACCTTCTATGCAGCGCTGCAGGCGCTGGAGCGGCGCGGGCTTCGAGCTGTCGAAGTTGCGACTCATCCCCGCACCGGCGTAGACGTCAACGCGCTTGCGTCAGTTCTCGAGCGGCACCCGGTCAAGGCGTGCTGGTTCATGCCCAACTTCCAGAACCCGCTAGGGAGCCTGATGCCCGACAGCGCCAAGCAAAACCTGGTGGAGTTGCTGGCCAAGCATCAGGTCCCTCTCATCGAAGACGACGTCTATGGTGAGCTCTACTTCGGCAGCCAGAAGCCCAAGCCGGCGAAGGCATGGGACCGCGATGGGCTGGTTATGCACTGCAGCTCGTTTTCAAAGACCTTGGCGCCGGGGTACCGAGTTGGGTGGACAGCTGCCGGTCGCTTCACACAGGACGTCGCCAAACGCAAGCTGATGAGCTCGCTCGCGGCGCCGCTGCCCTCACAGGAGGGTCTGAACGAATACCTTCAGCATGGCGGCTACGACAGGCACCTGCGTCAACTGCGCGCGAAGCTGGCGAAGCAGCGGCATGTCGCGCTTCGTGGCATCGCCAAGTGTTTCCCTGCAGGAACCCGGGTGACTCAACCCGAAGGCGGCTACTTCGTGTGGGTGGAACTGCCGAAGTCGGTCGACGCCCTTGAGCTTCACCGCCTTGCGCTGTCTCACGACATCAGCCTCGCTCCCGGGCATCTTTTTTCAGCAGACCACCGCTACGAACACCACGTCCGCATCAACTTCGGTCACCCCGACGACGGCAAGTTCGAGGCGGCGCTGAAGACAGTCGGTGCGATTGCGAAGGCTCTTGTATAGGGGGCTGGTCAGCGTTCCGGCATTGCCATGGGTCTGACAAACACTATCGGAACTGCCAGAACGTCAGAGATTGTGCGCTCCTCAGCGGAACGCGGGGATTTTCGAGCAACTGCACTGAGTGAAGCACGTTGGCAAGCAAGGCTGAGTGCAAGCCCGTCACTTGGGGGGTACTTGAGCACGTCGAACGGTGCCGGGTCACATCTCTTGCGCAGTATCGTCAAGGCGATGACGATGAGTCATGCCTGAACATGACACTGGCATATGGCACAGGTGCTATACGAGGTGCACTCGTGTACTGCCAACACGGGGCTGGAAGCTCACTCACTGAACCGTGCTGGGGGCTGCGTGCGTCATGCCAGGCTTCTGATCGAAATCAGGCCGGGCTGGTGAGCGCAGGGCGCGTCACGACGCAGAGGTCGTGGTCGGC
>CAYRHU010000113.1:0-7548 GCA_964424155.1 uncultured Chitinophaga sp.
CCTTGGTTCACGCCTTTAACTAGTTATGTTCCCTGATTTTTTCCTGCGATCCTTCCGCATTTTATTGTTCCCCTTTTCGCTGCTTTATTGGTTGGGAATCGGGATACGGAATTTCCTGTATGATAAAAAGATACTTTCATCGAATGAGTTCGCGCTCCCTGTTATTTGTGTGGGCAACCTGAGTGTGGGCGGTACGGGGAAATCACCGATGGTGGAATTGCTGGTGATCCTGCTCAAAGACCGTTACAGGGTGGCCACGCTGAGCCGGGGGTATAAACGAAGAACCCGGGGGTACGCGCTGGCCGGTGCGGGAAGCACGGCGCTTGATATCGGTGACGAGCCCATGCAATTTCATCTAAAATTCCCGGAAGTGCCGGTGGCAGTTGGCGAAGAAAGGCTCGACGCGATACCGCAACTGCTGCATGACCGGCCCGATACACAGGTTATAATCCTGGATGATGCGTTTCAGCACCGGGCCGTCAGGGCCGGGATGAATATACTGCTGACCGATTATCATAACCTGTTTACCCGTGATTTCTACCTCCCCACGGGTGACCTGAGGGATTGTAAAAGCAGTTATAAAAGGGCGCAGATCATCGTGGTGACCAAATGCAAACCCGACCTGGACGAGGAAGCAGGGAAAAAGATCAAGATGGAAATTGATCCCCAACCGGGACAACAGGTTTTTTTTGCGACCATTGAATATGGAATACCTTATCATATCCAAAGCCGGAGGGATTTTCCATTCAGCCCGGATACGGACGTGTTGCTGGTGACGGGCATCGCTAACCCGCTTCCATTGAAAAAGATGCTGGAGGAGCATCATCACAGTTACCAGATGCTTCAGTATCCGGATCATCATATTTTCACGATCGATGACTGGAACGAGATACTTAAAAAATACCGGTCAATGGGCGCCGGAAATAAAATGATACTTACGACGGAGAAAGATGCGGTGCGGCTGGAAAAGTTCAAAAGCGAGATCGGGGAACTGCCCCTTTTCGTACTGCCGGTGCGGCACCGGTTTCTTTTCGGCGGGGAACAGTTATTCAGGCAACTCCTGGAAGAATTTATCCAACAGTTTAAAAAAGGGGCATAAACTACTATGGGAAGAAAGAATTCAAAAAAAGTCAAACAAAAGGAAAGAAAGCGCCAGGCGCAGGGGCATGGCCAGGTACTCAAGGGTGTACTGGAAATCACCCGCTCGGGGATGGGATTCGTAACCATCGAAGGAATGGACACCGATATCATGATCCGCCCCGGGGATTTTCATACAGCCCTCCACGGCGACACGGTTCGTATCGCGATCAGGGAAATACGCGGACAGGGCCGTCGCATGCAGGGTGTGGTAAAGGAAGTGCTGCGGCGAAAGCGGGTGGAGTTCATCGGCCGGCTGCAGATGAACAAGGGATTCGCTTTTTTCATTGCGGAGATGGACAAGCCCATGCCTGATATTTTCATCCCCCAATCGGGGTTGAACGGCGCCCGGGATGAGGATCGCGTGGTGGTCAGGCTAACGGAGTGGGAGGATAGCGGGAAACGTCCGGTAGGCGAAGTGGTCAGCGTACTGGCTGAAGAAAGCGGCAATGAAGCGGCGATGAAGGGCATTTTACTGGAAGAAGGCTTTTCCCTTTCGTTCCCCGATGAGGCGCTGGAAGTGGCGGCACGAATACCTGAAATTATCACAACGGATGAAATAAAAAAACGAAAGGATGTCCGGGATATTCTCACGTTTACCATCGACCCCGTGGATGCGAAGGATTTTGACGATGCGATCTCGTTCCGCAAACTGAAAAACGGTTATTATGAGGTGGGTGTGCATATTGCCGATGTAAGTCATTACCTGGAGCCGGGCACGGAACTGGATAAGGAAGCCTACCTGCGGGCTACTTCGGTTTATCTTCCCGACCGGGTGAATCCCATGCTGCCGGAACATATATCCAATTTTCTTTGCTCGCTGCGTCCCAAAGAGGATAAACTCACTTTCTCCGCCATCTTCCAGCTTACCGCCAGGGGCGAAGTAAAGCAATACTGGCTGGGAAAAACCATCATGCATTCCGATCACCGGTTTACGTATGAGGAAGTGCAGGCGATCATTGAGGAGAAAGCCGGTTTGTACGCGGAAGAGGTGCTGATCTTAAATGATATCGCGCAGCGGCTCCGGAAAAAACGATTTAATAACGGGGCGATCAGTTTCTCATCCCAGGAAGTGAGGTTCAAATTGAGTGAGAAGGGTGAACCCGTGGGGATCATGATAAAGGAAAGCAAGGAGGCACACCAGCTTATCGAGGAGTTGATGCTGCTCGCCAACCGGACCGTGGCGGAGAATGTATCCAAACTCAGGTACCAGAATAAACCCTTGCCTTTTCCGTACCGGATCCATGATGATCCCGACGAGGAAAAGCTGCTGCCTTTTGCCGCTTTTGCCAAAAAATTCGGCCACAAATTCGATACCTCATCGCCCGAATCGATCGCGGCCTCGTTTAATCAGTTGCTTAAAGACGCACAGGGAAGACCGGAACAGCACGTACTTGAACAGCTGGGTATCCGGACCATGGCAAAGGCCAAATACACATCGGAAAATATCGGGCACTATGGTCTCGGGTTTGAAAACTATTGTCATTTTACCTCACCTATCCGCCGGTACCCCGATGTGATGGTGCACCGGATTCTTTTCGATGTGCTGAACGGGAAAACGGAGCCCGACAAAAAGCTGGAAGATAAATGCAAGCACTGCAGTGAACGCGAGCGGGCGGCCATGGATGCGGAACGGGCCGGGAATAAGTATATGCAAGTGCTGTATATGAAGAATTATATCGGCGAGGAATTCGAAGGCATTATCAGCGGGGTGGCCTCTTTTGGTTTCTGGGTGGAGACGGTACAGCACAAATGCGAAGGACTGGTGAGTCTCAACAGCCTCCTGGATTATGACGAATTCCGGCATGAGGAGGCGGAATACTGCCTGGTTGGACGCCGCACCGGCCGCAAATTCCGGATGGGCGACAAAGTCTGGATCAAAGTGGTGGCGGCCAACCTGATCAAACGGCAACTGGATTACGAATGGGTAGTGGCCGGCGAAGTGGGGAAGGAGCGGGCGGTGTCGGGGAAAGGAAAGAAAAAGAAGTAAGAATCGCTGCGAACTCTGCGCGAGAAAAATCAGCACGCAGGGATTGCAGCCCATGCCGAGGAAAATAAAGAATCTCTTTGCGATCTCTGCGAGAAAAATTACGGCAGAATGCACAGCAATAGGAAGTAGTATGCAATCCCCTTCACCCGGGTTTCTTCGTCAAAAAAATGAGATACTCGTAAGGAAACCGGAACCGGTTTAAAAAGACGCAATTATATATCTTTGAAATGATATTAGCGGTTCAGGTTAAATCCTTAGTTGAAAAAAATACCTGTTTTATCCGCATCTTTTGCAGAATTAAATCATACCATGCAATCTTTCGAACTGCTATCCCAGAAATTCACTCTCTATTTCGACAAACGGCATTTTCCCGCCGAGCCCGCTTCCCTGTATGAACCCAATGAATATTTCCTGCGGCTCGGGGGAAAAAGGATCCGCCCGGTACTCTGCCTGATGGGCAATGAACTGTTTGAGGAGATCAGCGAGGATGCCTGGCATGTAGGCACGGCGATAGAACTATTCCATAATTTCACCCTGATCCACGACGATATCATGGATAAGGCTCCGTTGCGAAGAGGACAGGAAACGGTGCATCACAAATACGGGGAAAATACGGCCATCCTTGCGGGTGATGTAATGCTGGTGATGGCTTATGAAGAACTGAATAAGATCGCGATCCCCTTCCTCCGGCCGATCCTCACGCTTTTCAACCGGACCGCCCGGGAAGTATGTGAAGGACAGCAAATGGACATGGACTTTGAAATTATGGAATCCGTTACACTGAACGCCTACCTGAAAATGATCGAACTGAAAACATCCGTCGCCCTGGCCGCCAGCCTGCAAACCGGTGCCATACTCGGCGGTGCAGGAGAAAGGAATCAAAACCTGCTGTATGAATTCGGGAAAAAACTCGGTATTGCATTCCAGGTCCAGGATGATTACCTCGACGCTTTTGGTGATCCCGGCAAATTCGGGAAACAGCTGGGAGGTGATATTCTTTCCAATAAAAAGACATTCCTCCTGCTGCATGCGCTGGAAACCGCGAAGGGCAGCCAGCTAAAAGAACTGCAGGATCTCATTCAAAATAACGTCCCCGGTAAAGTGGAAAAAGTTTTGCAGATCTACCGCGACTGCCAGGTGGATGAATGGGCGCTCCGGTTAAAGAACCAGTTCCTGGATGAAGCGTTCAGCCATCTCGAAGACATTGCAGTTCTCTCCAGGCGAAAGGAACCGTTAAGAGAACTGGCCCATTTCCTGGTGCAAAGGGAGCATTGAAAAAACGGGTAAATCAAGTCGCCCCGCATGCTTCTATTCTCTTCAGTATTATTATTTGTTCGCACAATGTGATTTTTTCCTATTTTGACAGGTAAAACCAACTGTTATGTCCAGCCAGCTTTTCCGTAAGAAAGACATTCCAAGTATCCTGAAAGAAGCAGAAGCCGGGATGCTCGACGGGCATGCAACCGGGCTGAAAAGGGTCCTGGGGGTTCGGGACCTGACTTTTTTTGGAGTGGCCGCCATCATCGGCGCGGGTATATTCAGCGGGATCGGTTCCGCGGCCTCCAATGGCGGCCCCGGAGTCGTGTTTCTTTATATTTTTACCGCGATTGCCTGCGGTTTTGCTGCACTCTGTTATGCCGAATTCGCTTCCACCGTTCCGGTATCCGGGAGCGCCTACACTTATTCTTATGTGGCCTTTGGTGAGATATTCGCCTGGATCATCGGATGGGACCTGCTGATGGAATATGCGATCGGGAACATCGCCGTGGCAATTTCCTGGAGTGATTATTTTACGAACCTCATGTCAAAGGCCGGGTTAACCTTTCCCGACTGGATGACGATGGACTACATGTCGGCGAAAGCCGGGGCCTCCGAGGCGGCTATCTCTGCCTGGAACAGCGCCCCGAAGCTGCTCGGGTTCCGGCTGATCATGGACATTCCCGCATTGCTGATCGTGGCGCTGATCACCTATATTGTTTTCCGGGGAATAAAAGAATCCCGTTCGGCCAGTAACCTGATGGTGATCCTGAAACTCGCCGTGATCTTTTTTGTGATCGTACTCGGCGCTTTTTATATCAACCCGGATAACTGGTCGCCGTTCACACCGGAAGGATTTGGCGGTATCATGAAGGGAGTCTCCGCGGTTTTCTTTGCCTATATCGGTTTTGACGCTATTTCCACAACGGCGGAGGAATGCAAGAACCCGCAGCGCGATCTGCCGCGGGGAATGATCAATTCCCTGATCATCTGTACGGTGGTGTATGTGCTGCTCGCGCTCGTGTTAACGGGTATGGTACCCTACACCAAACTGAATGTGGGCGACCCGCTGGCCATGGTATTTGATGAGAGGGGACTGAAATTCATTTCCGGCATCGTGGCCGTCAGCGCCATTATTGCCACCGCGAGCGTACTGCTGGTGTTCCAGCTGGGCCAGCCCCGGATCTGGATGAGCATGAGCCGAGACGGATTGCTCCCGAAAATATTTTCAAGGATTCACCCCCGTTATGGCACGCCTTCCTTCTCCACCATCCTTACCGGGTTTGTGGTAGCCATACCCGCCCTGTTCCTGAATTTGGGTGAGGTGCTTTCGCTGACAAGTATCGGAACACTTTTCGCCTTTGTCTTGGTTTGCGGGGGGGTGCTGGTGATGCAGCAGCGGAAAGACAAACCGGAGAGCAAATTCAGGGTCCCGTATATCAATGCACAGTTCATTTACCCGGCCCTGCTGGCCGCCGCCATCGTTCTGATACAAACCAATGTTCCCTCTCATTTCACGGAAGATATTTGGACAAAAGACACCTGGCCCATGGCCGTTTTCTGGCTGATAGCAGTGCTGATGGCCGTTCTGGCCATATTACGGAAACTTTCCCTTCTGCCGATACTGGGTCTTATCAGCTGTCTCTATCTCATGTCGCAGGAGACCCACAAAGTTTGGATGCGGTTCCTGATCTGGCTGGCCGTCGGACTGGTGGTCTATTTCCTGTACAGTTACCGGAACAGTCACCTGGCCCGGAAAAAAGCGTAACGCAATTAATTTTTTAGTCACACGGAGTTACTATGGTAATTTTGTGTGACTTTTTTATTGCGCCGGCAAACAACGTATGAAATACCAGATAGGTGATACGATACTCATCCTCCATTCCGGTGAAGAAGGAATTGTACGGGATATCATTAATGATCAGATGCTGCTGGTGGATGTGAACGGGGTCAGCTTCCCGGTGTATAAGGACCAGGTGGATTTTCCTTATTTCAAACGGTTCACTGAAAAAAAGATCCTTCCGGCCAAAAAAGAGAAGCAGTATATCGATGATGTACGAAAGGAAAAGCGGGCCGAACTGAACCGGGTGGAAGATGGGGTATGGCTGACCTTCCTGCCCGTGATGGATTATGATGAGTTCGGCGACCAGGTGGTGGAGGAACTGAAACTTCACCTGGTCAATCATACCTCACGCGCTTACCGGTTTGATTACCGGCTTAATTATTTCGGAAAACCTGAATTCTCCCTTAAGAACCAGGTTCACCCGTTTGAGGATTTTTACCTTCATGACATTCCCTTTGAGCACCTGAATGACAGTCCCTCTTTTGAATTTGAATTTTCCCTGGCGGAACCCGATAAGAAAAAGGCGCCGCATTACGAAGCGACGGTGCGGCTTAAACCCAGGCAATTGTTTTCAAAGCTGGAGGAGTTGAAAGAACGTAACCAGGCCACTTTTTCTCATTTGTTGTTTGAAACATACCCGGATAAGATTGTGGAACACAAAGTGGACCCCGGACCGCTGGCGGCCAAAGGATACCGGGTATACGACGCGTCCAAAGCCAGGCAGCACCTGGAACCGGCGCAAACCGTGATCGACCTGCATATTGAAAAGCTGACTGATGACTGGACGCGGATGAGCAATTATGAGATCCTCCGTCTCCAGCTCAAAACATTTGAAAAATATTATCACCTGGCGGTGGCACATCACCAGCCCTCGCTGATCGTGATCCACGGAGTGGGAGAGGGGGTGCTCCGAAATGAGATCCATGATATCCTCCGGCTGAAAAATGAAGTGAAATCCTTTGTAAACCAGTATCATCCCTCATTTGGATATGGCGCCACAGAGATATTCTTCGGGTATTAAGCCGCTATTTTTTTAACTTTGCATCACTACAAGCCGGGTCATCGCTTCTCCGCTTCCAGGAGAGGAGGAAAGTCCGGACAGCACAGAGCAATGCACCCTGTGATAAGCGGGGCTGTACCGGTGTCAAAACCGGGACAAGAGAGAGTGCCACAGAAAATAACCTCACCCCCCAACCCCCGCTCCACCCGGTGGAGCGGGGGAGCAAGGTGTGAAAGGGTGAAAATGTGAGGTAAGAGCTCACAGCTTTTGATGGTAACATCATTCGCGGGTAAACCTTGCATGCTGAAATGCCACGTATAG
>CAYRHU010000114.1:0-2432 GCA_964424155.1 uncultured Chitinophaga sp.
AATGCACTGAGCACAAAAACAGTGGTCAGCCCGGCACCAGCCGTTATATCACGGTTAAGAATAAAAAGAACAACCCCGAACGCCTGGAGTTGAAGAAATACAACCCCATCCTGAAAAAGGTAACGGTACACAAAGAAATTAAATAACCGGTTAGGGAATTATTGGTTTGGAAAACCCCAATTAACCAATCAACCAATTAACGAAATAAAATGGCAAAAGCAGCAAAAACGGCGATCAAGAAGGACCCCAAGCAGGCCGCAGAAGCGAAAAATTACACCAAAGTGATCAAGGCCATACGCAGCCCCAAGACAGGCGCCTACACTTTTAAGGAGCAAATGGTGCATAAGGATAAGGTGAAGGATTTCCTGGCCCAGAAATAACCCCCCATCCCCTGAAGGGGAGTAATAATGATAGCTATCACACCCCGGGTATGATAGCTTTTTTTTTGAGGGCATTTCTCTGTACCTGGAGAGAAATGATTTTTGTAAATTGACTTCAACAGGTGGAGTCAACCAAAATTCCCCGTTAGGGGACAGGGGCATGGGATTTTTTAATAAACTATTCGGTAAAAAAGAGAAAGAAAGCCTGGATGAAGGTCTGAAAAAGACCAAGCAGGGTTTTTTGGAGAAGATCACTAAAGCCATCACGGGAAAAAGTACGGTGGATGAAGAGGTGCTCGACAACCTGGAGGAAGCGTTGGTGGGAGCCGATGTGGGCATCGAAACCACCGTGAAGATCATTGAACGGATTGAGAAACGGGTGGCCAGGGATAAATACCTGAATACCGCGGAACTCAATAGCATGCTCCGGGAGGAGATTGAAGCGCTGTTGGTGGAAGCACCTGCGGCCAGCAGCTATGCTTTTGATACGGAACTCCCATCCAAACCCTATATCATCCTGGTGGTAGGGGTGAACGGGGTAGGTAAGACCACAACGATCGGCAAACTGGCCTATCATTTCAAAAAAGCGGGCAAAGAGGTATTACTGGGCGCTGCGGATACGTTTCGCGCGGCGGCGGTTGACCAGCTGACCATCTGGAGCGAACGGGTGGGTGTGCCGATCGTGAAACAGGCGATGGGCAGTGATCCCGCGGCCGTGGCCTTTGATACGGTGCAAAGCGCTGTATCACGGGGGAGTGATGTCGTGCTGATCGATACCGCGGGACGGCTCCATAATAAATCGCACCTGATGGAAGAACTCAGCAAGATCAAACGGGTTATACAGAAAACGATCCCCGATGCGCCGCACGAAGTATTGCTGGTGCTGGATGGGAGCACGGGACAGAACGCGCTGGTACAGGCGAAACATTTCACCGCGGCCACTGATGTAACGGCGCTGGCCATTACCAAGCTCGACGGCACGGCCAAAGGGGGTGTGGTGCTGGCGATCGCGGATCAGTTCAGCATACCGGTGAAATTTATCGGGGTCGGCGAGAAAATGGACGATCTGCTGGTTTTTAACAGGCATGAGTTTGTGGACAGCCTGTTCAGCCTTGAAAAATAAGACAGGCCCCTATGCTACGTGATTATCAAGAATAGAACCGGAATGAAAGCAAGATCACTCAAAAAGGACAAAGTCAATATCATCACCCTGGGGTGCAGTAAGAACATGGTCGACAGCGAAGTGCTGAGCGGCCAGCTCGCGGCCAACGGGATCGAGGTGGTGCATGAGAACCGGAAACCGGATCACAATATCGTGGTGGTGAACACCTGCGGTTTTATCGATAAGGCCAAGGAGGAAAGCATCCAGACCATTTTACAGCAGGTTGAACTTAAAAAAAGGGGCAGGCTGGACAAAGTGTATGTGACGGGCTGCCTGAGCGAACGGTATAAGAACAATCTGGAAGCGGAGATCCCCGAAGTGGACGCCTTTTTCGGGACGATGGAACTGCCGCTTATCCTCAGGCAATTCGAAGCGGATTATAAAACGGAACTGGTGGGAGAACGCCTGCTGGCCACCCCGAAGCATTACGCTTATTTAAAAATTTCGGAAGGCTGCAACCGCACCTGTTCTTTTTGCGCCATCCCGCTGATGCGGGGAGTACATATCAGCAAATCCATGGAAGATCTGGTGAAGGAAGCGGAAGGGCTGGTTAAAAAAGGAGTGAAGGAGGTGATGCTGATTGCGCAGGAACTGACTTATTACGGGCTGGACATTTATAAAAAAAGAATGCTGGGCGACCTGCTCCACCGGCTCGCCGACGTAAAAGGGCTCGAATGGATCCGGCTGCATTATGCCTATCCTTCCAAATTTCCGCTGGAAGTGCTGGATGTGATGCGCGAGAGGGAGAATATCTGCAATTACCTGGATATGCCGCTTCAGCATGCGTCCAATAACATGCTTAAAGCGATGAAGCGACAGATCACCCGGGAGGAAATGGAAGAACTGACCGCCGCCATCCGGGAAAAAGTTCCGGGGATTTGCCTGCGCAC
>CAYRHU010000114.1:2532-7485 GCA_964424155.1 uncultured Chitinophaga sp.
GATCGGAAACTCCCCATCGGCGAATTTGTAAACGTGCGGATCACCAAAGCTTATGATTACGACCTGGAAGGGGAAGTGGTTCCCTGACAGCGGTAAAACATAACGTCTTTCATATGGTAAAAATGGAAGAAGTACGCCAGTGGGCCCTTTCATTTCCTGAAACGGATGAGCACCCGCATTTCGAAAAAACCGCGTTCCGTGTAAAAAAGAAAATATTCGCCACAATTTATGGGAAAGACAGTACCGTTACCTTGAAACTCCGCCCGGCCGACCAGTCTGTTTTCTGCTTATATGATCCTTCAGTATTCTGGCCGGTACCCGGCGGCTGGGGCAGGATGGGCTATACCCTCGTCAACCTGAAAAAAGCCAGGAAGACCATGTTCCGGGATGCGCTGACCCTTGCCTACTGCAACACGGCGCCGCGGCGGCTGGCCGAAAAATTTGCCGACCGGTAATCTCCTTTTTTATACCTTACTGATATGCAAGAGGGCTGTCTCAATTGCGGGTGCACGCTGATGCCGCACCAGCGATACTGTCATCAATGCGGGCAGCAGGTGAATACCGGGAGGCTTAGTTTCCGTCACCTGGGCCGTGACCTGTTCCAGTCGTTATTCAATATTGAAAAGGGATTATTTCGTCTCCTGAAGGGGCTTGCGCTCAATCCCGGGGCCACTGTTTCCGCTTATGCAGGAGGGAAACGTAAATATTATATTAATCCGTTTGTGTTTACCGGCATCTGTATTGCGGCGATGCTGCTGATCAATAGATGGCTGGATCCGTATACCTACCAGCCGGAAGCGGACCCCGCTGTGCTTGCCAGGATGGCGGACCCGGCTGTCCGGCAACTTTATCAGGATACCCTGGAAAGGATCGGCACGATACAGGTTTTTATGAACCGGTATATGAACATAGTTACCGTGCTGATCTCACCCTATTTCGCGTTTTTCCTGTGGATGTTTTTCCGGCGCTGCGCACGCAATATGGCGGAGATCACGCTGGCTTATACGCTGTTTACCGCTTTCAGCAACCTGGCCGGCGCCGTCCTGCTCGCTCCCTGGCTGTCGCTGACAAGGGAGCGGGGTGCTTATTACCCTCTCCTTTACGGGATGATCCTTTTACAAACATTATACATAGCCTGGGGTATGCGGGTTTTTCTCCGGCTCAAACCGGGGAGTGGTTATTGGCGGGTTCTGGGTGTGCTGGCATTGGCCGGAACGCTGGGAATGATCGGGGTACTAATAGCCTATTACTTTTATGTTTACAGGGGCGAATCGTCGGTGGTGCTGCAATACCTGTGAGTAAACGCAATTATTCCGGGCTGGCGCTTCACTGCTTGGGCAAAACCATTATCTTAGTCCATAAACCACACGAATCCATGGCTGATGAAAATAAATATGCTTTTCTGAACCGCGACCTGAGCTGGCTGAGTTTTAACCACCGGGTATTGATGGAAGCCGCCGATAAAACGGTGCCTCTCTACAGCCGCATTTCATTTCTTTCCATTTTCTCTTCCAACCTGGATGAATTTTTCCGGGTAAGGATGCCTTCCATTTTCGCGTTTACCAGTATTGAAGCCAAGAAAACTTCCCTGCGTGATGAGTATCCCAAGGAACTTGTGGGGCAGGTGCAATTGATGGTGAACCAGCACCAGGAAGAATTCGGGCAGATCCTCCGCCAGCAGATCCTGCCTGAACTGCAGCAAAACAATATTTGCCTGTATTACGGTGAATCCCTCCGGAAGGAACATACGGAAACCATAAGGGAATATTTCCTTTCAAAAGTGCTTTCTTTTCTACAGCCTCTTATCCTGCAAAAGGATAACCAGCTGAATGTGTTCCTGGAAAATAACGCGCTTTACTTCATTCTGGACCTGGAAACAGAGGAAGCGCCCGGTAAACACACGTATGCGCTGCTTAATATTCCTTCCGCTAACCTGCCGCGTTTCTCTGAACTTCCGATGCTGGGCGACGATCATTACATCGTATTCCTTGATGATGTGATCCGGGAAAACCTCGGTGAAGTATTTCCCGGGTACAGCATACGCGGCGCATACAGCGTAAAACTGACCCGTGATGCGGAAATGAGCCTGGAAGATGAATTCGCGGGGGATATCGCCGAGAAAATAGAAAAGCAGCTGGAAAAAAGGGATGCGGGTCACGCCACGCGTTTGTTATTCGACAAGGACATGCCGGCGGCGATGCGGGATTTTGTAAAGGGCTATTTCTTCCTGCGCAGCGAGGAAATGGTGGAAGGGGGGCGGTATCATAACCTGAAGGATCTGGGCAGTTTACCTAATCCCAAAAAGGGGAAACTCACCTATGGACCCTGGCCCGCGGTGACACATCCCGGTTTTGATAACCACCGGTCGATCTTTCAGTGTATCAGTGAGAAGGAAAAAATGCTTCACCTGCCTTACCATTCCTACAATTATATTCTCCGGTTCTTCAATGAAGCGGCCATCGATCCGCATGTAAAGGAGATTTATGTTACTCTTTATCGCGTGGCGGCCGATTCGCATATCGTCAACGCGCTGATCAGCGCCGCCAAGAACGGTAAGAAGGTGACGGTCTTCGTAGAGTTGAAGGCCCGCTTTGATGAGGCCAATAACCTGAAGTGGAGCAAAAAGATGAAAGCGGCGGGGGTGAAGATCATCAACAGCATACCCCGGCTGAAAGTGCATGCCAAAGTGGCGCTGGTGAAACGGGTGGAAAAACAGCAGGTAAAAGACTATTCCTTCATGGCTACGGGCAATTTCAATGAGTCGACCGGACGGTTTTACACCGACCATGTATTGTTCACGACAAACCCGGATTTTGGAAATGAACTGGACCTGCTTTTTGCCTACCTGCAATCCCGCAGGCAGCCGGGCGAATACGGAAAGATACCCTTCCGGCATTTGCTTGTTTCGCAGTTTAATATGATCAAGCGGTTCAGTCAGCTCATCGACCGGGAGATTGATAATGCAAAAGCTGGCAAACCGGCTTCCATTATCATCAAAGTGAATAATCTCCAGGAAAGGGCAATGATCGCCAAGCTGTACAAGGCCAGCCGTGCCGGAGTGAAAGTTCAAATGCTTGTCAGGAGCATTTGTGTGCTGGCACCGGGTGTGGCGAAGCAAAGCGAAAACATCACGGTTCACCGCATTGTAGACCGGTATCTCGAACACGCCAGGGTATTTGTATTTCATAATAACGGCGAGCCGGAGTATTTTATGGGAAGCGCCGACTGGATGAACCGCAACCTCCACAGCCGGATCGAGGTGTGTTTCCCGGTTTATGATAAGGAAATCTGCAGGGAAGTGGATGATATTCTCCGATTCCAGTTATCCGATAACCAGAAAGCCGTGCTGCTGGTCAGCGACGTAACCACGGGCAGCGCCAATAACCTCCGGGTATTGTCGTCCGGTCAGGAACCCCTGGCCGCACAGCAGCGTATTTACGATTATGTAAAACAGGCATCCCGATAACAGTAGCGAGTTTCCGGTGAGCAGATTTACCGGCAATAGAAAAAGCCAGTTGTTCAGGACAACTGGCTTTTTCTAATTATGACTGTTATTACTGTATCACAACTTTACCGGTGGCGAGACGCTTCCCGGCACTGTTGGTCAGCACCACATGGAAAAGTCCTTTGCCGAGGAACCGCATATCCACATCCATTCGCTGGTATGGCGAACTGATACTGTAGGCTTTCTCATACACATGTGCTCCTTTCGAATCATAAATGCGCAAAGTATAAGAATTGACTCCACTGCTGTGATACACCACTTCAAACCGTCCCCTGTTCGGGTTCGGAAGAATAAACAGCTTGGCGATAGCAGAATCTTTGATCACCAAGGCCGCGGATGTATTGGAACAGGGCAGACCCGTTGTATTCATGACGGTCACCGTATAACTTCCCAGTTTATAGGGGTCAATACCATTCAATGTTGACGTTACCGCACCGGGTACGACCACATTGTCCCGGTACCAGGTGTAATTGTACGTGCCGGCCGGTGTAACATTGGCCGTCAGGTTGGTTACAAGTCCCGGGAACAAACTGGTATAAGGCGAAGCCGTTATCGTAACGGTCGGGTTTGGACTTACGTTTACGCTGGTAATGGCGGACGTAGTGGAACAGCCCTGTGCGTTGGTGACAGTTACGGAGAAATCACCGGTATTCGTCACATTGATCGATTGGGTGCTGGCTCCATTGCTCCAGGCCCATGAAGCGCCCGCGGAGGCGGTCAGGGTTACATTGCCGCCCTGGCAGAAGGCGAGCGGTCCGCCGGCCGTAATGGTCGCAGTGGGCAGCGGGTTCACGGTAACATCTGTTGCCGGTGAAGTGCTGGTGCATCCGCTGGTCGTAACTGTTACGGTATAGGAACCGGATGTGCTGACAGTAATGGACTGCGTGGTCGCGCCATTGCTCCAGTTATAGGATGTGCCGCTGTTGGCCGTGAGCATTACGGATCCACCCTGGCAGAAGGTGGTGGCACCACCGGCTGTAACCGAAGCCTGGGGCACGGTGGTGATACTCAGTGTAACCGCTGTCCGGGTGGTGCTTTCGCAGTTGGTGGTGGTATTCACACTGGCCGCATAATAAGTGACGGTTCCGGCTGAATTCAGCGTCGGGCTCGGAACCACGGCGCCACCGGAGGCGGCATTATACCAAACAACGTTATGCCCCGGGGGAACGGTCGCCGTTGCCGTCAGTGTCGGGATCGGGTCGGGCAAACAAACATTCTGGCTTTGATTACCACCGCTGGTAGGCGCTGCCGGTGCTGTACTAATTGTAACAGGCAGTATGGATGGCGCTGTCTGACAGGTGCCATTGCTAGCGGCCACACTCAGGTTGCCGCTGGTGCTGCCGGGCGCATAATTCACCGTTACAGAAGTGGTACCCTGTCCGCTTGCTATCGTGGCACCGGGCGGTGCGGTCCATATATAGTTAACCGCACCCGGAACTGAAGTGATC
>CAYRHU010000115.1:0-7480 GCA_964424155.1 uncultured Chitinophaga sp.
CCGACTCCCGACTCTTCTCCGTATCTTTCCCCCAAATTCCCTGCATGAGATTGATAGCCGCCTTCTTTAAACTGGTGCGACTGCCCAATCTCTTTTTCATGGCCCTGACGCAGGTGCTTTTCCAGTTTTGCATATATCATCCTTTATACAGCGGATCAATACCGCCGGATGACGGCTGGCGGTTTGCACTGCTCGTATTGGCTTCCCTGTTCATTGCCGCGGGTGGGTATGCGATCAACGATTATTTCGATATCAATATCGATGAAGTGAACAAACCTAAAAAAATGGTGGTGGACAAGGTCATTCACCGACGCTGGGCCATTGCCTGGCATTTTATGCTGAGCGGCGCGGGGGTCATCCTCACCGCGATCGCCCTTCCTTTTATACAGAAGTGGTATCTCGTACTGGCCAATTTACTGTGCGTGGTCATATTGTGGTTTTATTCCACGCGGTTTAAGAAAAGCCTGCTTACCGGGAATATTGTCATTTCCCTGCTGACCGCCTGGACTATCCTGATCATTTTTTTCTCCAAGGTCAGGCTGGAAGATGCTGTTGGAAGCGTACATTTCCGATTTTTCCGGCTGGCTGTTCTCTATGCCGGTTTTGCCTTTATCATCAGCCTGGTGCGGGAAGCGATCAAGGATATGGAAGATATGCCCGGTGATACCCGCTACGGGTGCCGTACCATGCCGATCGTTTGGGGAGTGAATGCCACCAAGGTGTTTGTGGCCGTCTGGCTGATCGTGCTGATCGCGATCCTGGTCATCCTGCAGATCTATGTGCTGCAGTTCAACTGGTGGCTGGCCGTGGCCTACAGTATTCCCTGTATCGTTTTTCCGCTGCTGGTGCTTTTATTCAGACTTAAGAACAGTCATTCAACCGCGCAATTTCATCAATTGAGTTCACTTACCAAACTGGTCATGCTGACCGGCATACTATCCATGGTTTTCTTCTATTATTACCTATGAACAAGATCATTCTCGCTTCTCAGTCGCCGCGCAGGAAACAACTGCTTGAATGGGCCGAAGTCCCGTTTGATATACTGGTAAAAGAAACCGATGAGGATTTTCCGCCCGGTCTCGATCCGTCGGAAGTGGCGGTGCATATTGCACGCAACAAGGCCATCGCCGTGCAGGAAGAAGCAGGGGAGAGGATTGTACTCGCGGCCGACACGATCGTCGTGCTGGGCGATCATATCATCGGGAAACCCGTTCACCGGGAAGATGCCGTAAGCATGCTCCTGGCGCTTTCCGGCGAAAAACACCAGGTGATCACCGGGGTGGTCATCCGGCAGGGCAGGAGGGAAACAGCATTTGCCGATCTTACGGAAGTGGAGTTTCATGAGCTTACCGTGGAGCAGATCGAATTCTATGTGGACAAATACAAGCCTTATGACAAGGCCGGCGCCTACGCCATCCAGGAATGGATCGGGGTGGTGGGTATCAGGTCGGTAAAAGGGGATTTTTATAATGTCATGGGTCTCCCGGTGAGCAGGGTGTTGCGGGAGCTGGAGAGGTTTAGTGGTTAATTGGTTGATTGGTTAATTGGTTAATTGGGTCGTTTATTTGGGTACAATTGTTTTTAAATTTGTAACTTCAGTTTTCGTTACTGCCACACAATTATATAGCGTTTTATTCAGGTTGATTAGTATCAGTAAAGATTCTTCGAATTAAGTACGCCACCCCAGTCAACCATTTAACCAGTTCACCAATTAACTAATTTCCAAACCAACCCTGCTGCCACATGAAAAATGAACGAACGATTGCTGCATTTCATCTGGCAATTCCAGTATTACAGTAAAATTGAACTGAGCACCCCGGCCGGCGAGCCGGTACAGGTTTTTTTCCCCGGACAATACAACCAGCACCAGGGACCGGATTTCTCCGGTGCGAGGATACGTATCGGCGCAGCTACCTGGGCGGGCACCGTTGAACTCCATATTCGAAGCTCCGACTGGGACAAACACGGGCACCAGGAAGATGCCAATTATTCCAACGTGATCCTGCACGTGGTTTGGGAACATGACAAAGAGGTGAATACGATTCCTGTGTTAGAACTTGGGGGGAGGGTGTCGATGCTCTTGCTTGACCGGTATGCCGAATTAATGAAGGGTTCCGTTTTTATTCCCTGTGATAAAATGATCGGGAAAGTGAATGATCTTACGTGGAAAAGCTGGAAGGACCGGCTAATGTCGGAACGGCTGCTGCGGAAATCAGCCGATGCTGAGCGATTGTTAACTGAAACCAATGGTCATTGGGAAGAAATTTTCTGGCGCATGCTGGCCGGGAATTTCGGTGTTCCGGTTAACAGGCCGGCATTTGAGGAAATTGCCCGTTCACTTCCGCTAAGCCTGCTGGCGCGTCACCGTTCACAGATCCACCGGCTCGAAGCCCTGCTCATGGGACAGGCCGGACTGTTGAAAGAAAACGTGGATGATGACTATTACCGTTTGCTGCAGCGGGAATATTTATTCCTTCGGGGGAAATACCAGCTCAGCCCCATTCACCAGCCGGTTCATTTTTTGCGGATGAGACCCGGTAATTTTCCAACGGTAAGACTGGCGCAGCTGGCGGCCCTCCTGCAGGCAACGGATCCGCTTTTTTCACGTGTGAAGGAGGCTGGTTCGCTGAATGAAGCCAAAAAGCTGCTGGATGTAACAGCCAATGATTACTGGCATTATCATTACCGTTTTGGTGAACCATCACCGTTTAAAATGAAAAATATCGGAGATGTCATGATGCATAGCCTAATCATTAACACATTCGTTCCCATTTTATTTGCATATGGCAATTTCCATCACGATCAGCGCTTCAAGGATAAGGCGCTGCACTGGCTGGAAAACACCGCCCCGGAAAAAAACAATATCACCCGGGAATTCGGGAAACTGGGAGTAAGTAACATTAATGCGCTCGACAGCCAGGCACTGATCGAACTCAGGAACGAATACTGTAACCATAAAAGATGCCTGGAATGCGGGATCGGGAATGCGATACTGAAAGCATGATGAATTTGGAATGCAGAACAAGGAATATTGAATGCATAATTAATTTAAAAAATGCAGCGTGGGGGTAATAGTTAATTCTGAATGAATATGATCAGTTTCCGCCTATGCTAAGGCTCCGGTCTTCGCATTTGCTTCGGCTGACAGGCCCGCTTCCCGCCTTCGCTTTGGCTATGGCGGGCAAGCCCGACTCCAGACTCCCGACTCCAGCCTCCCGCCTCCCGCCTACCCCCACTCCCCCCAATCCAGCTTCACCTCAATATCCGGGTGAATGCTCATCTGCACCGGGCAGGTAATGCCGGTGTGTTTGAGAATCGCTTTGTTTTTTTCGCCGATCGCATGCAGCGAATCGGGTATGTGAAAGGTCAGTTCAATGCCGCCCACCCGGCGGGGATCGGATTTCATGATCTTGAGGACATCGATCTTTATCCCGTCGAGATCGAAACCCAGGCTGCGCGCCTTGATCCCCATGACGGTGATCATGCAGGTGGCCAGGCTGGTGGCCATGAGGTCGGTGGGGGAAAATCGTTCGCCTTTTCCGTGGTTGTCGGTAGGGGCATCTGTTTCAAAAGAGGAACCGCTTCTCAAATGGGTACAGGTGGTTCTTAACCCGCCGTTATAGGTTACCGTAGAAGTCATTATCAATATTTTGCCCTAAATTTACGCTGAATATCTAAGAGGATAAAAGAGAGAGAAAAGAGAGAAAAGAGAATCGGAGGGATGCCGGAAACAGGTTTTCCGGCGATCAAACAGTGAGGGTATCGGGTAATAAAATGACATCTGCACAATCAGAAACCCAACTCTTTTACTCTTTTTCTCGTTTAAACTCTTAGCCAAAAAATACTCCGTGAAGAAACTCCCGCTTACCTTGCTGATGCTTTCCGCCGTACTGGTGACAGCCGCCCAGGACACTACATCCAGGCGCAAGCCTTCGAAAGAACTCAAAAAGGAAGAACGCCGCCAGAAAATCAATGAACTGATCAGGCAGGCAGAGGAGGGAGTGCTGGTGTACAGCAAGCAAAACCTGTTTGGCGTCCAGTTCCGCACCAATGGTTACGGGGCCTTTTACGAGCTTGGCCGGATGAAGACCAACCGGAAAACGAATATCTACCGTCTTGATTTCACCGAAATCAAACACCCCAAGGAAGATAAGCAGCCGAGCCAGGGTTTCATTTTCGGCAATCCCTACATTTATGCAAAGAAGAATTATTTCTATCAGCTGACACTGGGATTCGGACAGCAATACATACTTGGGCAGAAAGGCAACAAGAACGGGGTGGCTGTTTCGGCTGTGTATAACGGCGGTATTGCCATCGGTTTGCTGCGTCCCTATTATGTAGAAGTGAACGATATTGCCAATCAGCAGGTAAAGACGATCAAGTACACCGATGCCGACAGCGCTCAGTTTATGAGCCAGGAGATCCTGGGCGGCGCCGGCTTTGGCAAGGGATGGAATGAATTGAAAATAAAACCGGGCGCATTTGCCAAACTGGGAATGCGCTTTGATTACGGCCGGTTCAATGAAACGGTTTCCGGCATCGAGGTGGGCGTCAGCGGTGAATTTTACGGGAGCAAGATACCTATCATGGTAGGGCAAAAGGATAAGCAGTTCTTCTTCCAGGGGTATATTGCGATACTCTTTGGCCGGAGAAAATAAACGCTTCCCATTCTATAAAAGGGTTTAAGCAGTATACCGTTTCGCAGCAGAATATCCTCTTCAGTGCCCGCTTTTTCACCCGTCTTCAAATTACCCATACTGTCGTAAATTTGCCGGATGACCGAACTTCCCATAGTTCCTGCGGCAACAGATAATACAAGAGTAAAAAAGCCCGACTGGCTCCGGGTAAAACTACCCATCGGGGAGGAATACAGGCATGTCCGGGGCCTGGTGGATCAATATAAACTCCATACCATCTGCGAAAGCGGCAATTGTCCCAATATGGGCGAATGCTGGGGTGAGGGCACGGCCACTTTCATGATCCTCGGCAATACCTGTACCCGCAGTTGCGGTTTCTGTGCCGTGGCCACGGGTCGTCCCGATCCGGTGGACTGGGACGAGCCCCAGCGGGTGGCCGAAGCCATACTGCTGATGAAAGTAAAACATGCGGTGATCACATCGGTTGACAGGGATGAATTGCCCGATGGCGGATCCATTATCTGGCAAAATACCATTAAGGCGGTAAAAGCGCTGAATCCGGGAACCACGCTGGAGACCCTGATCCCCGATTTTAAGGGCGACAAGCCGAATATTCAACGTATTATCGACGCGCACCCCGAAGTCGTTAGCCATAATATTGAAACCGTGGAAAGACTGACCCGCCAGGTGCGTATACAGGCCAAGTACTGGCGGAGCATGGAAGTGATCCGCACGCTGAAAGAAGGAGGCATGCGGACAAAGAGCGGTATCATGCTCGGGCTGGGGGAAACGAAGGAGGAAGTGGTACAAACCCTGACCGATCTGCGTGATAACGGTTGTGATGTAGTGACGATAGGTCAGTATCTTCAGCCAACACAAAAACACTTACCCGTTCGTCGTTTTGTGCATCCCGATGAATTTGCCGAATACAGGGAAATTGGATACGGCCTGGGACTGGATTACGTGGAAAGCGGGCCCCTGGTGAGATCATCGTATCATAGTGAGCGACACGTGAAGAGCAATAGACAGTAGACAGTAGACAGTAGACAGTTGACAGTTGACAGTAAGCATTGGTATACCAGACTGCATGCATTCAAAAAGGCGCGTTCTGCTTATAAATATTGGCAGTATTCAATTAGAAAATGTGGCATGAAGAAAGCAGGATACAGGTTCGTTTTTGTTTTTGAAATTATTTTTTTTATTTCGTTCGCTTCCTCCGCACAAATGCAATGGCAGAATGTGGATTCACTTTTTCAACCTTTGCCATCCTCCATGCATGTGTACAGATCGGTAAGTCCGCTCGACGGCAAGCCCAGCATTGCCTATTATGTAGAGGCCGACCTGGGGGACCGGGGACTTGATTTCACCGTGGATACGACGTATGGACGCAGGCTCACACCGGCTCAGTTTTACGTGAAGAACAGGAATCCCCTGCTGGTGGTGAACACCACTTTTTTCTCCTTTGGCACGAACCAGAACCTGAATGTGGTGATCAGGGACGGGAAGCTCCTGGGCTATAATATTCATACGGTAAACGGGAGAGGCAAGGATACCCTTACGTACCGTCACCCCTTTGGAAGCGCCCTGGGGATTTTCAAAAACAGGAACGCGGATATTGCCTGGTTATTCACCGATTCGGCACGCCGGTTCAGTTATGCCATGCAATCGCCTGTGATGCCAATTAAAGATTCAACGGTTTCACTGGATTATAAGACTGCGGTTTCGGCAGCAGGTGTTATCAGGAAAAACGGTAATTCCGGTACCCTTAAAAAATGGAAGGTACAGACCGCTGTAGGCGGTGGTCCGGTACTCCTTCAAAACGGGGAGATTAAAATCAGCAATAACGAAGAATTAAAATTTGCCGGGAAAGCGATGAGTGACAAACATCCCCGGACCGCCATGGGCTATACGGCCGGTGGAAAACTGATCATCCTGGTTGTTGAGGGACGAAACCCCGGTAAGGCCGAAGGTGCATCCTTAATGCAACTGGCAAACATCCTAAAAGAAACGGGCTGTGTGGAAGCCATGAATCTAGATGGCGGGGGCAGCAGTTGTATGCTGGTAAACGGGAAAGAAACCATCCGGGTCTCCGATGCAGCCGGGCAACGTCCCGTCCCTTCGGTATTCATGATAAGGGTCAATTAATATTCTATATGTGGAAAACTATACGGTCTTTTGAGTTTTAACTCTTTGTTTTGGCATGGTTTTTTAACATTCTTCACAATAAACGGATATTATGAGAAAGGTAATCTTGTCTGTAGCTTTTGTAGCTTTTTTATCAACTATCCTGTTGATTGCCTGCCAGAAAGAGGCGGCAAATGATAATAATGGTACAAGTACGGTCTTTAAGGTCAGGTTGACGGACGCCCCCATTGACGCGGACTCCGTAAACGTGGATATTCAGCAAGTGAGGGTTAATTTCCGGCAGGACTCTACCGGGTGGGTTGACCTGAACACCAATGCCGGTATATATGACCTGCTCGGTCTGCAGAACGGCGTGGATACGCTGCTGGCTGCGGGTACCATACCCTCCAATTCGGTTCAGGAGATCAGGTTAGTGCTGGGTTCGGCCAATACGATCGTGGTGAACGGGATTTCCTACCCCCTTACCATTCCCAGCGGTTCCCAGTCAGGCCTTAAGCTGAAAATCAACAAACAGCTGAACGGTCCCATCGATTCGATCCTGATCGATTTTGACGCGGCGCTTTCCGTACACCAGGCGGGCCAGGGTAATTACATGCTCAAACCTGTTCTTAAGATTAAGTAATATTCAATTTCTGTGAGGAATAAGCAGCTTTCTTCGGAGGCTGCTTTTTTTATGGTGAATAGTGAATGGTGAATGG
>CAYRHU010000116.1:0-7363 GCA_964424155.1 uncultured Chitinophaga sp.
TTGGCAAACAGATCCTGTTGCCCAGCCCGGAGAATAGCTAAACATATTAGTATGATTTTTCTCCAGATCAAGCGCTTTTCATTTGATATATCTTCAAAACCTGTCATGTACCTGCCGACAGAATATACACCAAAGGCCCTCCTGCCCTTTTACCGTTTCCTGCTTCCGGTTTCAATTTTCCTGGTCTCCTGCGCCAGCCTACGGGAACCGGAATTCCGGGCGCTGGAAAATATCCGGGTGGACCGGATTGCGGGGGCCGGGAGTTCGCTGGACCTGGATGTCCGGTATTTCAATCCCAATAAAACCGGCGTCAAACTGAAGGAGGCCGGGGGCAGCGCCTGGCTGGACGGGCAGTTCCTGGGTACATTCAGGGTGGATACGATGGTTCATATTCCGGCCCGGGCTGAGTTCACCCTGCCCGTAAAACTCGATGTGGATATGAAGAAATTATTCAGGAATTCAATGGCAGTCCTTTTAAAAAGGGAAGTGACCCTGAAACTGGATGGAAAAGCCAAACTGGGAAAGGGGCTGGTTTTTATCAATTATCCGATCCGGTATGAGGGAAAGCAGGAAATTGATAAACTCTTCAGATAAATGGAATACCGGGAATTGTTCAATGCCCAACGATCAAAGTTCAAGGCACAAAAGTGGATCTTCATGAACTGAAAATTGAATACTGCTCATTAAGCAATCACCAGGAACTGATATTGGGCCTGGCAGTTCTCCGGATCATTGCGCCGGAGGTGGGGTTTTCGGCTTTGGGTGCCCTCCCCCATCCTCGAATTTCTTACAGCTTAACGGCAGGCGTTTGTAGGCATCTTCCGCGGCGGGAACATCATCTGCGTCGTAGCCGCAGTTGGCGATATAGGCCTTTATTTCCTCGATATTGATACGGTCGGTTATATATTTTACCCTGGTTTCTCCCTTACGGAAATTGACCAGTATCTCCGCAACCCCGTCATAGGGCTTTACATAGCCTTCTATCCTTTTTTTGCAGTTCTCGCATAAGGCGTTGGGCGTTTTAATGGTGGCTGTAACAACCGGTTTTACCTGGGAAGAGGCTGCTACCGCAAATAACACGGATACAAAAACAAGAGGAATGATTCTTTTCATACGGGGTTACTGATTCCTAAAATTAACGCAACCGGTTCCAATTCGCGGGATCCTCCCTCCATTTTAACAAAACTTCATGCTGGTTGGCCTCCACAATCCCTTTATCGATAGCCAGTTCTATGAGGGTAGGATAATCTGTAAGGGAGTACAAGGTCAGTCCCGCTTTGGCAAATGCTTCCGAAGCCACGGAAAATCCGTATGTAAAAATCGAGACCATGCCGATGACTTCCAGCCGCTGCTCCTTCAGCACTTCCACTACCTGCAGGCTGCTTTTACCGGTGGAAATGAGATCTTCTATCACCACCACCCTTTGCCCTTCTTCATAAAATCCTTCGATCTGGTTACCCAGTCCATGCTCCTTGGGTTTAGGCCGAACATAGACATAAGGTAGTTTTAACTGATCCGCCGCCATGGCGCCCCAGGCAATCCCTGCCGTGGCCACGCCCGCCAGCAGTCCGGCGTCCGGAAACTTTTCAAAGATCACATTGCACATTTCCGACTTGATGAAATCCCGAATGTAGGGGAACGAAAGGACCTTCCGGTTGTCACAATAGATCGGACTTTTCCAGCCGCTGGCCCAGGTAAAAGGCTGATCGGGACTTAGTTTGACGGCATTAACCTGCAGGAGTTTTTCGGCTACGGCTTTGGAATCGGTCATGGTGCAAAGATACAAGGTACAAGGCACAAGGCACAAGGTACAAGGCACAAGGGTGTCCTAAAGGATGGGAAGCACTACTGGTAATTAAAGGATACAGGGGTTTGTTGCTGTTGAAAAAAACAAAATTTCTGGTTTAAATAACCGCGCTCAACCTGGAGCCTTGAATAACTTTAAAGAAATTTAGTAATGTCAAAAGAACTTGAAGATCGCTTTCACAGTTTTGCAAAATGGTCAAATGGGATATTATTAATCAAGAATACATTAAACAGGTAATTCGTTCCAGTGGTTCTGTAAGTGCAAACTATACGGAGGCTTCAGACGACTTAGGCAAAGCTGATGAACTAATGAAATTAAAAATATCCAGAAGGGAGGCCAAAGAAACAATCAAGTGGATAGATCTCATCCTTGTTTATCAAAATAAGGAATTAGAGCGCGAAAAATTAAATTTAATCTGCGAGGGCGAACAAATCCGAAAAATACTTTCCTCGATTATCAATAAACTTGGAGGATAAATTATATAGGAACGTATTTAAAATCAGAAGCCCTTGTGCCTTGTTCCTTGTACCTTGTGCCTTATTATTCGTTCCTTGTACCTTTACCGAATGTTCATTAAAATCTATTTCGACCACAAACCCCTCTTCCTCACCGATGAGATCGACGACATGATCCAGCCCTTTGTGCATCATGACGACGCGGTGTTCATTGACGAACTCAGCACGCAGAGCGTCAATGCCATGATCCATGAAATGCAGCAGGCAAAAGTGCATGCCGGGGTTTTCTACCACCCGGACCTGGAAGCGCTCCGGAAGGCTTTTTATAAAAAGTTCACAATTGTGCAGGCGGGCGGCGGACTGGTGACGAATGAGGAGGAGGAAGTATTACTGATATTCCGAAGGGGTAAGTGGGACCTGCCCAAGGGGAAACTGGATAAAGGGGAAAGCCTGGCAGCATGTGCCCTTAGGGAGGTGGAAGAAGAAACGGGTTTGCAAAACCTGAAAAAAGGATCCTTCCTGCTGATCACCTGTCACACCTACCATGAAGGCGCCCGTTATATTCTGAAGGAATCACACTGGTTCAGCATGAAAACAAAAGGGGCGCAACACCTCGTACCCCAGGCAGCAGAGGGCATTACGGAAGTGCGCTGGGTGCATCCGGCGGATTTGCACACCTATTACAATAAATCCTTCCCGTCTGTGGTGGATGTGTTACAGTTGTGGGCGAAAAACCATTAATCCTTTCTTGGTATAACGGCTACGGTCAGCCTGCTCACACAAATCAGCAATTCATTTTCATCAAAGATCCGGATATCCCAAACATGGGTGGATGCGCCCAGGTGCAGCGGCCGGGCCACTCCCTTCACCGTCCCTTCCCGTGCACTCCGGATATGATTGGCATTAATCTCCAGGCCGACGCAAAGGAACCGGGCATGATCCACCACCATCGCGGATGCCACGCTCCCGATTGTTTCGGCCAGAACGCAGGACGCACCGCCATGCAATAAACCGTAGGGTTGTTTTGTACGGTGATCCACCGGCATGGTGGCGCTAAGAAAATCAGCTCCCAATTCCATCCAGGCAATCCCGAGGTGCTCGCTCATGGTTCCCCTGCCGAGTTCCATGAGATCAGCTATTGCAAGATCCTTCTTAAACCAGATTGACATGTTCCTATTTTGTTAATGAACGGGAAACCACTTCCGGGAGGAAGGGAGCCGCATCGCCCCCGTTGCGGATGATATCGCGCACAATGGTGGAGGCCACCGATGTGAACTTGGGTTCGCCGGTCAGGAAGATCGTTTCAATGGTTCTGTCGAGTGTGCGGTTGGCATCGGCGATGGTTTTTTCATATTCGAAATCGCTCACATAACGGATACCCCGCAGAATGAACTGCGCTCCTATTTTTTCGCAAAAATGAATGGTAAGACCTTCGTAAATGGCGCCCTCCACCCTCTCTTCATCCGCATAGATCTCCCGGATCCATTGCAGGCGCTGTTCGGCGGAGAACATGGGCGCTTTCGACGTGTTAATACCAATACCCACCACGATTTTATCAAACAGGGGTAATGCCCGGTTGATGATGTCAACATGTCCCAGTGTGACGGGGTCAAAAGTGCCGGGGAAAAGACAGATGCGTTGCATGGTGTGGTGATTAGCTTAAACAAGCTAATAATTATTGATGAATAATTATGAATGGGAGTCGGATTTCCTGCCCGATAGCAGGTAAAGCACCGCCATACGCACCGCCACCCCATTTTCCACCTGCTGCAGGATGATGGATTGTTTGCTGTCGGCCACATCGCTGTCGAGTTCCACTCCCCTGTTGATCGGGCCCGGGTGCATGATGACGACCTCCTTATGCAGGCTGTCAAGCAGGTTCCGGCTAATGCCATAAGCGATATTGTATTCACGGAGAGAGGAGAACAGTACCTGGTTCTGCCGCTCCAACTGTATCCGCAGCACATTGGCCACATCGCACCATTCCAGCGTTTCGCGCAGGTTGTAATTCACTTCCACGCCGTGTGCTTCCCGGATATATTTGGGTATGAGTGTGGGGGGACCGCATACGGTGATATCGGCTCCCATTTTCTTCAGCAGGTAGATATTACTCTGCGCCACACGGCTGTGCATGATATCGCCGATGATGGCTACTTTCCTGCCTTCGAGTCCGCCCGTTTTTTCCCTGATGGAGAACGCATCCAGCAGGGCCTGTGTGGGATGCTCGTTGATACCGTCGCCCGCGTTGATAATGGCAGCGGGCACATGCTGTGCCAGGAAATGCGGTGCCCCGCTGGCGCTGTGGCGCATCACCACCATGTCCACTTTCATGGACAGGATATTATTTACCGTATCCAGCAGGGTCTCTCCCTTTGCGGCCGAAGAAGTCGAGGCCGCAAAATTGATCGTGTCGGCGCTGAGTCTTTTTTCCGCGAGTTCAAAGGAGAACCGGGTACGTGTCGAATTCTCGTAAAAGAGGTTGACAATGGTGACATCCCGGAGCGAAGGGACCTTTTTTACCGGGCGCTGCAGCACTTCCTTGAACTGGGCGGCGGTGTTGAGAATAAGGGAAATATCTTCTTGGGTGAGGTTTTTAATGCCCAGCAGGTGTCGCGTAGATAGTTGCATTAAAAAGCAAAGTTAAGGGTTCAGGCGTTAATCAGCGCCACTTCTCCGTTCACGAGTTTGACCTTGTCCGTCTTACCGCTTTTTACCGTTTTCCCCACATAATCAGCCTGTATGGGAAACTGGCGGTGTTCCTTCCGGTCGATCAGCACGCAGAGTTCCACTTTGGCCGGCCGGCCGTAATCCAGCAGGGTGTCGAGCGCGGCCTTGATCGTGCGGCCGGTAAAGAGAACGTCGTCGATCAGCACCACGGTCTTGTTCTCGATGGAAAAAGGGATATGCATCGTATCGGGCGCCAGGATCTCCTGCCGGATATCATCGCGGTAAAATGTGATGTCGAGCTGCCCGTACTCCACTTTTTCCCCGGGATACATTTGTTGCAGTTCCTGAACGATCTGGGAACCCAGCACGGCTCCTCCCTGCTGTATGCCTACAAAAACAACATGCTCCAGTTTGGGGTGGGCCCTGTACAGGGAGGCCGCCAGTTCCCGGATCGCTTCATTTAATTGCACGGATGATAGCAAAACCTGCATAATGGAAATTTACGTGAAGTTATACAATGGAATTCACAGGCAAAGATCATCCTTTAATATGCTGAAGGCAACCATCTAAGGACATTTAAAAGGCATGGTAATCCTAATCCCGGAGATTGAAATTTATTTCTCCTGCATGAACGGGTACCGGTAATCGACCGGGGGGTTGAAGGTTTCCTTGATCGTTCTCGCGCTCAGCCAGCGATAGAGATTCAGGATGCTGCCCGCCTTATCGTTTGTACCACTGCCCCGGGCGCCGCCAAAGGGCTGTTGTCCCACCACGGCGCCTGTTGGTTTGTCGTTGATGTAAAAATTACCCGCGGCATGTCGCAGCCGTTGGGTGGCCAGTTCCACTGCGGCCCTGTCCTGCGCGATCACGGCGCCCGTTAGCGCATAGGGAGAAGTGGTATCCACCAGCTCCAGCGCTTTCTCAAAATTATTCGCCGGGTAAACATAGACGGTCAGCACCGGTCCAAAGATCTCCTCGCACATCGTCACGTATTTCGGATCTTTTGCCTGGATGATGGTGGGCTGAATAAACCAGCCGTCCCGGCTGTCACATTTACCACCCACCCATATCTCGGTCTTGCTGTCTTTTTTCGCGTTGTCGATATACCGTTTGATGCTGTTGAAACTCTTTTCATCGATCACCGCGTTGATGAAATTGGTGAAATCTTCCGGCGTACCCATTTTAAAACTCTTTACCCCAGCGATCAGTTTCTTCTTCACTTCTTCCGCCATATTGGAAGGAATATAGGCTCTAGAGGCGGCCGAACATTTCTGTCCCTGGTACTCAAAAGCGCCTCGAAGCAGGGCGGTCGCCACTACGTCGGGATCCGCGCTTTTATGCGCCAGCACAAAATCCTTTCCGCCGGTCTCCCCCACTATGCGTGGATACGACCTGTAATTGGCCATGTTCTTCCCGATGGTCTCCCACATATTATTGAACACGCCGGTTGAACCTGTAAAATGTACTCCCGCGAAATCGCGGTGATTGAAACAAACCCTGCCGATAGTGGGACCATCCACATAGATCAGGTTGATCACCCCGTCCGGCAGACCGGCTTCCTTTAAAATGCGCATGAACATCTGCGCCGAATAGATCTGTGTATTCGCCGGTTTCCATACCACCACGTTGCCGCACATAGCGGCCGATGTGGGAAGGTTGCCGCCTATCGCCGTAAAATTAAAAGGTGTTACGGCCAGCACGAATCCTTCCAGCGGGCGGTACTCCATCCGGTTGTGCATACCCGGTCCGCTGTTGGGTTGCTGCTTATAGATCTCGGAAAGAAAATGAACATTGAAGCGAAGGAAATCGATCAGTTCACAGGCCGCATCGATCTCGGCCTGGAATACATTCTTGCTTTGTCCCAGCATAGTGACGCCGTTGATATAGGGGCGGTATTTCGTGGCCAGCAGGTCGGCCGCTTTCAGGAAAATATTGGCCCGGTTTTCCCAACTGGTATTTTCCCAGGAATGCTTTGCTGCAAGAGCCGCTTCAATGGCCTGGTGCACATGCTTCTCTTCCCCGGCATGAAAATAGCCGAGCGTATGCCTGGTTTCATGCGGCGGATGAATCGCCGTTTTCTTTTGGGTCCTCACCTCCTTTCCGCCTATATACATCGGTATATCCGCCTCCTGCATTTTCAACTCGGCCAGGACTTCCTTCAGCCGTTTTCTTTCGGGTGTTCCGGGTGCATAGGTAAGATTCGGTTCGTTGGCCGGCATCGGGTAGTTGAAGGTTCCTATTTTCATGGTTATTTATTTTAGTGGTGTATTGCTATATGTGGTGGGCAATTAGTTAATTGGTTGATTGGTTAATTAGGCTTTTAGACCGGAGTTTCCCTAAAGGATTCGCTATGGCCTGAATCGTTTTTGTTGTATAGTGAACATAAAAGAGTCTTATATACAATGAGCAGATTTGTAACAGAAACCCCAATCAA
>CAYRHU010000117.1:0-3791 GCA_964424155.1 uncultured Chitinophaga sp.
ATCACAGAAAAATTTAAAAGCTACATCGAATGAGCAAGTTAAGACGGCAGCTTAGCGCTGGTATCACCAATAACGTGGAAACCCGCAACCTGGATGACATCAAGTCAAAAACGGGTAATGTCTATGAATCGATCTCGATTATCGGCAAAAGGGCCAACCAGATCAATATCTCCCTGAAGGAGGAATTGCACAATAAACTGGAAGAATTTGCCAGTCACACCGACAGCCTGGAGGAGATCCATGAGAATAAAGAGCAGATCGAGATATCCCGGGCATACGAACGGATGCCTAACCCGGCGCTGCTGGCCACACAGGAATTCATGGAAGGCAAAGTGTATTTCAGAAAAGGGGAAGACGAATTGTTTAGCTGAGTCCCATTCCAATTAATGCATTGAAGCGACGGGCTACCCTGTCGCTTTTTAGTTTTTGCTAATATTAACGGGATACCCGGACTTATTCCAACTAAGTGGTATTTTTACATCAGTGCTAAAAGGAAAAAAAATAATCATTGGCATCACGGGCAGTATTGCTGCCTACAAAGCCGTTTACCTGGTTCGACTACTCGCCCGGGAAGGGGCTGAAGTGAAAGTAATCCTGACGCCCGCCGCAAAGGATTTTGTTTCCCCTCTTACATTGTCCACACTTAGCAAAAATCCCGTACTGTCCGACTTGTTCGATGAGGAAAGCTGGTCCAACCATGTAATGCTGGGCCGCTGGGCCGACCTGATGCTGATCGCCCCGCTAAGTTGTAATACGCTGTCCAAAATGGCTAATGGCAGCTGTGATAATCTCCTGCTGGCCGTATACCTTTCCGCAACCTGCCCGGTTGTGGTCGCGCCGGCGATGGATGAGGATATGTGGCTGCATCCATCCACCCAATCAAACCTGGAAAGAATCGCCTCATTTGGCAACCGGGTCATTCCTGTTGGAAGAGGAGAACTGGCAAGCGGGCTTGAAGGGGAAGGAAGGATGGCTGAACCCGAACAGATAATTGATTACATTAACAGTCATTTTTTTTTGCCCAAACCGTTAAAAGGTAAAAAGGCCCTGGTAACGGCGGGTCCTACATACGAACCCATAGACCCCGTTCGTTTTATCGGGAATCACTCCAGCGGGAAGATGGGGGTCGAAATCGCGGAAGAGTTATACCGGCAGGGAGCGGAGGTTACTTTGGTCCTGGGACCTTCCCCGATTACCGGGTTCTCACCCGCGATAAATGTAAAAAAAGTCACCACAGCCGGTGAAATGATGATCGAAGCCGAAAGCGCATTTAATAATTCCGATATCGCGGTAATGGCGGCCGCCGTGGCGGATTACCAGCCAGCGAAACGTGCGGAACAAAAAATCAAAAAAAAGGAAACCACGCTGACATTGGAACTGGTAAAAACACCTGATATCCTGAAATCACTCGGGGAGCACAAAAAACCGGGACAGGTCCTGGTGGGATTCGCGCTGGAAACCGGTAACGGGGAAATGTATGCGCAGGAAAAACTCAGGTCCAAAAATGCGGATATGATCGTGCTGAATTCACTGGCCGATGCCGGCGCCGGATTTGGACTGGATACCAATAAGATCACTATTTTCGATAAGAGCGGGCAGCAATTCGGTTATGACGTTAAACCCAAAAAAGAGGTGGCAAAGGATATTGTAGAAACTATAATCCGTCAGTATTATGTATAAAAGAATCTGGTTAATTGGACTGATCGCGCTGGTTTCGTCGCGCCCGGCTGCCGGCCAGGAGATCCAGGCCCGCGTATCCATCATTGCCAGCAAGGTCAGCACCACCGTTGACCGGAAAATATTTCAGACCCTGCAAACAGGCCTTACGAATTTCCTGAATGCGCGGAAATGGACGAATGATGTTTTCCAGCCTTCCGAGAAAATTCAGTGCAGTTTCCTGCTGACCATCGATGAGGCGTCCGCAAATAATATTTATAAGGGCAAGCTGACCGTTCAGGCTGCCCGGCCGATCTATAATACGGCCTATGTATCACCCATCCTGAATTTCATTGATGATAATATCACATTCCGGTATGTGGAGTTTCAGCCCATTGAGTTCAACGAAAACCGGGTCCAGGGCAATGATCCGCTGGTGGCCAATATCACGGCTGTGATGGCCTACTATGTAAATATCATTTTAGGTCTTGATTACGCTTCCTTTGCTATCCGCGCCGGGGATCCGTATTTTCAGAAAGCCTGGAATATTGTAAACAACGCACCCGAAAGCGGAAGGGAGATCGGGGGGTGGAAATCCTTCGAAAGCTTCCGGAACCGGTACTGGCTGGCCGAGAACCTGAACAACAGCCGGTTTGCGCTGATCCATGATGCCCTGTATGCCTATTACCGGAACGGGATGGATCTGTTTTATGAAAATGAAGAGGCGGGCCGCTCGGGTATCCTGAATTGCCTGAACTTCCTGAATAATCTCAACCGGGATAATCCCAACTCCATGATCATGCAGGTTTTTTTCCAGGGTAAAAGCAATGAACTGGTTAAAGTATTCAGCAAGGCCAATCCCGATATGAAGACACGTGCGCGGGAACTGCTCAGCAAACTCGATCTTACCAATGCCCAGGCTTACAAGGAGCTGAAATGAAAAACCTGTTGCTGATATGTTCGTTTTCACTTTTACTCATCTCCTGTTCCCGTAAAGAGGAGGTCCGCGATGACGTTCTCCCGGAAAAAAAGATGCAGGCCGTATTGTATGATCTCATGCGGGTCGACCAGTTCCTGGCCGGTTTCGTTTTCAGCCACGACACGTCGCTGAACAAACGGGTGGAAAGTATTAAACTGTACAAAAGGGTGTTTGAGACACACCAGGTTTCCCGGGATGATTTTCAGAAAAGCATGACGTTCTACCGGTCGCACCCCGAACTGTTTAAAGTGCTTTTGGATTCCGTGTCCGCCCTGGCGCTCAGGCGTCCGTCCGTACCTGCAGTGCTGCCCGTAACCCCTTCACCGGCTGCCAGGGATTCCGGTGTGCCCAAAAGGAAACTCAGACCGGCCAAAATCAACTGACAAGGGTTTTTCCCGGCTATCCAACTTCCTTAATTTTACCTTCTAATACATGTGAAATGAATAAAGTTGTGGCCAACGCGGATGAAGCGATCCGGGATATTCCCTCCGGCGCCGTACTGATGCTGGGAGGATTCGGATTATGCGGAATTCCCGAAAACTGCATCTCGGCGCTGGTAAAAAAGGGGATCACCCGCCTCACCTGCATTTCCAATAATGCCGGGGTGGATGATTTTGGGATCGGGCTCATGTTACAACGGAAACAAGTGAAAAAGATGATTTCTTCCTATGTGGGAGAGAATGCGGAGTTCGAACGCCAGCTGTTGAGCGGGGAACTGGAAGTGGAACTGATCCCGCAGGGAACCCTGGCCACCCGTTGTCTCGCCGCCGGGTATGGGATGCCCGCTATTTACACACCTGCCGGAGCAGGAACCGAGGTGGCGGAGGGGAAGGAAACCCGGAACTTCAACGGTAAGGATTACCTGCTGGAATATGCTTTCGAAGCGGACTATGCGCTGGTTAAGGCATGGAAGGGGGATACGGACGGCAATCTCATTTTTAAAGAAACGGCCCGAAATTTCAACCCGCTCATGGCGATGGCCGGGAAGATCACGATCGCGGAAGTGGAAGAACTGGTACCGGCAGGCGGGCTGGACCCCAATAATATCCATACACCGGGGATCTATGTGCACCGGATCTTCCAGGGGGTGAATTATGAGAAGAGGATCGAGCAACGAACTGTGAGGAAAGGTGGGTAAGGAAAGTGGGTTATGAAG
>CAYRHU010000117.1:3891-7155 GCA_964424155.1 uncultured Chitinophaga sp.
AGGTCAAATGGGTCAAATGGGTCAAATGGGTCAAGTAGTCAACGAAGTAATATGGCATTAACAAAAGAACAGATCGCTAAACGGATAGCCAGGGAACTGAAAGACGGCTATTATGTGAACCTGGGGATCGGTATACCCACCCTGGTGGCGAATTATATCCCCGGGGGAATTAACGTGGTGCTGCAAAGTGAGAACGGCTTGCTGGGGATGGGACCCTTTCCGATAGAAGGGGAGGAGGATCCGGATCTTATCAATGCAGGTAAACAAACCATCACCACCGTTCCCGGTTCCTCGTTTTTCGATTCGGCCATGAGCTTTGGCATGATCCGGGCGGGTAAGGTGGACCTGACCGTCCTGGGCGCTATGGAAGTAAACGAAAGAGGGGATATCGCGAACTGGAAGATCCCCGGCAAAATGGTGAAAGGAATGGGAGGGGCGATGGACCTGGTGGCCAGCGCGAAGAACATCATCGTGGCCATGATGCATACCAATCCCAAAGGCGAGTCGAAACTCCTGCCGGAATGCACCCTTCCGCTCACGGGTGTTAAATGCGTAAAAAAGATCGTAAGCGACCTGGCCGTACTGGATATCACTCCGGATGGATTCAGGCTGCTGGAAAGGGCACCCGGTGTAAGTGTGGAGGAGATCCGGTCAAAAACCGCGGGGAAACTTGTCGTGGAGGGGGAGATTCCTGAAATGCAACTCTAGTTGAGTCGGGAGTCGGGAGTCGGTACCTGGTTTAGGATCCCGGTTTGAAAAATTATTCTATCAAATTATTCTTTACAGCAAAGAACACCAGACCCGCGGTGTTCTTACTTCCGAAGCGTTCCATCAGGCGGTCCTTGATGGCTTCCACGGTGCGGGGACTGATCTCCATTTTCTGGGCGATCTCAGCGGCGGTGAATTCCATACATATAAAACGCAGCACATCCCTTTCTTTATCGCTGAGGGTTACCTCGCTGTTTAAGGAAGGCACCACTTTTTGGCGGGCATGTGATTTCTTCAGCAGGATGCGGTTCACGAAATTGTTGAGATAATAACCTTTTTCATACACTTCCATGATGGCCCGGCGGATCTCGTTGGGTTCTGCGTTTTTCAGGAGGTAACCGTTGGCGCCGTTCTCCATGAGGTGGTACACAAAGCGCTCGTCTTCGTACATACTCAGGATCAGCACTTTTACCTGGGGAAACTGTTTGCTGATGATCTTGGTGGCTTCGATCCCGTCCTTCCCGGGCATGCGCAGGTCCATCAGCACCACATCGGGCTGCGCGTCGGGAAGTCCATTGATCAGTTCATCCCCGTTCTCGGCTTCCAGTACGAATTTGATATTGGAAAAGGCGCGAAGGGAAAGGATCACCCCCTTGCGGAATATTTTGTGGTCATCGGCTATCGCCACCCTGATGATTCCCATAGTTATCAGATATTTTGCAAAGTTAGCAGTTTACAGGTACACAGGCAGTAAGATTAAGGAGCGGCAGGCGAACAGGAGCTTCCGGTTCATCCGGCATCCCTGTTTTACCTGGTGCTTCCCCTGATTTTTTTACCCGTTACCCTTCACTGGTACGGTTCATCCTTAGGCAGTTCGATGGTGACCTTGTAATAGGTTTGGGAGATATCTTTTTCGAAATTGATATTTCCCTGCACAACGCGCAGCCGGCTGCTGATGTTTTTCAGTCCGAGACCCACATTGCTTTTATTGAGTTTGTCGAAATCCGATTGTACGATTCCCCTGCCGTCGTGGTGGATGCGGAGGTAGAACTTATCGGCATGCACGTTTTGGGTGAGGTGTATGAAACTGGCGCTGCTGTGCTTGAGAATATTATTGATCAGTTCCTGCACGATGCGGAAAATGATCAGTTCCTTTTCGCCTTTGAGACGTTCCTTGTACTCATGGAAACGGCTGCTGGCATTGATGGCACCCGAGCCGCTGATCTTCTGGAACAGGTCGTTGATCGCAGACTCCAGCCCGAAATTCTTCAGGGTGGGGGGCATCAGGCTATGGCTGATATTGCGGATCAGCTGGATGGTATCATCGATTATCTGGCGGGCCTGGAAAATGGACTGCAACTGGGTGGCCTTGTCCTGGTTCACCAGGTTCTCGTTCAGGTACAGCCGGGCGGTGGCCAGCAGGGGACCGGCATCATCGTGCAGGTCGGCGGCCAGGCGCTGGCGTTCCTCTTCCTGCAGTTTGATGGAGGCGTTCAGCAGGATCTTCTGCTGCTCCTGTTCCATCTGGTTGATCTTGTTCTGGAACCGGAGCACGCGGCGCTGGTGCAGGATGATGAAAATGACAAGGGCCACCACAAGAATGACCATCCCGATCGTACCCAGGAAGAGCACGAGCGAAACTCCTGATTTGGCGGCTTGAAGAAGATACATGGTTGGTTAGTGGTTGCGGTTTGGTTAGATCATGTCGAGATAAGGAATGTTTGTACTGCGATGTTTACTTTCTGCAGAGTTTTTGGCAAAAACTAAAACTCCTACAGTAAAAAGGATGTTTTTAATAATATCTGCATTATAGGATAAATACCAATACTCGTTAACTTCCCTTTTATCTAAATGGTTAGCAAGTAAATTAAAGAAAAAGGCACCTGCCAGGTAGAACATAATTCCTATACTTATCCAAAAAAGATAATTGGTATATAGGGCACTATTTTTTGTACTTCGAAATTGCTCATATAAAAAGAAGAAAATAAATATAAATAAGAGGAATGATTCAATTGCAATTGGTACTGTATCTAATCTTCTTAATTTATATGCTGTATAATAAATAGTTTGAAAAATAATAAATAAGAGAGAAAGCGAAAGAATTGTTTTTTTGAGGGATGTGTTTTTTATACTTAGGAAGAAAATAAGTGCAAAACTTAAATACTCTAAAAGAGTATAAGTAAAATAATAAAGCTTTCTGGATAGGCTATCAGCCGTAAAAGTTTCAAAGAAAAAATTAAAAGCAAAAAATAAAATGCAATAAATAACAACTATTGTGCATATAGCTGATTTTCTTGTTTTATTAAAGTATAAAACATAGAAAATTACGGGTAGTACGAAAGAGTACTGTAGGATAAAATTTAAAAGGCTTTCTATAAACTTGGATTTTAATCCAAATATAGAAAACCTTTTAAGAAATTAGTAACTCTGAACTTGTGTAAGGATTTCAACAATTACTCCCACCAAATCAGAGTGTCGACATCTTCCAAAATCTTTCTTGCGTTCTTTTTCATAACAGTAACGTTTTTAAAGCCTTACTCGAAATATTTCGTGCAA
>CAYRHU010000118.1:0-7066 GCA_964424155.1 uncultured Chitinophaga sp.
AATCCGGCATCATGGAGTAGCAGTTGCAGTTCCTCCTTCAGGTAATGTTTGTGCGTTACATCATCAATGTCCACATTTCCCTGCCGGATATTGTTCCATTTGCGCAATGCCTCTTTTGCTTTTGTCGTGGCAGGAAAATGTTGTTTATCGATCTTATATTGCTGCTGCACCAAGCTGGTCAAGAGCCAGGATTCAAGGGATGGGATCGTGATCACGATTCGGCCTCCTTTTTTGACACAGGCCGAAAGGGACTGAAAGAATATATTCCTGTCTTTGGCGGAAGGGGTGAGTATGGCGTTGATGCAGATGCCGAAATCGCATCGGGGCACTTTTGTATTTTTCCCGCTCATATCCGCGCGCAGGTATTGCACATTCTTATATTGGGGATATAATTGCGCGGCGATCTCCAGGTTTTTGGCAGATATATCCACGGCAACCACTTTTTTAAACGAAGGCGCCAGCACGGGCAGCCATTTGCCGATGGCGCAGCCGATGTCGATCACCGTCCTGCTTTTGGAAGCATACCGCATAATGACGTTACGGATATGGGCTTTTTTGTCGTTATGCAGCACATCGAAAATTTCATCTCCGTATTTGTGCGCCATTTTCTCCCAGTAAGAACGCTTCATCCGTTGTCGGGTTAGGTGAAAGGATCATTTTTTCTTCGGCGCCTTTTTCGGTGCCGTTTTCTGTTTCACTGCCGCTTTTTTAGCTGTCCCTTTCTTAGTGGCTGCTTTTTTTGCTGCAGGTTTCTTTCCTTTTTTGGTAAACGCACCCGGTACCTCAGCCTCGATGAATTGCTTTACCTGTTCCAGGGTAAAAGCCGCCGCTTCTTCAGCCGTGTATTTGGTATCATCGGCTTTCCTGGGCATGCGGATGATCTTTTTCCCAAACTTGATGATCGGACCCCACCGGGCGTTCTCGACCGATATTTTCTCATCGGCCCACCGCAGGATATAGCGGTTGGCTTCCTTTTTTACCTTGGCTTCAATCAGCTCATTCATTTCGGCCTGGGTCAGGTTTGCGAAATTGTAACGCCTCGGCACGTTGATGAACATGCCGTCCCATTTAATATAGGGGCCGAAACGTCCGCTGCCCTTGGTGATCGGTTTGTCATCATAGGTTCCCACCGGCGCGTCGGCGATCTGTTTCTGTTTGATATAACCAACCGCTTTGTCAAAACTAACCGTACCCAGGTCGGTTCCCCGGGGCACCGATACAAATTCATCGCCCCATTTCACATAGGGGCCAAATCTTCCCACCCCCACCGAAACGTCTTTGCCTTCGTATTGTCCCATGCTGCCCTGCGCTCCGAAAAGATTCATGGCTTCCTCAAAACTGATGGTTTCGATACTCTGACCGGTGGGTATCTTGGCGAAGCGGGGTTTTTCTTCATCGTTGGCTTCACCGATCTGGATCATCGCGCCGTACCGTCCCATCCGGGCGATTACCGGTTTGCCGGATTCAGGATCGGCACCCAGGATTCTTTCCCCTGTTATCCTTTCGGCGGTTTCGATGGTTTTCTCCACATCCTTCTTGAAAGGAGTGTAGAAGTCATCGATCATCTGGTTCCATTTCATTTTTCCTTCGGCCACTTCATCAAATTCCTCCTCGATCTTGGCCGTAAAACCGTAATCCATCACATCGTCAAAATACTGGATCAGGAAATCGGTTACCACCATGCCCAGGTCGGATGGAAACAATTTGGACTTTTCCGCGCCGGTGTTTTCGTGCGCGAGCTCCTTGCTGATTTGGTCGTTCTTCAGGGAGTATACGCTGTAATACCGGATGACGCCTTCTTTATCCCTCTTTTCCACGTATCCTCTTTTCAGCACCGTTGAAATGGTGGGAGCATAAGTGGACGGACGCCCGATCCCGAGTTCCTCCAGCTTTTTCACCAGGGAGGCTTCGGTATAGCGGGAAGGTGGACGGCTGAACCGTTCGGTTGCCCGCATCTCGTTCAGGGGCAACTGCTGTCCGACAGACAGCGGCGGAAGCATCCCTTCCTGTACATCATCCTCGGCCTCATCATCATCCTTGTCTTCCCGGTATACTTTCAGGAAACCGTCGAATTTCAGCACTTCACCGCTGGCGGTCAGCTCTTCTTTATTGGTGGAAATTTCAATTTTAGCCGTGGTCTTTTCCAGTTCGGCGTCGGCCATCTGGCAGGCCATGGTGCGCTTCCAGATCAGTTCATATAACCTGGCCCATTCCGCCTCCTTTATCGTTACGTTGCTCATATAGGTGGGACGGATGGCCTCGTGCGCCTCCTGCGCGCTGGCATTCTTGCTTTTGTACTTGCGGAACTGATGATATTGCTCACCATACATGCTTTTCACCGTATTCGTAATGTCGCCCAGCGCGGTATTGCTCAGGTTCACGCTGTCTGTACGCATATAGGTGATATATCCATTCTCATACAGGCGCTGCGCAATCAGCATGGTGCGGGATACACCATATCCCAGTTTACGGGAGGCCTCCTGCTGCAGCGTGGAAGTGGTGAACGGTGGGGCGGGTGAGCGTTTGCCCGGTTTTACCTGTATATCGGTTACCTTATAATCAGCGCCGGTACAACTTTGCAGGAAAGTTTCCGCATTTTCGGCCGTATTTTGTTTTTTTCCTTCAGCCGAAAAAGTCACATTTTTCCCGCCCAGGTCGCGGGCTGTGAAAAGCGCTTCAATTTTAAAATTACTGACGGGCGTAAACGCATTGATTTCCCTTTCCCTTTCTACAATAAGACGTACCGCCACACTCTGCACCCTGCCGGCGCTCAGGTTATTGCGCATGCTCATCTTCCGCCAGAGTACGGGACTGAGCTGGAAACCCACGATCCGGTCGAGCACCCGCCGGGCCTGCTGGGCCATCACTAGATTCATATCCACCCGCCGGGGATTTTCAACCGCTTCTTTGATGGCAGGTTTGGTGATTTCATGGAACACGATCCGCTTTGTTTTTTTGGGATCGAGACCCAGCACTTCACACAAGTGCCAGCTGATCGCTTCCCCCTCGCGGTCCTCATCCGTTGCCAGCCATACCTCGTCCGATTTGGCGGCCAGCGATTTCAGTTCCTTCACCACCTTTTCTTTTTCCGCGGGAACGATATACCGGGGTTCAAAATTTTTCTCGACATCAATACCCATGTCCGCCTTTTCCAGGTCCCGGATATGGCCAAAACAGCTCTTTACCTGGAAATCCTTTCCCAGGATCTTTTCGATCGTTTTCGCTTTCGCCGGGCTCTCCACAATCAGTAAATTCTTGGCCATAAATGATACCTTATATATATATGACAATCCGCCTTTGCAATTGCTTTGGCGGACAGGCAAAACCGCTTTTCTGCGGCCGCAAGATAGGGCAAGGATAATAAATTTTCCGGGAAAACCCCTGATGCCATTATTTCAATCCCTTCATAAATAATATTTTCCGAAGGTATTGGGGACTGAAACTCAGTCAGATTACCGATTTAAAAAAGAGCGCCACCTGTTCCGCCCAGCGGCGATATTCCTTAGCGGATGGATGTAATCCGTCCGGCGCAATCAGGCTGGGATCCGCAGCGGCTTCCCTTGTCCATGGCGTGATATCCAGGTAACGTACGTTATTGCGAGTCGCGATCTCCCGGTTGAGGCGGTTGTACTCATCGATCTCCCGGGCAATTTGCTCACGGTCTCTTCCTCCGGCAAAGGGCGTTACGCCCCAGTCCGGTATGGAAAGCACGATTACCCTTCCCGGCCGGTTGCCGGCATAGAGGATGGCTTTTTTCAGGAGATCTTCGAATTCCCTTTTATAGGTTTCAACCGGGTAACCCCTGTACTGGTTGTTGACGCCAATCAGCAGCGAAACAAGATCATAAGGATTGTACAGCGGGTTTTCCGCTGCGGAGGAACGGATCCCGCTGATCAGTTCGTTGGTGGTCCAGCCGGTGCGGGCGATGATGCGCGGCGGGAAAAGTCCTATACTGTCTTTAGCCAGGATGGCGGCTGTCTGATTGGGAAAATTATCCTGCGCGGGCACTGATTCCCCGATCGTGTAGGAATCGCCCAGGGCGAGATAATGATATTTCATATTGGCGGGAGGCGGTGTCATGGTATCATTGCCGGTCCGGGTATCGCTCCGGCTTGCCTGTTTCGAACAGGAACCGGTGCAAATAAATAAAAAAAGCAGTGCTAATATCGGTTTCATAAAAATTCAACAATCGAGCGCGTCACTTTGTTGTCGCGGTAGATCCGCCGGTGACCCAGCCCCTCGGTAATTACGAATTCCACATTGGGATAGTTTTGATCTTTCACTTTCAGGGCATCACTGAGGGGGGTGGTATCGTCGTTCACATCGTGATACCAGCGTACCCTGGCCCGGATATGCTTCATGGCCCTGGCGATGGAGAACCAGGAGGGGGTGACCCCGCTTTTTTTGACTATGATCTTTTCAAATTCGGGCAGAACCCCCGGGTCGATATGCAGGAAACGGAAAAAGCTGGCAATGGCCGTAACGGTTTCGGTTGCCGGGGCAATCAATACCAGCCGGTGATCAAAACTGTGGCTGATATCTTCCAGTGCCAGGCAAACCGCCAGTCCCCCGAATGAGTGTGCCATAAACGAGTGTATAGGCCCGAATTTCTTATTGATCTCCAGTATCGTTTTCTTATACAGGGGAGCGTTGATCAGTTTACCGCCGCTTCGCCCATGCGCGGGTGCGTCAAAGGCCAGCACTTCATAACCCTTTTTCATCAGGGGCCTGATATAACGGTCAAAATTGACGGCAGAAGACTCAAACCCATGCAGGATGAGTACCCGGCGGGGTTCCGTTTGATCTCCTCCCGTATCCGCGGGCTCGGGATGCCAGCGCCAGCCTCTCACGAGGATACCGTCCACTTTCAAACTGAGTTTTTCCGCCTGCCCGAAGATCTTTGGAGGTTCTTTCAGGTTCCGGTGTTGTGGAGTACAAAAAAGCTCAAATGCCTTTTCGGCGGCTTTCTTTTTGGAGATGGTGGAAAGAAGTTTGAATTTTGTGCGGATATAACTAAGTGCCAGTCGCTGTGCTATCTTCATGATGCAAAAGTAACAGGAAGACGCCTCATTCATGAAAAAGCATGACCCTGCGATCAGGTAAACCAGATTAACGAAATAAAGTTATGGATATAGTCATCATCGGTTCGGGGAATGTGGCGGCGGTGCTGGGGAGAAAGTTCAAAGCGGCCGGGCATGCCATCCTGCAGGTATTCAGCCGTAATGCATCGGCCGCGTCGGTATTGGCCTATGAGTGGGATACCGAGTCCACCAACTATAAAAGCCTGATCAATAAAAACGCGGATGTATACATCATCGCCGTAAATGACGATGCCATCACGGATGTGATAAAGGATTTGGAACTGGATGGAAAAGTGGTGGCGCATACGGCGGCTTCGGTGCCCAAAGAAGTATTAAAACAGGTTACCTCCCATTATGGCGTATTCTATCCTCTGCAAAGCCTGCGTAAAGAAATGGCTGGCCTGCCCGATATTCCCGTTTTTTATGAAGGGAATGATGAACGGAGCGCCCGGGTACTGGAAGCGCTGGCCAGGTCCATTTCGCCTGAACATGTTACCGAAGCCAATGACGATGCCCGTTTAAAGTTGCATGTCGCGGCGGTGGTGGTCAGCAATTTCACCAATCATCTTTACAAACTGGCCGAGGATTATTGCCGGAAGGAGGGACTCGACTTCAGCCAGCTTCAGCCCCTGATCGAGGAAACGGCGCTGCGTTTAAGGACTACCCGGCCATCCGACGCTCAGACCGGGCCGGCCATCCGGCATGATAGGGAAACCGTTCAAAAGCACCTGGCCCTGCTGGATGCACACCCTCAACTGAAGAATATCTACCTCCTGCTTACAGAAAGCATTCAGCAAAGCAACTGAACACCGTATTATTAATCAACCGGGAAAATGAAGATTTATCCGGACTGTGAAAACCGGTAAGATATAATCAGCTACAGTTAAGTCCTTTTGTTTTTCCTGATACCCGGGTTTAATTCATAATCCGGTTTTCCCGGATAACTGCGTATCGTAATGTCAGCGGAGCTTTTCCCGAACAAGTAAATACGTTTTTTGTTTTACTGCTACATTTGCATGCCGCTGGAGCAGTGATATGACTTTCGGGGAGTTGAATTTGCAATAGCGGGAATACAATAAGGACGGGACATGTATAAAGTAAAATTTAATTTTGAACAGAAAGGACTGGAAGCCATAACATTGGAAAATGTGGAAGCGGGCCAGAGCCTCCTGGAACTGGCCCTGAAGAACGATATAGAACTCCATCATAACTGCGGCGGTGTCTGTGCCTGTACAACCTGTCATCTTTACGTGGAGAAAGGAATGGAATTCATCGATGAATTGTCCGACAGGGAAGAGGATTTCATCGACCGGGCCGTTAATCCCAAATTGAATTCCAGGCTGGGCTGCCAGTCGCTCCTGCTCGACGGGAGCGGTGAAATTGAAGTTACTTTGCCGGATCAGACGCAATTCCTGGGGGAGTAAGGCACAGATGCAAGGCACAAGGTACATGGCACAAGGCACAAGGCACAAGGTACAAGCGTATCCTCCGTAGCGAAAGCGAAGGAGGGTCACAAGGTTCTTAGCACAAGTATAATTTCCCCGTCATCATTACCGGGGGTAACATGATTTAATAAAAGAGGATTATGAGTCAATTTGAACCCCCGATACACTGGAATGATTATGAAGATATCGCCCTGAAATTATACGAACGTTTCGGGGATGATTTCAATGAAGGGAAGATCTACCGAATCCGCTTCACCGATCTGCTCGAATGGGTACTGCAGATACCCGGCTTTTCAGGTAAACGTGAAGATTGCAATGAGGGTCACCTTGAAATGATCCAGAGCAGCTGGGTGTATGAGTGGAGGGATAATCAGAAATAGGGGGGTGGTTGACTGGTTAATTTGTTAATTGGTTAATTGGGATTGAAAACAAATTGAACTGATCGTGATCACTGGTTTGGCAAATTCTGTATTCAGGGACTTGTGCCGGGATAGTAATATTACATTTAGGACCAAATTAACCAATCCACCAATTAACCAA
>CAYRHU010000119.1:0-6665 GCA_964424155.1 uncultured Chitinophaga sp.
TATTTCTCAGAATGGGCCACGGTGAAATTGATGACGTTTTTTCCGTTGACGGTGTTCACCACACAGTCCTTGCCTAAACGGCCGATTACCTGCATTTTAATCATAGTGCTCAAATTTTAGATGACGTAATTAATAGAAAGAAACGGCAAGTTAGCATTATTCCTTCGCCTTTCCCTAAACCCTATGCCTGCGTTAACAACTGCTACCGGCTTGTGAATAACCCGCCAACCTGCCGCCCTCGTTACTGCTACCATGCACAATATCGTGTACCCGGAAGGGCGGCCCCAAGGGAAAATCACCCGTTTTTAACGCTTTTTTGGACGAGTTGTTCGGAGTGTATTTATTGTGAAGTCCGATAGTCCATAACCCGGAAAACAATTAATGTCCTTCATCAGAGTTTCTGCATTCTAATCATATCCCGCTCCCGACTACCGCCTTCGCTCCCGCTACGGCGGGCAAGCCCGACTCCTCACTCTCCCCTACCCGTCGCGGCATCTATGATCCTGCCAAAAAAGATGGCATTCATAAAAAGTTTGGTTCCCCCAAGCCAGTATCCCCGGAAAATTGGGTTATCGGCGATATTGATCACTCTCCCGTTACCGAGTGTATTCACGATCACGGCTGCAGATTTTTTTATCGCCTCCAGGTTCTCTCTGCTAACCCATCCGCTCAGGAGGGGGTTGCCGCCATAATAAAAAGGTGTTCCGTAGGGGTTCCTGCTTTTTTCCATAAACACCTTATTGGCTTTGAAAAACGGTATCGTATTTTGATTGTACCCATAGGCCAGGGGATGGACAGGATCCGCCTCCGCCCCGAAAATGGCGCCCCGTACCTGTTGCGCCCCGTCTATTTGTTCCCTGTCGTCATAAGAAAGTTTTTGCGTACTGTCCACAGCCGGTTTGGCCCGTTTGAATTTCACTTCACTGATCCCGTTCTGTGCCGCCCAACTGACCGCCTCCTCGGTAAGTATCAGTGTACCGCCGGACTGAACCCAGGCTTTGAGTTTTTCCTTATTGAGATCAGGATAGCTACCAGCTACCATAATAAGGGTATTGTATTTATTCAGATCCGCGCGGTTAAATACGGCAGTTTCGAGGTGCGTGGAGGCAATATTCATCCGCTGGTCAAGAAGATGCCACACCTCCCCCGCATCGAGCGCATTTACGCCGGTACCGGTGATCATCGCAATGGAAGGACGTGTGACAGTAACAAACTTATTACTGCCAAGATCGCTGCCGCTGCCGGCACTGCCGGAACCGACCGCATAGGTTCGCAACCGGTATTTCTCAGTAACTCCGCTGACCCGGGCAAATACTTCCTCCGGATTAAAAGCCTGGAGTAGAACAGGCACCACCAACGTGCCATGTGAAAACTTTCCCCTTCCGCCCTGTACTCCCATTTCAAAATCATTGGTGGCCACTTTCAGAAGCAAACCGGCCTGAAGCAACTCATTCAAAGCGGCCGGTGCATACAGATCGTCCCAGCGGATCAGGTAAGCATAATTGGAACGCCCGCCCGATACCTTTGTTTCGGGGATTCTCAAAGTTTCGACTACGGACCCCATACTTACATTCGTGGTAAGCTCGCTGTGAGGCAAACCAAAAGCCAACGGCATAGTCCAGGCTGTTATGTCATAAAACAGGCTGTCGCGGTAATCAAGCGTTTTTTCAAAAATGGCCCTGACGAGGCTGTGCTGGGGCTGGTTCAGGGAAACCATGTATGACGATTCCCTTTCAAAGACGGGGTCATTCCAGTTATCTGGCAGATTCCGGATCTCGATTTGATGCCGCTTCAGCATTTCGGCAAAATGAAAGGTCTTTGCCCGGTCGTTTTTATCACCGAATACATAGGCTTTCACAGGGTAAGTTTTCGCGCGGTCCGGGGCCTGCCTGTAAAAATCATACTGGTATTCGAGCAATTCCCGGCGCAGCGATTTGGCCGCTTCGAGCGTGGAGAGTGCAGTAACAAACTGGTTGCGGATGGTAAAGGGGAAACTCAGTAAACCATTGCTGGTTTGCTGCAAATGACCCCTGGAGGAGGCCTGTTCAAAAAGGATACCGATACATCCCTGCACATCGGGATACGTGGAGCCTTTCCCGTAATAAAAATCGTCATATCCCTCTTTGGTATAATAAAGAGATCCGATCCTGTCCAGGAAGGCCGCATGGAACCTGCCTATTTTTTCCGTGAGCTCCTGGTTTTTTTGCGGGGTGAGCGGATTCACCCTTGTCGGTACTCCGGGCTGGAAAAAAAATGTGGCGTTACTCCCCATCTCATGATGATCGGTAAGGATATTGGGTTTCCATTTCTGGAACCATACCAGCCGGTTCTGACTTTCCACATGTACGGCCGGCAACCAGTCGCGGTTGAGGTCGAACCAGTAATGATTATATCGCCCGCCGGGCCATACTTCATTAAATTCCCTCGAATTGGGATCGCTCACCAGGTTCTTGCTCTTATGCTGGTTGGCCCAGGTGGAAAAACGCTGGAGGCCATCGGGATTAAACGAAGGATCAAAAAGGATCACCACGTTGTCAAGCAGTTCATCGATCTGCCGGCCCTGGGCTGCGGCCAGGTAATACGCCGTAAGCAGGCTGGCATTCGAACCGCTGCTCTCGTTACCGTGGATGGAATGGCCGATCCAGACCACCGCGGGCATATTGGAAAAAACCGCGGGTGCGGAAGCTGAATTAGACAAGGCGAGATGTTCAAGCCGTATGCCCTCCAGCCGCTGATGGTTTTTGGGAGAAGTGATTATAAGCAGCACCTGCGGCCGGTTCTCATAGCTGAAACCCATAGTTTCCATTTTTATCCTATTGGGCGCGGCGGCCGCCACCGCCCTCATATAGTTCACCAGCCGGTCGTGCGTAACATGCCATTCTCCCACATCATGAAATATGATATCCCGGGGTGTTGGAATAGAAGGATTATAAGTAACTGAATCAGGAAGGAAATATTTCAGATCCTGTGCTGATGCGGCCTGGCAAGCAGCGAAGAATGAAAGGATAAATAAAAATTTCTTCATACCGGAGGTTTCAGGAGGGTAAATTAGCGAATAAGCCTGAAAGAAAAGGATCGCAGATACATGACCGTACCCGGCATGAAAGCAGATATTTCTGCCCCTGGTTTACTTGCAACCATAATTACCGGAAGGGAAAAAAATCCGTACCCGCTACCCGGCCGCATTGAGCGGTTTCGATAACGGTTGCTAATTAATTACTTTGAAGACCACACTTTGCGCCAATAACTTATAACCGTTATTCTCATATACCCGGAACATATACTCACCCGGTCCGTAACGGGGACTGTTGAACGTCAACGTACCTTCTTTCACTCCATTCGTATATTTCCATTCAATATATTCACGGGCATGATACGCCCTGGCTCCGTATATACCGATCCAGTCTTTTGCAAATCCTGGAAGATTCTTGAAGACCACAACGATGGGTTCCCCGGTCTTATACACATCCTTTTGTGTAACAATCATCGGCTTATTGCTGTTATCAACAGGTGGCTGAGGCGTACCCGGTGTCTTTACTGCGGGCTGATCCACGAACTCCGCCCATTTATAGGTAATGATACGCCTGATAAACCGGGTATCATTGCCACCGGATAGGTGGAAGGTCAAAACAAAATATGGATTCACCGTTCCATCCCGGTTTAAAGATGGTCCTTTGGGAACGGTAAATGATCCGATAAAGATTGTGTTCCCGTTCGGACCCGCAAAATCAGTATTGCCGGCGGCCGGTTTCATAAACCCCCAGGTTCCGAGTTGAGCCCAGGCAGAAACTGATCCGGTGGGTTCCCCGGAAAGATTACTGACAAGGCCTTTGATCGTTACGATTTCACCCGGTATCAAAGAATCGGGTTTGATGGTAAGGGTCCACTCCCATTTCACATGGCCCCTGTAAGTATGATTTTTTTTATCAACATCCGAAAAATAAACCATTTCATATGACAACCCGTTATCACCCGCTTTACCCAGAAAACTGCATTTGGGACACCTTTTTTTTAATTCCGTCTCGTTCGTCATTTCGTCCTTCACATTAAATTCCACCCACATTCCTTTTTTCTGACCTATTGCGGCTAGTGAGAATAAAAGTATCGGGATAAAAAAAACCGTGCTGCGCCAACACCTTATATTTTTAATTATTCGTTTCATGACTTATCCGTTTAGGACAGCAATTTATCACTGTGTGCCGGTCAATTTTTTGATAAGTATCATTTACCGGTGTGACACTTGTCAGAATCAAATGCTGCCACTGTAAAGTTGTGACAGGTTGCTTTATACGAGACATTCCTGGTTTTGGCTTAGAGGGTTTTAAAAAACCCGAACCAAACCCTGCAACACGGTAATCCGGTTATTTCCGGTTTCATACCAATTAGTGGTCTCATCCATCTTGCCTTCCCGAAAAAAAGGAATACCCGGGCTATCCCACTAGGGATCAGCGGCTTAATTGGCATATTTTACCCATTCCGTAAATAGAAACAGTATTGCCTGGCATATATTTGCAGCTTACTTTCATTTAAACTTTAACCAGGAATAAGGAGTACTTAATGAGCCGTAAAGGAAAAGTTTTGGTGGCGATGAGCGGAGGTATCGACAGTACCGTAACGGCGCTAATGCTTCATGACCAGGGTTATGAAGTAGTGGGTATCACTATGAAAACCTGGGACTATGCGGCCAGCGGAGGCGGTAAAAAGGAAACAGGCTGTTGCAACCTGGATTCCTTCAATGATGCCCGCCAGGCGGCGGTTGAACATGGTTTTGCCCATTATATCCTGGACATACGTGAAGAGTTTGGTGACTTCGTGATCGAGAACTTTGTGGAAGAATACCTGGCCGGCAGAACCCCCAACCCCTGCGTACTCTGCAATACACATATCAAATGGAGAGCCTTGCTGAAAAGAGCCGATGCGCTCGGGTGTGAATATATCGCCACCGGGCACTATGCAAAGATCCGGCAACATGATAATGGGCGTTTTGTTGTCAGTAAGGCCCTTGATGATACAAAGGACCAGAGTTATGTTTTGTGGGGATTGCAACAGGATCTCTTAAGCAGAACCCTTTTACCGCTTGGCCCATACCGGAAAACGCAGATCAGGCAAATGGCACATGATTACGGCTATCCTGAACTGGCAAAAAAGAACGAGAGCTACGAGATCTGTTTTGTGCCCGATAATGACTACCGGGGTTTCCTGAAAAGAAAAGTGAAAGGGCTTGAAGAGAGGGTGGCCGGCGGAAATTTCATTGACAAAAACGGAAAGATCCTGGGTCAGCATAAGGGCTATCCATTCTACACTATCGGGCAACGTAAAGGTCTTGATATCGCGCTGGGCCGCCCGGTGTTTGTCACTAAAATAGATCCCGATTCCAATACCGTGATGCTGGGTGATGAAACGGACCTGGAGCAAAACGAGATGACCGTAAGTAAATTGAACCTGGTCAAATATGATTCCATTACACCAGGCATGGAAAGCGTAACCAAGATACGGTATAAGGACAGGGGGGCCCTTTCGAATTTATATCCCATAGAGACAAGGCACGCCTTGTCTGCGGAGACAGGGCATGCCCTGTCTGTACAGGTTATATTTTACGAAAACGTAAAAGGGATTGCCCCGGGCCAAAGTGCCGTTTTCTATGAAGGAGAGGATGTTATTGGAGGAGGGATTATACAGTCGGGAGTCGGGAGTCGGGCTTGCCCGCCGTAGCGGGAGCGAAGGCGGGAGTCGGGAGTCGGCTTGTCCGCGTAGCGGCAGCGAAGGCGTATAAGCAGGATAGGCAATAAATTCCGCAAAATCAACGTTTTAATCAGGAGAGTTTCATCTCTCCTTTTTTGTTTGTAGCTTTAATAGTCCAACAGGCCGAAAGTCCTGTAGGACATATCCAAATACCCTGACAAACAGTAATCAACTACCGAATAAGTCCTTGAATTCAGAAAAACCACTTATGAGAATCCTCAGTATTCCCCGCCTCATTTTATTGACCTGTTGCAGCAGCTTATTCTTCTCCTGTAGCGAGAAGGACGAACTGGTATCAGCGCCTTTGTCGGATTACATTCCCCTGGCAGTTGGCAAGTTCATTACCTACCGGATCGACTCGCTGGTGTTCCCCAATTTCGGTAGAAGCACGGAGGTGCATAAATACCAGGTGAAACACCAGATCGAAGCGCTGACCAATGACAATATCGGCAACCCGATGTACAAAGTGTATCGTTACCTGCGCGATTCAGCCGGCACACAGCCCTGGCAACCCGCCGGTTCCTATTTTATCACTCCCCTGGGCGACCAGGTGGAAGTGGCGGAGGATAACCTGCGGGTGATCAAGCTGCACCTGCCGCTAAAAGATGGCTTTAGCTGGAAGGGGAACCGGTACCTGCCGACCGATCCTTACGGTCCTATTTATAATTTCAGTAATGACGATAACATGGCCGACTGGGATTTTTCTTATGATGGCGGGCCCGCTTCCTTCAGTTACGGGGGACAGAACTACTCCGATGTATTCACCGTTGAACAGGTGGATGAATCGTTCAATGTGCCGATCACCAGCCCGGGTTCCTATGCGGCCCGTTCAAGATCGGTGGAGCGCTATTCCAAAAACATCGGTCTGGTGTACCGGGAGTTTGAGATCTGGGAATACCAGCCAAATACCGGGGGCTCCGGTG
>CAYRHU010000120.1:0-6472 GCA_964424155.1 uncultured Chitinophaga sp.
TTTACCGTCATCTCTTCGCAAAGCCGGATCGTTTTTCCCGTACTCGAACCGTTCGGTCACGACCTGGATTATATCTATGCCACACAGGCGCTGCGGGAAAAATACCTGTATTACCCGCTTTACGATACCATCAAGGCCATTGCACAGACATTTGCCAACCTGAACCGTTTTCGCATCACCGGTAAATCCAAATCATCGGGATCGATGATGGGAGGCGGCTTTGGCGGAATGGCGGGCGGTTTTGGAGGCATGACCGGTGGACAGGGTGGATTGGGCGGATTACCCGGTACCGGTACGGGCGAATACCAGCTCGGCTTTAATATTCCGCGCGGTTCTGTGACGGTTACGGCCAACGGGCAGGTATTGCAGGAAAATGTGGATTATGAGATCAACTATGACCTGGGGACACTTCGGGTGACCAACCAGGCTGTTTTGAATTCGGGCATACCGGTCAGCATTCAATACGAGAATAACCAGGCTTTTGGATTCCAGCAAAAGAATTTCATGGGTGTGCGGCTCGATTACCTGGCCAATAAAAAACTTTCGCTGGGGGGTACGATCGTACGATTGGGCGAACGGCCTTTCTTCATCAAACAATTGTACGGGGAGGATCCCATACGCAACGCGATGTACGGGGTGGATGTGGATTACCGCAATAACCTGCCCCGACTCACCAAGTGGCTGGACAAACTTCCCTTTTACAGCACCAAGGCTATGTCATCGGTGACCGCCACTGCGGAAGCGGCGCTCCTCGATCCCGGTCATGCCAAGCAGATCAACGGCACCGACCGCGAGGGTAAGCCGGAAAAGGGAGGTCAGTCTTACATCGATGATTTCGAAGGCACCCGCGCCAATATCGATCTTCGTTTCCCGTTGATCAGCTGGACCCTTGCTTCCATACCGCAGGGAAATGGACTGTTCCCGGAATCCGGTTTCAATAACGATTTGCGCAGCGGTTACAACCGGGGCAAACTGGCCTGGTATAATATTGAACCCACTCTCCAGGAAAAGCGAAGTTCCAATAACCCGCTGCGCAATAATCTTGCAGAACTTTCCCGCCCGGAAACACGCCAGGTACTGCAACGGGAGATATTCCCCAAACGGAATACGCAATTTGGCGAAGGGTTGCTGACAACTTTCGATCTCGCTTTCTATCCAAAGGATAAGGGGCCTTATAATTTTGAAACGTCCACCACCCGTATCGATGCCAACGGCAGACTTCGTTTTCCGCAGCAGGCATGGGGCGGTTTGATGCGGAACATCGACCAGACGGATTTCGAGACCAGCAATATTGAGTTTATTGAATTCTGGCTGCAGGATCCCTTTATCACCAATACCGCCAATCCGGGCGGCGGCCGTTTGTACTTTAACCTGGGAAATGTTTCGGAGGATGTACTGCGGGACGGGAAGCGTCTCTTTGAGAATGGTCTGCCGACCACGACTAACAACGCACCGGTCGACAATAGTTCCGTCTGGGGCAAAGTGCCCGCCAACCCCATGCAGGTAACCAACGCTTTCAGTAACGACCCCGCGGACCGGCCGCTGCAGGATGTGGGTTTTGACGGGTTGCAGGACGAAGAGGAGAAAACAAAGTTTGTGGCTTACCTGAACGCGCTACAGGCCAACTTTGGCGCCGGATCAGTGGCTTACCAGAACGCATTTGCGGATCCTTCGGCCGATAATTTCAAAGCTTACCGCGATCCTTCCTTCGACGAGGGACAGGTTGCGGGTATTCTTCAGCGTTATAAAAACATCAATAACCCGCACGGCAATTCGCCTGTGGCGGAAAACAATACGGAATTCTTCAACGCCTTCACCCAGTATCCCGACCAGGAGGAGATGAATCGCGACAACACCATGAACGAGGTGGAGGAATATTTCCAGTACCAGGTGGATATACAGCCCAACATGATCCCCGGCTCTAATTTTATCACGGATGTAAGAACCCCGACGGTTACCCTGGCCGATGGTACGACCCGTACGGAGAAATGGTATCTCTTCCGGATTCCCGTGGATCAGTACCAGCTCAAAGTGGGGAATATCCCGGATTTCAAATCCATCCGGTTCATCCGGATGTTCGTCACCGGTTTCGCGGATTCCGTGGTGATGCGTTTCGGCAAACTGGAACTGATCCGCAACCAATGGAGGAAATTCAAGTACAAACTCGATACAACCGGTTTGTACACCAACCTGCCGCAGCCCGATCCCACCGCGGTGAATACGCTCGCAGTGAATATCGAGGAGAATGACCAGCGCCAGCCCATCCCTTACCGCATTCCCCCGGGAATCGAGCGCCAGCAGCAGCTGAGCAATAATAATGTGGCCCTGTTCCTGAACGAACAGGCTATCAGTATGCAGGTTTGCGGTCTTTCACAGGGTGAGAGCCGCGGGATCTTCAAGACCATGAACCTCGACATGCGCCAGTATAAGCGTCTCCAGATGTTCATCCATGCGGAGTCGGTGCAGGGTTACCAGACGATCGAGTTCGGCGATATGAACGCGGTGATCCGGATCGGGAATGATTTTTCAGGCAATTATTACGAAGTGAGGATCCCGCTGCGGATCACGCAATTCGGGGAAACGGACAGCCTGCGTATCTGGCCCAGGGAAAACGACCTGGATTTTGACCTGGGCATACTCACAGCGCTTAAGTCAAAACGTAACCGGCTGGGAGTGCTTCCATCGCAGTATTACCGGGAAACCACACCCGATGGAAGATCTTATGCGATCCTGGGAAATCCCAACCTGGGTGAAGTGAGGGGGATGATGCTGGGCGTGGAAAACCTTACCCATGAATCGATGTGCACCGAGGTTTGGTTCAATGAACTCCGGCTATCGCAACTGGATGAAAAAGGAGGATGGGCCGCCAATGCAAGAGTGGAGTTTCGCCTGGCCGACCTGGGCTCGATGACCCTCTCCGGTACGGCGCGTACCCGTGGGTTCGGCACACTTGAACAAAGAGTGAATGAACGAAGCCGGGAGGATGTGTATACGCTGGATGCCAACGCCACTATCGAAGCAGGCAAGCTTCTTCCTAAAAAACTCGGGATGCAGATCCCGGTATATGCGGGTATCAGCTACCGCAGCAGTACACCGGAATATGATCCGTTCGACCTCGACATCAACCTCAAAGACAAACTGAATGATGCCGCGGCGGATAAAAGGGATTCGATCCGTAACGATGCGCAGGATATCACCACCATAAAAACAGTGAACCTGACCAATGTGCGCAAACTGAAAACCGACGGTAAGAAACCGAAGATCTGGAGCGTCACGAATTTTGATTTCAATTATTCCTACATACAGACCCTGAGTCACAACCCGCTGATCGAAAAGGATGAACTGCGCCGTACCCGGGGAGCGCTGGGATATACCTATGCGCCGCAGGTGAAACCGCTGGAGCCGTTTAAGAAGATGATCAAGTCGAAATCACCCTGGCTGGCGCTGATCCGGGATTTCAACCTGAATTACGCTCCTTCCCAGATCGCGTTCAAGGCGGATCTGTTCCGGCAGTTTGGCGCTACGAGGTTGCGGAATATCGGCGGTGGTCCGTATAAGATCCCGGAAACGTATAACAAGTACTTTACGTTCGACCGGTATTATATCCTGCAATGGCCCCTGACCCAGTCGATCAATATCGATTTCAGCGCCACCAACTTTGCCCGTATTGATGAACCGGTGGGACGAATCGATACCAAGGAAAAGAAAGACAGCGTCCGGAAAAATATTTTTAAAGGCGGGAGGAACACGAATTACCGGCAGGAGGTGACCGTTACGTATAATGTACCCACGCAGAAGATCCCGTTCCTGAGCTGGACTTCCCTGCGGGCGAGCTATAATACCAAATACAACTGGCTGGCCGCCTCCCTGCTGGAAAGGACACCCGAGATCAACCTGGGGCATACTCTTTCCAATACGCAGACAAGAACCATCAACGGGGAACTTAAGTTTGAAGAACTGTATAACAAATCCCGGCTGCTGCGCGCGGTCAATAGTAACCTGCCGCCTTCGGCCGGGGGAGGAAGACCTCCCGCTACTGACAATAAAAGCGGAAAGAATGATACAGGGCAACCCGGTGTAGGCAAACAACAGGACGGCTCTACTGCCCCGGAAGCCAAACCCGATACCATTCGGAATAAAAAGGGCAAGATCATCAAGATTAAAAAGCCCAAGAAAAAGAAACAGAAAAAAGTAAAAGAAAAGAAGGATCCCAACCAATTGCCGGACGTGGGGGGCGTACCTAAATTCTTCCTGCGCATTGCTACGGCGGTGAAGAGGGTGGGCATACAGTATACGGAGGACTTCGGTACCACGCTGCCGGGATACATGGACAGCACGCGGGTGCTGGGACAGAACTTCAAGAGCGGTCAGCCCGGTTTCCGGTATATTTTCGGCTATCAGCCTGATACGAACTGGATCAACCGGATGGGGGACAAGGGACTATTCTCCACCGATACCCTGGTGAGCAAGATGATCCAGCAGCGCTACAACCAGCGACTGAACCTGACCGCGCAGATCAGCCCGTTCCGCGATTTTAATATTGATCTTAACCTCGACAAGACATTTGACAAACAGTATTCAGAATTGTACAAGGATACCAGCAAGTTTGACAACGTAGGGCTGACAAGGCTGAATCCCTATGCGATGGGAAGCTTTAATATCAGTTATATTTCTTTCCAGACCCTGTTCACCAAGTTTGATCCGAACGTGATCTCTGAAACTTTCAAGACATTCGAAAACAACCGGGCCATCCTTTCGCGCAAGCTGGCCGGGCTGAATCCTTACCAGGGCGGAACGATCGACCCGAATGACCCCGCTTATTTTAAAGGATACGGACGTTACGCGCAGGATGTGGTGATACCCGCATTCATCGCCGCTTATACGAAGAAAGACCCGACCAGCGTGAAGCTCATTAAGAATAATAACCCCAACCTGCGGGCCAATCCCTTCTCCGGGCTGATCCCGAAACCCAACTGGACGATCACCTATAACGGGCTTTCCAGGATACCGGGGCTGGATAAAATTTTCACCAATTTCACGATCCGCCACGGGTACCACAGCACGCTCAGCATGAACAGCTTTAATACAGCCCTGCTGTTCATGGATCCGTTGCGTATCGGGTACCCATATTTCCGCGATACGCTCACAGGCAATTTTATTCCGTATTTCCTGGTGCCGAATATCACCATACAGGAATCCTTTGACCCGCTGATCGAAGTGGACATCACATTCACCAACCAGCTCAGCACCCGGTTCGAGTTCAGAAAGAGCCGTCAGCTGAGCCTGAGCCTGATCGATTACCAGCTGGCGGAAAACCGCTCCACCGAAGTAACCTTCGGGCTGAACTGGCGGCAAAAGGGCATCCCCATCATCAAGAATATCAAATTCGGCAAAAACGATATGAAGCTGGATAATGATGTAACCATCCGGATGGACTTCAGCCTGCGGGATGACGCCACGGCCAACAGCAAACTCGACCAGCGCACTTCATTTGGTACCGCCGGTCAGAAAGTGATCCGGATCGCACCGTCGATCGATTATGTACTGAATAATAAAGTGAGCCTCAAACTCTACTTTGAACAGAACCGCAATATCCCAAAGATCAGTAACGCCTTCCCGATCACCAATACCCGGGGCGGATTGCAGGTCAGGATCTCGCTGACGCAGTAATGATGCCGGGTCTTCTCCGGAAAAACAGCCGGTTACCGGTTTTTTTACCCTTTATTTACTCCTGTACGGGGATAATTTCGTTCCATACTTCCGGAGCGCGAGGGCTGTCATTACGGGGAACCGGAACCTGTCATCCCGACGAATGAAGGTCTGTCATCCCGTTGAACCGGTACCTGTCATCCCGACGAAGGAGGGATCTACCCCTTATGATTCATAGTATGACTCCGGCGCAGTTGCCTTCCCTCCTTTGTCGGGACAAGCTGCCCGGGCATGACAGTGCGTGGCAAATCGGGTTAATTAGACTGAGGCCGTAAAATGAGTTGGATTTATTTTACCGAAGCGGTAACTGAACCGGTTTGCTGTTCCTGTCCACCGGTTCTTTTGAACATCATCACATACCCGCAAAGATTCCTTTTTTTCTGTTTGTTCACCTGCACGGGTTTGATCATATGGAACTCGGAAAACTGGGGCACAAAAGTGTAGCTGATCACATTCCCGTCCACATCACCCCATTTTTTCTGCCGGAAGATCACCATCCGCTCTTTCCAGTCATACATCCGCACTTCGTAAAGCCGGGAATTAATATCACCGATAAAAACAAACTGGTACCAGCTTCCCTGGGTAAGCGGAACGATCACGGGCATTTCGTATTCGCTTTCCATGGTCATGGAAGCTTCCCGCACCAGCACATAGCCATCCTTTGTATACAGGTTTCTCAGGCTGTCGGCCTGTTTACTGATGGACTCGTTGGAGCAGCTTTGCTGGCGGATCATGTCCTGTGAAAACACGGGAACGCTGAAAA
>CAYRHU010000121.1:0-5403 GCA_964424155.1 uncultured Chitinophaga sp.
GAATAGATTCTTTTATCTCACAGTTCCCGCCTCCCGCCTCCCGCCTCCTGACTCTACTCCAGGTCTTTAAACTTCTCCAATCCCTTCCAGATCGGGTTCTCCTTATTCTCTTTCCTCTCTTCTTCGGATACCAGTTTGTTCAGCATTTCCTTTGCGGCCGGGTTGCAATATGGGCCGTCCATGTTCTCATACTCACAGGTCTTCTGCATCGGCAGGCTCAGGTTGATGAACTCATAGATCCAGTCGGCCACATCGATATGGCTCTCGCCCCGGCTGATATAGTAAACATCCGGGTCGTCTTCCTGGTCATTCATCAGTTCCGGTTCTTCCACCATCTTTACGGTAACGGCAAATTCGTCCCATAATTCAAGCGGCAGCCGGTTATTGCAACGGTCGCAGGTAACTTCCAGTTGTCCGCCGATTTCGAACTTAAGCAACATGAAACTGCTTTTTTTATCGAGCGACAATTTTATGCTGGCATGGCAATGCCGGAAATCCTGCTGCTGGTATTCCTCAAAGAACTTATCGTCAATTACATAGCTGAATTCATGCACCCCGGGCTTCAACCCCACAAAAGCGATCTCAAAATCCCGTCGGCGGCTCATGGGTCAACATTTAAGTCCCGACTTTTTCGGGAGTGCAAAGGTAGTATAAAACAGGTAAAAGGGGGCTCAATTTTACAGATTTTTTGCCGGAATGATGGTAATTTTGCCTCTTTCATTAACCCCTATAAAATAACGACTTGCAGCATTTTTTGAGCCGATTGTTTTCCCGCCTGATGAAAAGCTGGAGCTGGGTCCTGCTCGTAGTTCTCACGATCCTTATCAAATGGGTTTCCTGGTATCCCGACTGGGTGGAACGGAATTATAGTCTTGGCATCTACCCGGTCATTGCCAAAATCCAGCGGGTGCTTTTTGGATGGATGCCTTTCAGTATGGGCGATCTGTTCTATGGTTTCCTGGTGATCGTTATCCTGTATAAAACCTTTAACCTGTTCAAAACCCTTCTCAGGCGCCGTTTCAGCAAGGCCTATTTTATTACAGGGTTGCAGCAGGTTTTTTTCTTTATCCTTTTCGTGTATGTATTCTTTAACCTTTTCTGGGGACTGAACTATAACCGTAAAGGCATTGCGAGCCAGTTGAATCTGGAAGTGAAACCTTACAGCCTGGCCGACCTGGATACGCTGACCACCGTGATCCAGTCGCGCGCGAATTATTATGCCGTTTATGTTTCAGAAGCGCAGCGGGATTCATTCGACCGGAAAAAAAGTCTTTTTGAAGGCGCCATGGACGCTTTTCGCATCGCTGAAAAGCAATACCCGTTCCTGACTTACCGGGTTCGGTCCATTAAACCCTCCCTTTACAGTTATCTGGGAAATTATCTCGGATTCCAGGGTTATTATAATCCCTTTTCCGGTGAAGCGCAGGTAAACACAACGGTGCCCCGGTTCCTGGAGCCCTATGTAACCACCCATGAGATCGCCCACCAGCTGGGTTATGCGAAAGAGAACGAAGCCAATTTCGTGGGCTACCTGGCCAGTAAACAGTCAATTTCAAAGGTCTTCCGCTATTCAGTGTATTACGATATGTACAATTATGCGCTGGGAGAGATTGTACAACTGGGGGATACTTCATTGGCAAAATCTTTCCAGGAAAAAGCGCATCCGCAGGTAAAGAATGATCAGAAAGCGTTCCGGGATTTTTACCGCCGCTACCGCAACCCGATCGAGCCCATCATCATGTGGGGATACGGTCATTTCCTCAAAGCCAACAACCAGCCGGCAGGAAAGAGAAGCTACAATGAAGTGGTGGGGTGGCTGGTGGCCTATTATAAGAAGTTTGGGACGGATGCGTTGTGAGTCGGCAGTCCACAGTCGACAGTCCACAGTCGACAGTCCACAGTCCACAGTCCACAGTCCACAGTCGACAGTCTGCAGTCTGCAGTCATCAGTCGGTCGGCCTGAACGTACAGGTCAATATTTCAAATACCGATTGCAACCAAAAACAGGTTCAGATGTTAGTATGCTATGAACAGAACCGTAAAACTTATCGTTTCCATTGCGCTACCTGTACTGGTGGGGACGGCCAGCGGATTTTTTACGTCCACCGGGGTGGATAGTTGGTATCAAACGATCAACAGGCCATCCTGGAACCCGCCCGGTTGGGTGTTTGGACCAGTTTGGACGACCCTGTATGTGCTGATGGGTATCGCTTTGTTCCTGGTTTGGCGCACACCGGTTTCCGCGGAAAGGACTAAGGCCCTTTGGCTGTTCGGGATTCAGCTTACCCTGAATTTTTTCTGGTCCTTTATATTCTTTTACCTGGAGAACATCGGCGTGGCGCTGATTGAAATAGTCGTGTTGTGGCTATTTATACTACTGAGCATTTTCGCCTTCGCCCGTATCAGCAAAACCGCCGCCTGGCTGCTGGTGCCCTATATCAGTTGGGTGAGTTTCGCGACGCTGCTGACCTACGCCATTTGGAAGCTGAATTGAGACGTGAGGCGTGAGTCGAGAGTCGTGAAACGTGAATCGTGAGTCGTGAAAACGAACCCTTATTGCAAAGACTCTTGGATGGAGTAGAACTTTCAAACTATACGGAAACTCACTCACGATTCACGACTCACGATTAGAACTTATTCTTCCACATCATACTCTCCACCGGCTTATCCGGCTGATTGGTGTATTTGGCATTCTTCTTTTTGTTGTAAGGATTTTCTATTTCGCCGTCTACAGGAAAGTAGATGAGTTGACCGATGGGCATGCCTTTGTAAACTTTTACGGGCTGCTTTACGGAGATCTCAAGGGTCCAGTTTCCGCAAAAGCCCACATCGCCTTTGCCGGCGGTGGCGTGGATATCGATGCCGAGACGGCCTGTGGAGGATTTTCCCTCCAGAAAGGGCACGTGGGCATGCGTTTCCGTGTATTCCAGGGTGACACCCAGATAAAATATGTGAGGATACAGAATGATGCCTTCATCAGGGATCTCGAAATATTCGATATGATTATGTTTCTTGGCGTCGATCATATGTTCCTTGTATGTGGCGAGGGTCTTCCCCAGGTGCACATCATAGGAATTACTGCCCAGGCAATCCCGGTCGTAGGGAACGATCTTAATGGTCCCTTTTCCCATTTCTTCCAGTATCCGCTTGTCGGAGAGTATCATTATTTATCTTCGGTTTTGAATTAAGCAAAGTAAACGGGAAACATCGATTCATGCCGGTTTTTTTTCAACATCAAATCAACGAATTCACCCGGCTGGGGGTGTGGAAGATCGAGGAAACGGAAGAGTTCTTCAAAGGCAACGTGCCTCAGCACCGGGATGTGACCCATCCGCACAAAAGGCTGCAACACCTGGCCGGGCGCTTCCTGCTGCAGTATCTTTTTCCTGATTTCCCTTACGAACTAATTGAAATAGCTGACACACGTAAGCCCTTTTTGAAAGATGAACGCTATCATTTTTCCATTTCCCATTGCGGCGACTATGCCGCGGCGATCGTGAGCAGCCGGAACAGGGTGGGGGTTGACGTAGAGATCCCAACGGAGAAGGTGCTCAGGCTTAGCGGGAAGTTTCTGAGTGAGAAAGAATGTTCAATGTTCAATGTTCAATGCTCAATGCTCAATGATAACCCGGCTCCAGCCTCCCGACTCCCGCCTTCGCAAGAGCTTCGGCGGGCAATCCCGACTCTCCTCTGGTCAGCCAAAGAAACTGTTTTCAAATGGCATGGCGAGGGTTCGGTCGATTTCAAAAAACAAATTCAGCTATTTAACCTGCGGGAGGACAAACAAACCATTGATTGTTTTTTCGAAAAATCAGGGGATGAACTCGTGATCCACTACCGGCAGTTTGAAGGGCTGGCGCTGGCGTGGGTGGTGAGTTGAATAAGAAATGCAGACATAGTAAGTCAAATAAGTCACAAGGGTCAGCAGGGTAAGGGTAATTATTCGACTTCCGAATATTACATTTACCCTGATCTTCGCTGCAAGAGTTTTCGCGGGCAAGAGAAACGTCAATTATTCATTCACACTTCTTCATCCTCTCCAGCAACGTTCTCCAGCAGGTTCAGGTCCACATCCGTTCCCGAAATTCCTTCGATGGAACCGCGGATATGCGAAGCGCTGAGCAATATTTTGTCGAGTTGTTTTTCCCGCTGCTTCCAGAGTTTTTCCATTGCATCGCGCTCGCGCTGGATCGACATTCTCATGCTCAGGAAGCCTTCACGGATGGCTTGCCACTGGTCAACGAATTCGCGACTGGTGAGATAGTCGTAGAGCAGGTGCATTTTGTCGCCCTTGTTTTCCTGGCTTCTAAGTGCAGAGGAAATTTTCATGATACCGTCTCGCAACATATGCACCACTGGGATCACTTCATTAAACCCGCAGATCCACACACCTTCTTTTTCACCAAAACGGTCTATATCCTTTGGAATAACGCTTGTAACAATCACTGCCACATCTGCACCCGTGGCCCTCATGTCGGCTTTTAATTTCTCGATCCAGTCGTTCGAAAAATTTTGTCTTCTCTTGCTCTCAAATATGATCCGGCCGCATTCCTGCCCCAGGTTGTTTCGTACCGTTTGTATGCAATCGGCCCCGCGTACGCCCTTTCCGACCTCGGTCACCACATCAAACGGGAAATGGGTGCGGAGCATTTCTTCCAGCAGCAGTTCCTGCGATTCGCCCTGCGACTGCATGCTCCCCTGTTCGGCCTTACGCTTCATTTCTTCGGCGAGTTTGCGCTGGGCCTCGAGTTTTTCCTCCATTTCCTTCATCCGGAGCTGGAACTCGGTCTCTTTGGCCGCGATACGCTGTTCCTCCAGTTTGCGGATCTCCAGGGCGAGCTTTTCCCTTTCTTCCTGTAATTTTCGCTGTACGGAAAGTTCGAGTTCTTCTTCCTTGTTCTTTAATTCCTGTTCCTTTTTTAAAAACGCCACCTGTTGCTCCCGGGCCTGTTTGAGTTTTTCTTCATAATCCTTGTTATTTTGCTCCGCCAGCCGGAGTTTATGTTCAAAATCGGCGGAAATGGATTTCCTGATCTGCGCTTCGGTCTCCGCCCGGGTCCTGTTTTTTTCTTCCAGCAGTTGCGCCTCGAATTTCTGCTGCTGCTGTTTCTGCCACTCAGACATTTTGCTGCGGAGTTCGCGCTGCACTTCTTCCCGGATACTGTCGGTGGGCTCGAATTCGTGACCGCAGTTGGGGCATTTGATCTCGGTTGACATTCAAACTTGCTTTGAATCAAAACTACAAATAAAACGGCGGGTGGTTTTCAAATTAAGAACCCTGTCTCTTAAGGGAGACAGGGTTTGGTGCCCTGGATCGGAGTTGAACCGATACGGCCATTGCTGGCCACAGGATTTTAAGTCCTGCGTGTCTACCAATTCCACCACCAGGGCTGAATTAAATAA
>CAYRHU010000121.1:5503-6470 GCA_964424155.1 uncultured Chitinophaga sp.
GAACGTTACTATTCTTTCCCCTGTGTGTCTGCCATCCCGATAGCTATCGGGACCACCACCAGGGCTGAATTAAATAAGAACGTTACTATTCTTTCCCCTGTGTGTCTGCCATCCCGATAGCTATCGGGACCAGCACCAGGGCAAAAAATAAATCCCCAATAGCACATTCCAACTCCCGGAACATCCACAGGGATCTGCGGTGTTTACGGGGAAAAAAAATCCCCTCTTTTTCAAGAGAGGATCGCCGGAGCGGAAGACCGGGCTCGAACCGGCCACCCCGACCTTGGCAAGGTCGTGCTCTACCAAATGAGCTACTTCCGCAGGGATTCATAAAGAACTAAAGGGACGCAAAAATAAGGCCTGCGACCCGCTTAAAAAAATTTACCGTCCCTTATTTATACTTGGGAGTGTACAGGGTGCTCTCCTGCACGGGCGCTTCAATTTTACTGTAGCGCTTGGTGTACAGCATGTAACAGCCGCCCAGAACAAAAGCGACAATGCAGAAAACCTGGAGGTAGAATAAAAACCCGGAAGAGGACACCCAGTTATGGGTAAAATCCTTATCCTGGATCTTTTGCAGTTCCTGCTGGTATTCCTGTTGGTTATGCATACGTGAATATTGTGCCGCAAAAATAAGGGTATGCCGGTTAAAAATCAGCCGGTTTTGCCCACAATTTCAGAGAAGTATTTCTTTTTCCGGACAAAATGAAGCCAGGCCACATTCCGGGGCAGGTAACCGGAGAGGGGACCCTTTTTACGGACCGGGAACAGGCTTTTTTTACGGTGAAAAAGCCACCATTTGTAAAATGCCAGCTGCGCCCGGAGCACCGCGATAAAATATCCGCCATGCCCGCTGAGCAGTCCTTTCCAGGCGGAGATCCCGTCGAGCAGGTTGCGGACCGGCACCACCCATAATTTCTTTAACAGGGGCAGGTTCTTGGACAACATGATCCGGTTATTCCGGAAA
>CAYRHU010000122.1:0-6168 GCA_964424155.1 uncultured Chitinophaga sp.
TCCGGGTTAACCCATATTGTTTAACGCCTTTAAATGTCTATTTAAAATGGCAGCTAAAATCCGTCTTCAGAGACACGGGTCCAAGAAGAGACCCTTTTACTTCATCGTCGTTGCAGATGCCAGAGCGCCCCGCGACGGTAAATTCATCCAGAAATTAGGTACGTACAACCCCCTGACCGTTCCGGCTACAATCCAGCTGGACCGCCAGAAGGCCCTGGAATGGCTGAACAAGGGTGCCACACCCACCGATACCGTTCGCCGTATCCTGAGCTTCAAGGGCGTGCTTTACCTGAAACACCTGCTCCGTGGTGTAGGCCTGGGGCTGTTTGATGAAGCCGCCGCAATGGAGAAGTTCACTAAATGGAGTGCCGAGCACGACGTGCAGGTGAAAAAACGCCAGGAAGAAGCCCATCGCCAGAAAAGAGCCCGCCGTGCCGCTCCCGGCCGCAGACCGGAGAGAAAGCCCGAAGGGGAAAGCGGTGGTGAAGGATAAACTGTTAACAACCTGAAATTTTATTCATCCAGTCATGCCTGCGGCACGACTGGATTTTTTTTGCCCACGAAACAACACGAAATTCTTTGGCCGGGTTTACATATTAGAGGAGGGCTGTCTTGAAAATCCATTCGTGTTTTTTCGTGTGATTTCGTGGCTCTTTTGTCACAGATTATTAATTGTTTTGCATAATATGACTGAATATTTCAAGATCGGGAAGATTGTTGCTGTACATGGATTGAAAGGAGAAATACTCCTTAAACATGAGCTGGGTAAAAAAACAACACTGAAAGGGCTTCAGCACATCTTCATCGAGGAGAAAAAAGGCAGCTTCATTCCCTGGTTCATCGAATCCACCAAAATAAAAAACGAGGAAGAGATATACCTGAAACTGGATGGGATCCATACCCGTGAGACGGCATTGAAATTCACACAGAAACAAATATGGCTGGCGGAAGCTGATTTCAAGAAATTCGCGGCCAGGTCCGCCCCTGCCGGTTTGCTCGGATATATGATCGTTGACCATAACCAGCCGCTCGGCGAGATACGGGAACTGATCGAACAACCGCACCAGTGGCTTTGCCGGCTGGAAATTAAGGGTAAGGAAGTGCTGATCCCCCTGCATGACGAAACCCTTAAAAAGATCGATCATAAGAAAAAAGAAATACAGGTCGTATTGCCTGAGGGATTGCTTGATATTTACTTGCAATAGCCTTGTCATCCGAACCCGCGGAAATGGCTTGCGATCTGTAAAAATTCTGTGGTAATTTGTGTAATCTGTGGCGGAACCCATTCATCATATCGCCCATTTTGACCTTGATTCCTTTTTTGTTTCTGTGGAAATCAGGAACGATCCTTCCCTGAAAGGCAAACCGGTGGCGGTGGGTGGTTATGAACGGGGCGTGGTGGCCGCCTGCAGTTACGAAGCACGGAAATTCGGCATACATTCCGCCATGCCCATGAAGAAGGCGTTGCAGCTTTGTCCCGCACTGATCGTTACCCATGCGAGCCGGCATGATTACAGCAAATACTCCCGCTGGGTTACGGACATCATCGCATCAAAGGTGCCTTTATTTGAAAAGGCCAGTATCGATGAATTTTACATTGACCTGTCGGGCATGGACAAATTCTTCGGAGTGAGTAAATACGCAAGGGAATTAAGGCAGCTGATCATGCAGGAAACAGGATTGCCCATTTCCTGCGGATTATCCTCGGCCCGGTTCATCAGCAAGATGGCCACCAATGAAGCCAAACCCAACGGATTTCTGGAAGTGCCGCATGGCAGGGAAACAGAATTCCTATGGCCGCTGGGCATTGAAAAAATCAACGGGGTGGGCAGGCAAACCGAACAGCACCTGAAAAGTTTTGGCATTTATACCATTGAAGACATCGCCAAAACGCCACTTGAACACCTGGAAAAGATCGCGGGTAAATGGGGCGAAGCGCTCTGGCACAAAGCGCATGGCCGCGGCAGTACGGAAATCGTGACCGACTGGGAACAAAAGAGCATGAGCCATGAAAACACCTTTGATACCGATTACACCGATACTGATTTTCTTCATAAAGAGCTGGTACGGCTTACAGAAAAAACCGCTTATTCACTGAGAGAAGACGAAAAGATGACGGGATGCGTAACGGTCAAGATCCGGTATTCCGATTTTGAAACCACATCCCGGCAGGAAACAGTTGATTATACGGCGCTGGATGATGTACTGATCGCGAAAGTGAAGGACCTCTTTCTCAAATCCTATCAAAAAGGCCGGCCGGTGCGGCTGCTGGGGGTGCGTTTCAGCCAGTTGATTCCCATTACCCTGCAGATGAGTTTGTTTGAAGACAATAGCGAAAAACTCAATCTTTATAAAACGGTCGACAGCATAAAGGACCGTTTTGGCAGTAAAATCCTTACAAAGGCAGTCACGTCCCGCTCCGGGGATAATAAAGAAGTGATGCCCCCTAAACGGGATAAGAATAAACCGGGGTTTTGAGCGAAATCACACGCCGGGCGGTGATATGTTTCGTGCATATAATGACAGGCTCCTTATCTTCGTCATCCTAAATTCAAACTGATATGTCACAAGCATGGAAAGACTACCAGGAAAAAAATAAAGACCGTTTTCTCAACGAAATGCTGGAACTGCTCCGCATTCCCTCGGTCAGCGCTAAAAGCGAACACAAGACCGATATGCTGAAATGCGCGGAGGCCGTAAGGAAAAGCCTGCTCGATGCCGGCTGCGATAAGGCCGACGTGATGCCGACAGCGGGTCACCCGGCCGTATACGGAGAAAAAATCATTGACCCGTCCAAACCTACTGTGCTGGTGTACGGTCACTACGACGTACAACCCCCGGAGCCGCTGGAGCTCTGGACCAACCCCCCGTTTGAACCCACCATCGTGGATGGAAAAATCTTTGCCCGGGGTTCCGCCGATGACAAGGGCCAGTTCTATATGCACGTGAAAGCGCTGGAGATACTGACAAAGACCAACAGCATGACCACGAATATCAAATTCCTGATCGAAGGTGAGGAAGAAGTGGGATCCCCGAACCTGGGCAGCTTCGTGGCCGCGAATAAACAGCTGCTGAAGGCCGACGTGATCCTGATCAGCGATAGTTCCATGCTCAGCATGAAAAATCCATCGCTGGATACCGGCGTAAGGGGACTGAGTTATATTGAAGTGGAAGTGACGGCGGCCAACCGCGACCTGCACAGCGGAACCTATGGCGGCGCCGTAGCCAACCCCATTACCATACTGGCCAAAATGATCGCGAGCTGCCACGATAAAAACAATCATATCACCATCCCCGGTTTTTATGATGATGTGGTAAAGGCCGGGAAAAAGGAAAGAGCCCTTATCAACAAAGCGCCATACAGCGAACGGGAATACAAAAAGGATCTCGGCGTTAAAGAATTATGGGGCGAGAAAGGCTATACCACTTATGAAAGGACCGGTATCCGTCCGACCATTGAAGTAAACGGGATCTGGGGCGGGTATACCGGCGAGGGCGCCAAGACCGTGCTGCCTTCCAAGGCAACCGCGAAGATCTCCGCCCGGCTGGTGCCCAACCAGTCGTCCAAAAAGATCACGAAAATGCTGCTGAAGTATTTTCAGTCGATCGCGCCGAAGTCGGTAACGGTAAAAGCTTTTGAACATCATGGCGGCGAACCCTACATGACGCCTATCGACAGCAAGGGATACCAGGCGGCTGAAAAAGCGGTAAAGACCACATTTGGCAAACAACCGATCCCGGTTCGCGGCGGCGGTAGCATTCCCATTTGTTCGATCCTCGAAAGGGAACTCGGTATCAAGATCATTTTTATGGGTTTTGGGCTGGATAACGACAACCTGCACAGCCCGAATGAGAAATACAATATTGAGAACTATTACAAAGGCATTGAAACGATTCCTTATTTCCACAAATATTTCGCAGAACAGTAGACCCGCATCTTTGTCAATGAAACATAAAAAAACCTCCGCTGATCGCGGAGGTTTTTTTATGAATTAAAATCCCTTAACCGGTTTGGGTGGAGCGTTTCGGTCCACCGGGCCGGGCGGGCAATGTTCCTTCAGGAATTGGGTATACAGCGTAACCAGGTGCTCGCTGGTGCCCTCTCCCTCCGAAATGCCATGCGTGCGGTTGGGATAGGACATCATCCGGAATTGCTTATTGTATTTCACCAGTTCGTTGATCAGCATGTCGGCATTGTTATAATGCACGTTGTCATCGCCGGTTCCGTGAATGTACAACAGGTCCCCCTTCAGGTTTTTGGCATAGGTCATGGGAGAACCCTTTACAAAATCCTCTTTGTTTTCCTGCGGCAGACCCATATAGCGTTCCTGGTAAATATTATCATAGGTGAGCTGGTTGGCCACCGGCGCGATGGCCACTCCGGTTTTATAGATTTCCGGGAACTGGAACAACAGGTTGAGCGTGGCGGATCCGCCGCCGCTCCAGCCCCAAACACCCACCCGGTTGCTGTCGACGTAGGGCCATTTCAGGATCTCTTTGGCCGCCAGGGCCTGGTCGCGGATATTGACCAGCCCGATCTTGCGGTAAATGGATTTTCTCCATTCCCTTCCCTTGGGTACGGGCGTACCCCGGTTGTCGATGGAGATATAGATATATCCGTCCTGGCTCATGTCGCCGTTATAAAGAAAATTATGGGTGGAGCCGTATACGTCGGTCACGTTTTGTCCCCAGGGTTCGGTATATACATAAAAGACGACCGGGTATTTTTTGGTACTGTCGAAATTGGCCGGTTTCACCATCCAGGCGTCCATCTCCACGTTTTCTTCCGTTTTAACCTTGAAGAAGACAATGTTGGATTTTGATTTATCGGCTTTCGCCAGTGAATCGTTCACTTTATTTTCCCCGTTGATCCCTTTATGATCGGGCAGGCTGATCCATTCGCTCACGGGCCGGGTGTAATAATTGGAAAAGTTATGCATCGCAAAACGGGCATTGGGAGAAACCCGGTAAGTGTGTGTTCCTTCCTGGTGGGATGGGGTGACCCGCTCCAGCGGTCCGCTCCCATCGAGCCGGGTCCGGTACAGGTATTTCTGGGTGGCATTTTGAGGTGATGCATGAAAATAGACATACCCGCTTTTTTCATCAATGGTGCTGATTTCCATCACATCATACTTTCCGTTGGTGACCAGCGTTTCCTTTTTCCCGTCGCGGCTGATGCGGTAGAGATGCCGCCATCCGTCTTTCTCACTGGCCCAGAGGAATTCCTTTCCCCCGTTGAGCCAGTCCCAGCCCCCGTTGGCGTAATCCGTATCCCAGAGCGGGAGGATGTCGATCCAGGCCGGATCCGTTTCACTGTAAATCGTTTTTACAATGCCTGTTCTCGCGTCGCAGAGCATCAGTTTTGTTTCGTTTTGCTTCCGGTTGAGATGCTGGATGATCAGTTCCGTGTTATTGGCCGCCCATTCCATCCGGGGCACATAGGTCCGCCAAACGGGATCATCAGGTATCTTCATCCAGTTGATCTTTCCGGTCAGCACATCCGCCACCCCGATCCGGTATTTGGAAGGGGGCTCGCCGGCCACCGGGTATTCCACCGGCACGGCCTGCGGGTAAATGGAATCGGTATTGTTGATCATCAGGTAATCCTTTGTGCCTTTCGCATCTATTTCCCAGAAAGCGATCTGGCGGCTGTCGGGACTCCAGCGAAACCCGTCCCGGCAGAAAAATTCCTCTTCATAGGCCCAGTCGAAAGTGCCGTTGATCAGTTTGCGGTTGCCATTACGGGTAACGGGTTTAATGATCCCGGTGGCCAGGTCTTCGACATACAGGTTGAATTCGCTGACATAGGCGACTTTTTTACCGTCGGGCGAAATTTTCGCGAACATCAATGAGGAGGGGGGTCTTCCTTTTCCAAGTTGTTTCAACTTCCAGGTCTTCATGTCACAAACCCAGTAATCACCGCGGGTTTCGAGCCGCCAAACCTTTTTGGTATTGGTATAGATCAGCGCTTTGGAGAGATCGTTTGAAAAGCGGAAACTGCGGACCCCAAGTGGTTTTTCCGAACCGGCCGGCCGGAGGTTTTCTTTTGAAATGACGACTTTTTTGGTGTTTCCCGGCAACTCATATTTTACAACCTCTCCTCCTTCCACCCTGTAGTAAGCATTTCCGTCTGTACTCCATGTAATTCCTCCTCCCTGTGAAAAGACC
>CAYRHU010000123.1:0-6129 GCA_964424155.1 uncultured Chitinophaga sp.
TCGGGCTGGCCACCTTCGGGAGCGTGGACCAGCAGCGGGGCCAGGAGGTGCAGGGTATGAATTTCATCGTACCCACCACGATCGTTAAGCAGTTTATCCGTAAGGCGGAGATACGTCCCGCCATGAGCGATATCTCACTAACCTGGGAAGAGGCGCTTGATCTGTATGATGAAGAACGCTATAAGAAGGCGCTGGAAAAATTTGACGACGTAAAGTACATGAACGCTTCTTTTCCCTTTATTGATAAATATATCCGCGAAGCCGAGGACAAGATCGACCAGGGGCTGGACCGTGAACCAAAGGATTGGACGATGTATTATTATATCGGGGGAGGGGCGGTGCTGCTGTTGCTGGGGTTGTTCATTGTGTTCAGGAGAAGGAAGAGCAAATAAATGGAACCACGTAAAACATAAGTAAACACATAGCGATCCTGAATGGATATTTTCTATGTGTTATTCTATGGGCTCTATGACCTATGTGGTTCAAAAAAAAAATTAAGATCCCTCCGTTGCAGCATGATCATCTTCACTGATCATCCACCTTCGCCCCCGGCGCCGGACTGTGTTTCTGCTTCTCCATTTTCTTCCTGATCCACTCCGGGTCTTTTCGCTGCTGCTGGATGTCATCCAGCTTCGACACATACAGGCTGCGGCCATGGGTGCCGAGCACGATCTCGTTTTCCCTTTGCTGGATGGCAATATCATGCACCGGAACCGAACGGGGCATGCCGCCGTTCCACATCATATACGTATTTCCCATGTCAAAACTTACATATAACCCGCCATCGGTGCCCACGTAAATGATGTTCTCATCTTTCGGATCTTCCTTCACCACATTGACGGGCTCATAGGGGAGTTCCTTCGATATGGCTTTCCATGTGATGCCATAATCCTCGCTCACATACAGGTAAGGCGAGAAATGATCATAACGGTAACCATTCAGCGAAAGATAAACGCGGCCCTCCTTATGCTGGGAGGCGGTGACACGGCTCACCCAGAGTTTGTTAGTCGGGAGCCGGGAGTCGGGAGGCGGGAGCCGTTTTCCTTTTTTCGGGGTTTCTGTGGGGGTGTTTATTTTGTTCAACTGCTCCCAGGTATAACCGCCGTCGTAGGAGCGATGAATATTCCCGTCATCCGTACCGGTATAGATCAGTCCGAAACGCATGGGCGATTCGGTGATCGTTGTGATCGTACCATAAGGCACGTTTCCCTGCACTTTCCCAAGTGTCTGATCACCGCTCATTGCGATCATGGTATCGCCCTTGTTGAGCGAACGGTAAAACCGGTTGCTACCATAGTAAAGCACGTCTTGGTTATGACGGCTCAGCCAGATCGGGGTCTGCCAGTTGAAACGAAGGGGTTTTTCACCCAGTTCGTGCTGGGGTCGTATGAACCGCTGTGACCCGCGCTGATTCTTATTGAAACGACTGTACACACCAAACTGTGAACCGGAATACACCGTGCTGTTATCCCGGGTATCCACCTGTGCCTGCATGCCATCGCCGCCATTGATACCGCGGTAAGCATATTGCCCGTTGTCGATCCAGCCGATATCTTCCTTATGCGTGGAGGGGCCCCACCAGCTGCCGTTATCCTGCAACCCGCCGTATACGTTGTAGGGCTTCGCGTCATCCACCGTGATGGCGTAGAATTGCCCCACCGGAGGCATATTGGCTTTGAACCAGTTTGCACCGTCATCATAGGTAATATTCGCGCCGCCGTCGTTGCCGTTGATCATGTGGGAGTCTCTCTTCGGGTTGATCCAGAAGGCGTGATGATCGGCGTGCACATTGCCTTTGTCCATCGTTTTAAAAGTTTTGCCGCCATCGGTTGATAATTGCGCCGTGATCCCGAGTATGACCACCTTACCGGGGTTGGTATGCGAAGTGTAGATCTTGGCGAAATAGTAACCATACGTACTGAAAATGTTTATGGACTTTTCATTGGTTTTTCGCCAGCTTTTCCCGCCGTCCTCGCTTTTATACACTTCACAGCCATAGATACCGGCATTCTGAAATCCGTCATCGCTGTCGAGCCAGTCCCAAACCGCCGTAGGGTTCACTTTATCCGTCGCCACCATGTCCTTGACCATTTTCCCGTTGTATTTCCTGGGGAATCCATTTTTCTTCAGGAAGGTGTCTATCAGGTGGGTTTTTAACGCTGCGAATTGTTCCTTGCTGATATTTCTGAAATCATTTTTGGTATAAAAACTATCAACTTTTTTGGCCGTGTCGGGTTTCAGGTTGTAATTGTCCACCACGGCCCAAACGATATTGGGATTGCCTGGATACACCGCAAGCCCTATACGTCCGATTTTATCGCCTGTAACGAACCCGGAATTTTCACCGGATACATGGCTCCAGGTTTCCCCGCCATCCGTGCTCTTGTAGATCCCGCTGCTTTTACCGCTTTCCTCGAATTTCCAGGCGCGACGGGTACGGTACCACATGGCTGCATACAGTTCATTCGGATTGGCCGGGTTGATATCCAGATCCACACAGCCCGTATTCTCGTCCACTGACAATGTCTGCTTCCAGGTCTTTCCGCCGTCAACGGTTTTGTAAACACCCCGTTCTTTATTGGCGGAATACAGGTGCCCCAGCACCGCCACCCAGGCTATATTGCCGTTGTTGGGATGCAATTGAATTTTACCGATATGATGTGATTCGGGCAGACCCAGGTATTCCCAGTTTTTGCCGTTATCAGCGCTTTTATAAATACCCACCCCCGCGTAGGAGGAACGGCTGCTGTTCACTTCGCCGGTACCCAGCCAGATGGCACGGGTCTTCCAGTTGACGGCGATATCGCCGATAAAATGCATGTCCAGGCTGTCCATGATGGGCGTGAAGCTTTGCCCGTTATTGGTGGTATGCCACAAACCGCCGGTGGCATAGGCAACGTAAAACTCGGTGGGATCGTCCGGGTTCACATCCAGGTCCACCACACGCCCGCTCATGATCGAAGGACCGATATTGCGGAATTTGATTTCGTTGAGTGGTGACAAAGCCTGCAATTTGCGACGCCGGTCCTGTCCCTGCATGCGTTCGCCGGCCGGTGTGGGAGTTACCTGGGCATAGGAAACAGCACCGAAATGCCAACAAATGAATGTGATAATGAGCGGGTAAAAAAAGCCCTTACGGGAGACGGTGTTTTTTAACAGAACTAGCATAAAAGCAGTCGTTTTTCGTTTGTAACTTGCAGGTCATAGCATATCGCCAGCCGCTTTTGTCAAACTTACTAAACTATGCGATTGATTTTTCTCTTATTTCTTCTTATTTCTACCGGTGCTTTCGCCCAGTGGAAAGATTATGTTCTAAGCGTTAAGGGCGACACCCTCAACCGGGTGGATATGCAGGGACGTAAGCAGGGTCCGTGGGTGATCAAGGTGCCCGACCTGCGGGGTGAGCGGGGATACGAGGAGGAAGGATATTTTGAGAACGACCTGAAGGAAGGAGAATGGAAGCGGTTTTCACTCGAAGGCGTAAAGATCGCCCAGGAAAATTACCGCTGGGGAAAACTAAGCGGCAGGCAACAGTACTTCACTTATAACGGGGGCTTATTGAGGGAGGAAAGCTGGAGAGCGATCGATCCCAAAAACGCGTTTGATACCGTGGCGGTATATGATCTCAAAGACCCCACCAAGGAGATCGACCGGGTGGTGGTGAAGAATGAAGGCGTATCGCTCAAGCATGGAAAATGGACCTATTATGATCCCCGCCAGGGCTCCATCGAGGCCACCGAGCAGTACGTTATGAACAAACTGCAAACCGATGACGGGGGCATGATCGCCGACGATGAAATTCGCCCCATCGCCATCAGCCAGGGAAAACAAAAGTCTGACACCACGGGTGCGAAGACCACTCAAAAACCGCAGGTGGTGCTCGATTACGAAAAGAAAAATTCCGGAAAAAAGAAGATTAAGGTGAGGGACGGGAATACGGGAAATTAGTCTAATTTTTTTACCACCTAGGGCACAAAGACAAACGCATAGAGTTTTTAAATACCCGTCAGAATTCCTATGTGATATCTATGTGTTCTATGTCCTATGTGGTAAAAAAACCTTACTAACTAAAGACAAACAATACTGGTGAATACATTACCTCTTTATTTCTTTCTTACCGAAACCGATTTGAAGTAATTGCTGAAAAACAAGAACTGGTATTGCAGCGCGTTCTGCCAGTAAGACCATTCGTGTTTACCCGGTCTTACAATGTAATCATGAGGTATCTTCAGTTTTTCCAATTTGGCATGCAGGGCATTGTTCACGTCAAAGAAGAAGTCGCCTGTACCGCAATCGATGATGATCGCCAGCGAATCATTAGGCCGTTGTTCGACCACGCTGATGACAGAATATTTTTCCCAATTTTCCGGTTTGCGATCGATATCACCCAGGAGTTTGGCCAGCTGCCAGTTACTTGGAAAGGGGCGGAGGTCGACCCCGCCGCTCATGCTTCCGCAGGCGCCGAAGGTATCCGAACGGCGAAATCCCAGGTACAAACCACCATGACCCCCCATACTTAACCCGGTGATGGCCCGCCCGCTCCGGTCCTTTACCGTATTGTAATGTTTGTCGATCCAGGCGGGAATCTCCGTGCCGACATAGGTCTCGAATTTAATCGCCGTGTCGACGGGGCTGTCGAAATACCAGCTGTTATTTCCTTCCGGGCAGACAATGAGAAACTGGTACCTGTCCGCATAATGCACGATTTCCGGCAAACGGGTCACATAGTTGCTGTACCAGCCGCCATAGCCGTGCAGGAGATAAACAACGGGGTAGGCACGGGTTTTTCCTTCCTCCGTTGAATAGCTGTCGGGTTTTATTACAACACATTTGTAGGATTTATTCATGGCAGTGCTGTGTATGGAAACAGTATCTACAATGGCGGCGTCCGATCGCAGGAATAGCAGGAGGGAAAGTATGACTACCGGAAGATATCTCATGAATTTAAGATAAAATAAGTAATGACATCGTTGCATAGCACCTATTCATCAGGCCGCTTTACCAATGCGTAAGGCCGTCTTTAGAACATTAAAATTTTAAAAGTTTCTTAAAGCAGCCATACGCATTGGCCTCAAAACCCTTTCTTATCCTTATCCTGCGCCCGCTGCATCGGGTTGCCGGCCTGTCCGCCGCCGCCCCGGCGGCCACCCTGGGTTTGTTTGAAAATGGAAAACCGGGAAGGTTCCGGGATCGTTTTCCAGCCGTTATTGGCGGTATTGATATCCGCCGTTTCCTTCAGGGGATCAAGCTGGATGGAGGCCACTTCCTTGTCTTTGATGAATGTTTTGATCACTTTTGTCTCATTATGCCGCCATACCTGTGCGGGGATCCTGTCAATTTCTTTTGAACCGTCCTTATAGGTCCATTCAACAATAATGGGCATTACCAGCCCGCCTTTGTTGCTAAAAGTGAGTTCGTACATGTTCTTGTTGCCATATTTGGATTTTTCTTCATCGGAAAGCCCTTCAGAGGGTCTGCCGGGAATGGTTACCGCGACTTTGGACGTATCATAGGGTTCAATGCCCCGGGCATATCTCCAGTAAAAATCGCGTGTGCTGGTGTCCGCATCGGTGGCGAATACGATCTTTTTGTCCTCCCGGTTACGGATCTTGGATATATCATCAAAAGAAGGTACCTGCGGTTTATCAGCGCTGCGCATGACTGTTGTCTCTTTGGTTTCATTTGATTTCGCATCCAGGTCGGGTTTCGCATATTTTACGGTATCCAGTGAAATATCACACACTTCGGTGCTATAGAACCATCCTCTCCAGAACCAGTCGAGGTCCTCACCGCTGGCATCTTCCATCGTACGGAAGAAATCGGCCGGTTCCGGGTGTTTAAAGGCCCATCTTCTCGCATATTCCTTAAAAGCGTAATCAAAGAGTTCGCGGCCCATAATGGTTTCGCGGAGAATGTTGAGACCCGTAGCGGGCTTGGAATAGGCATTGGGTCCGAACTGAATGATATTTTCACTGTTGCTCATGATGGGTTCGAGCTGATCCTTGGGCAGTTTCATGTAATCGGTGATATAGGCGGCCGGTCCGCGGCGGCTGGGGAATTTGTTATCCCAAAGTTCCTCCGTCAGGTATTCCACAAATGTATTCAGCCCCTCATCCATCCAGCTCCACT
>CAYRHU010000124.1:0-3408 GCA_964424155.1 uncultured Chitinophaga sp.
CTCGCTTCGCTCGTCAGGATGACAAGCGAGCGCTTGTCAACGTTGACTGGCAAAGTCATTTTTCAGGACGGCAAAGATAGCCCCGGAGCAATTTTCAGCCAAAAGTTTTTCTATAATTTATCCACTGAAAATCAGCTTGTCGGGGCAGATCAGCCATTATCATTTAATCCTTAATTTAGCCGCACATTACACTGCCTATGCCAACCGATGCCAACCGGCAATTCCTTGACTTCGAAAAACCCATCAAGGATCTGATCGATGAGATCCAGACGATGCGGAACCGCCAGGAAAAGACCAAGATCGACCTCACCGAAACAATCCAGAAACTGGAAAACGGCATACTGGAAAAGCGAAAAGAGATCACCCAAAACCTGAGCAGCTGGCAAAGAGTCCAACTGAGCCGGCACCCCGACCGGCCCTACACGATGAAGTATATCGATAAAATGACCTCTCATTTCATCGAATTGTTCGGCGACAGGAATGTAAAGGACGACAAGGCCATGGTGGGAGGGTTTGCCTCCCTGGAAGGGGAAACGGTCATGATCATCGGGCAGCAGAAAGGGATCAATACCAAGATGCGCCAGATGCGCAACTTCGGCATGGCCAATCCCGAAGGGTACCGGAAAGCCCTGCGGCTCATGAAACTGGCGGAAAAATTCAACAAACCTATCATCACCCTTATTGATACCCCCGGGGCCTACCCCGGACTGGAAGCCGAAGAAAGAGGACAGGGGGAAGCCATCGCCCGCAATATCTATGAAATGATCCGCCTGAAAGTTCCCGTTATATGCGTAATCATAGGGGAAGGGGCCAGCGGCGGCGCCCTGGGAATCGGGGTGGGGGACAAAGTATTTATGATGGAGAACACCTGGTACACGGTCATCTCGCCGGAAAGCTGCTCTTCCATTCTTTGGAGAAGCTGGGATAAAAAAGAAGTGGCCGCCGAACAACTGCGGCTGACCGCGGAAAAAATGCTGGGCTTCGGACTGATCGACGGCATCATACCCGAACCGATCGGCGGCGCCCACTGGGATTATAATGAAGCAGCGAAAATTCTCAAAGAGTATCTTTTACCGGTTATTAAAGAACTGAAGGAAATGAGCCCCGAACAAAGAATAAACACGAGGATTGAAAAGTTTGGGAAGATGGGATTTTGGGAAGAGGTCTGATGCGGACACACAGCCTTGCAGCTTAGCAGTCAAACAGCCGGCAGTCATCTAATAATGGATGTTTATTTAATTAAAATTTTTAGTCAGGCATGTCTTTACGGGAAAAATTCACCGGCACGGGTATCGCCATCGTAACTCCCTTTCATGAGGATGGAAAGATCGATTGGGAAAGTTTCGGAAAACTGATAGAATTCTGGATACGGGGAAAAGTGGAGTACCTGGTGGTGCTGGGAACTACCGGGGAAAGCGCAACGGTTCACGGCACCGAAAAACAGGAGGTCTTTTCATTTGTCGCCAGGGAAGTGGCGGGTCGCTGTCCGCTGGTGGCCGGTATCGGTGGAAACGACACCCACGAAGTGACAGAAGCATTCCGGAATTTCGATTTGGGCGGTTATGATGCCATCCTTTCCGTAAGTCCCTATTACAACAAACCCAACCAGGAAGGGATTTACCAGCATTACAAGACATTGAACGCCGCTACACCCCTTCCCATTATCATGTATAATGTTCCCGGGCGCACGGGACAAAGCGTTTCCGCGGAAACCCAGTTGCGTATCGCGCACGATCTGAAGAATATCTTCGCCACCAAGGAAGCCAGCGGCAATTTCGACCTGATCCACCAGATCATTAAAAACAAACCCGCTGAATTCATGGTCATCAGCGGGGATGATCCCATCACCCTGCCCATGATCGCGACCGGTGCCGAAGGGCTTATTTCTGTTGTGGCCAATGCCTACCCGCTTGAATACTCCGAAATGGTCCGCTATTGCCTGCAGGGAAATTTCAGGGCGGCCAGGCCTCTGCATGAAAAATACCTGGATATAATCGCCTCCATGTTTGCGGAGGGAAGCCCCAGCGGGGTGAAAGCCTACCTGAGCGAAATGGGCCTCTGCAAAAACACGTTCCGGCTCCCGGTATGGAAAGTGAGCGAAAAACAACACCAGAAGATCAGGGAACTGATGAAGACCGCGGGATAAATTCAACTCATCATGCCGGGGTTTTTAATCGCGATACTCGCCGTCTTATTTTCCTTCAGCTCAGCTGCCCAAACCACCAGGATCGGGATCCGCTCCCTGCCTGCCGGGCATGTCGCCGGCAGCCCGGTTTTTATCGCCGGTTCGTTTAATGGCTGGAACCCCGGCGATGAGCGATTCAGGTTTCAAAACCCACCCGGAGGTGAATATTTCATAGAATTAAAAATCCCAAAAGGCACTTATGAGTATAAGATCACTCGTGGCGCATGGGATAAAGTGGAATGCGCCCGGAACGGGAATGGCATTGAGAACAGGAGACTGGTGGTTGAAGATGACGCGAGCATTCTGATCGATATTGAGGAATGGCAGGATCGGTTTCCCGCCGGTCCGAAGAAAAGTACGGCCGGAAAAAACGTGCATATCATCGACACGGCATTCTTTATTCCCCAGCTGAACAAAACCCGGAGGGTCTGGATTTACCTGCCCGAAGGATATACACAGACTAAAAAAAGATACCCGGTACTTTACATGCACGACGGACAAAATGTCTTCGACGACACAAGTTCTTTCTCCGGAGAATGGGGGGTGGATGAATACCTCGACAGCAGCACCGCAAAGCCCTGCATCGTGGTGGCCGTCGATCATGGCGGTAAAGACCGGATCTCCGAATATTGCCCCTATGATATGGAACGGTTCGGCAAAGGAACGGGGCATGCCTATGTCGACTTTTTAACGAAAACCTTACGACCCTACATCAATAAAAAATACCGCACGAAGAAGTGCAGAAAATACACGTTCATATCCGGCAGTTCGATGGGCGGACTGATCTCCATGTATGCCCTGTTGAAATATCCCCGGGTATACGGAGGAGCTGGCGTGTTTTCGCCGGCCTTTTGGGTGGGACCGAAGATCTTCGATGATATGAAATCAACGGGAAAAAAACTAAAGTCAAAAGTTTACCTGTACGCCGGAATGCAGGAGGGGGAGACGATGGTGCCGATGACCCTGAGGGCCACGGAAGAACTGGACAATAATTCGCGTTCTACGCTCCGGACCGTGATCCGCCAGGAAGGAAAACATAATGAAGCGAGGTGGAGGGTGGAGTTCCCGTTGTTTTATGAATGGCTGATGAAATAGTCCACAGTCGACAGCTTGCCCGCCGTAGCAACAAAGGACTTAAAAATCAGCAGTAATGTATTAGCGTAGGCGGGTCCACAGTCGACAGCTTGCCCGCCGTAGCAACAAAGGACTTAAAAATCAGCAGT
>CAYRHU010000124.1:3508-6129 GCA_964424155.1 uncultured Chitinophaga sp.
CAACAATGGACTTAAAAATCAGCAGTAATGTATTAGCGTAGGCGGGTCCACAGTCCACAGACAGATCCTGATAGATTAGGATTCACTACTCGTTGCCAGAGGTTCGCGTCTCGCAACTCAAAGCTCGTAGATTGCAGCTCGCAGCTCAAAGCTCGTAGCTGGCAGCTCGTGGCTCGCAGCTCTTGCATCAACGATCTGATCAATCTAAATATTATAGGCAACCCCTTCCAGTGCCAGTTCCGTATTGGGAAAAATCTCTCTCGCTTCCTGTTCAAATTCTTCGAGGGTGTCGTACTTGCTGCTGAAATGACCGATCAGTAGTTTCTTTACGCCCGCTTTTTTGGCCAGTTCGGCCGCCTGCTTGCTGGTGGCATGAAAGCGCGCTTCGGCTCTTTCCCGGAGATTGTCGAGATAGGTGGTCTCATGATAGATCAGATCCGCGCCCGCGATATGAGGGATCAGCGATTCATCATATTTTGTATCGGCGCAAAACGCATAACTTCTACCCGGCGCAGCGGGAAAAGTAACCCATTCGTTTTTAACCACCGTTCCGTCTTTCCGGGTATAATCCTCCCCCCGGGTCAGCCGTGCGTAAAATACCAGCGGGATACCCAATTCCCTCGCTTTAACCGGATCGAGTTTCCGGGGTGGTCTTTTCTCAAAAAAATGGAACCCGTAACATTCTATCCGGTGATTGGTGCGAAAACATTTCACGGTTAACTTTTCCGTATCGAGTAAAATGCCGGCTTCCGAAATGGTATGGAAATGCAGGGGATAACAGATCCGGGTGTCGGCAACCCTTAACTGGAGTTCAATGATCTCCTGAAGGGGAGAAGGCCCGAACACGTGCAGTTCCTGCTGGTGACTCAGCAGGCTCAGCGTGTTGATGAGTCCCACCAGCCCGAAATAATGATCGCCATGAAGATGGGAAATAAATATATGCGAGATCTTGCTCCGCCGCACCTTGTAATTGATCAGCTGGATCTGGGTGCCTTCTCCGCAATCCACCAGGTAATTGTTGCCGTCAAAGGTCACCACCTGGCTGGTCGGGTGCCGGTCAAATGCCGGCACGGCTGAATTATTTCCCAGGATCGTTACCGCGAACATGCAGCAATATAATTCAAAAGCCAAAAACTTAGACTGCAAACTGCGTACTGTGGACTGTGGACTGTGGACTGTCGACTGTCGGCTGATCTCATTCATCCCCAAACATCTCCCTCTCTATCTCTTCCATCTGCACAATATCCCAGGCCTCGCTTTCGGTGGGGGTGACGTTCATCAGTTCGAGTAATTCGTGGCTGTCCAGGAAGTCTTCCACGGGCTTCTGCAATTCGCAGATGACAAAGGAGGCCCCGTTTTCATAAAACTTTTGCTGTATCTGTACCAGTTTCCGGGCGGCGGTTACGTCTATTTCTGAAACGTCTTTCAGTACCAAAACAAGGTTTTTAACCTGCCTGCCGGACAGGCCGGCGTCATTTTGGAGGAAAGGCATCAAATAATCGGCCAGGGGTTCTGTCATTGTAGCAGAAAGGACCGGTTCAGCCAGCGTGATGACATGGAATTTCTCTTTGGTATCTGTTTTGACATTCATAGTTCTTATAGTTGGCAGGGTTCCGGCCAAACTGTTGGTAAACTGGTAAAACCGTTGACTTTGGACAACTTAAATTATCAACAATCCGTTTATAATTACGGCCAAACCGGAACCAAATTTATTTGTTAATATTGTAGCACAACCAATTATCTTAAATGGATAACAATTTTTCAGCTCAGGTCAAAGAGATCATTTCCTTCAGCAGGGAGGAGGCGCTGCGTCTCGGTAACGATTTTATCGGCACCGAGCATCTCCTGCTGGGTCTGATCCGGGAAGGGGATAATACGGCCATCCGTATCCTGAAGAGTTTTAATGTAGACCTCTATGAACTCCGCAAGGAGATCGAGCTGGCCGTGAAAGACAAGACAGGCAAGAATATCGCCAATATCAACAGCCTGCCCCTCACCAAGCAGGCGGAAAAAGTGATCCGCGTAACCGTCCTCGAGGCCAAGGCGCTGAAAAGCACCACCGTGGAAACGGAACACCTCATGCTTTCCATTCTCAAGAACAAGGAAAATATTGCAACCCAGATTTTAAACCAGTTTGACGTGGACTACGATCTTTTCAGGCAGGAACTGGGTATCGTGAAATCCAACGATCCCCGCGCCGAATTCCAGGATGAGAACGAGGATGATTTCGACGAGGAAAAAAAATATTCACAGTCGAAAGGAGGAGCCAAACAGGGCGCATCCAAAAGCAAAACACCGGTGCTCGACAATTTTGGACGGGACATCACCAAGATGGCAGAACTGGGCGCGCTGGATCCTATCGTGGGTCGTGAATCCGAGATCGAGCGGGTATCCCAGATCCTCTCCAGGAGGAAAAAGAATAATCCCATCCTGATCGGGGAACCGGGCGTGGGTAAAACGGCCATCGTCGAGGGCCTGGCGCTGCGCATTGTGCAGCGTAAGGTTTCCAGGGTATTGTTTGACAAACGGGTGATATCGCTTGACCTGGCTGCGCTTGTAGCAGGAACCAAGTACCCGGTCCAGAATCAGGAAAGGATGAAGGCGATCATGAATGAACACGA
>CAYRHU010000125.1:0-6060 GCA_964424155.1 uncultured Chitinophaga sp.
ACCTGAAACCTTCTGATCCGTAGTCAGATGCTCTATTCAGTTGAGCTACGGGACCTCTTTAACAGGGGTGCAAATATAGGACAAAACAGGCAAGTGAAAAAGGACTACGCCATTATCACCAGTCTCGCCAGCCGGGCGCGTTTTTGTCGAGAATATCCTGGAAACCCCTGATGTTGTGCAGGCTGTCAAAATCCGGATCATCATACAGGGCTTTGAAATTCTTAAACCCTTTATCGATCGCCTGCTGAAGGTAGAGCAGGGCCTGCCCGGGCTGGCCGCTTAAATTATAACTGGCCGCGATTTCATAGTATGCTTTTGTTTTAAAAGGATCATTCCGGATCGCGATGGTGAGGTACCGGATCGCCTGGTCGTATTGCTGGATGCTGTGATAAAAGAGTCCCAGGTTATGCGCGGGAGCATAATTGCTGCTGTCGAGGCGGAATGCCTGGTGTAAATAAACTTTTGCCGAATCATACATCTCCAGCACCATATAGGCCTGCCCGGCGTTGGTATAGGACGGAGCATGACCGGGATCTTCCGCAATGGATTTCTTAAAATAATGCGCGGCCGAATCATAGACTTTCATGTCTTCAAAGAAATTTCCTATGGAAAACCAGATCTGCGCGCTGCTTCCACCCCTTCGCATCGCCTGCTTCCTGAAATAATAGCCGGCGGAATCGTATTGCTTCAGTTGCCGGAACACCAGCGACAGATTGGCCCAGATGATGGGATTATCGGGATCCAACTGGCGGGCCCGCTGCATATAGACGCGGGCGGAGTCGTAGCGTTTCAGGCCAAGATACACCAGCCCCATATTGCTGAGTGATTGCGCATTGGCGGGATCCTGCAGCAGCGCGCGGCGGATATAGATCCGGGCGGAGTCGAAACGCTTCTGATCCAAAAAGACCATGCCCATGTCGTTCATGAACACGTCGCTGGTGGGATCGATCGTGGAAATTCCTTTGAGCAGCTGTGTCACCGAATCAAGCTGGTTCATGAGACGGAACACGCGGATCAGGTTGTTCGAGGCGGGTTTGTGATCGGGCCGTACCTGCAGGGCCTTGCGGAAATAGAATTTTGCCGTGTCGTAATTCTTATCGTCGGCATATATGGCGCCGATATTATTCAGTATCGAGGGATTGCCCGGATCCATCTTTACGGCGCGCTCAAAATAAATAAACGTGGAGTCGGCCCTTTTGAGTTCCTTGTGCACCAGCCCGATATTCAGCAACGCAAAGGATGAATACGGGTTCACGTTCAGCGCCGTGCGGTAATAATACTGGGCGGAATCGTACTGCTTCAGGAAGAATGAGGCGCGACCCAGGTTATTAAATGCTTCCTCGTAGGTAGGATCCAGTTCGGAAGCCATCCGGTAATACACTTTCGCCGAATCATATTGTTTCAGGTCGCGGTAGAAATTACCGATGTATACGTTTACGATCGATTTGTCCTTGTAATTCGCAAAAGCCTGGCTGTAATAGATCCGGGCCGAATCGTACTGCCCGCTTTCAAAATAGGTTTTGCTCAGCCCGTTATAGGCGCTGATCAGTTTGGCATCGGCGCGGATGGCGCGCTTGAAATACGCAATCGATTTATCAAAGCTCTTCCGGTCGTGGTAGAGCCAGCCGATATTGTTGCTCGCATAGGCGTTGGCCGGATCGAGCTGCAACGCTTTTTCGTAATTGGCGATGGCCGAATCGGCTTTGGAAAGCGAATAGAAATAATGACCCAGGTCCACGTAGGCATCCGCGTTACCGGGGTTCAGTTCAATTCCCTTCCGGTAATATTTGATCGCCGAATCGGTTTTGTTCAGGATCTTGTAGCAATAGGCCAGCGTAAGATAAGGGTAGCGCCATTTCGGGGCGGTCCGGATCGCGCGGGAAGCGTATACCACGGCACTGTCGGGGCGTCGGTTATCCAGGTGCAGGGCGGCCAGGGTTTGAAACACATAGGCCGCGTTTTTTTCAGTCGATAATGCCGAATAGGCAAACTGAAAGGCCCGGCCGATATCCACCTGTTGCCTGCCCCTTCCGAAATATCCGCGGGCTTTGAAAAAATACATCCGCCCCATGAGGGATTTGGCAAACTCCGGGTCGTCTTCCCGAATGATCTGGATGGCCTTCTCGAGCATGTTGCCCACTTCAAAGAATTCCTGGCGCGCCACCTTTTCCATCCGGTCCAGGCTGGCGTCCACTTCATCAGTCTTCTCATCCTCATCGATCTGCGAACGCATTTTCTGGATGGCGGCCGGATCCTTGCAATCCAGGTACAAATTGATCTTGCTTTGCGCAAAGTTGATATACTCCACCGCCAGGGTGGACTGCGCATCCACCGTATACGAATTGCCTGGAAAATTCCGGGCCATCAGTTCGTAATAATATTCGGCCGAGTTGCTGCCGGTGAGCCGGCTTTCCTTTACCGCATTGTTGAACAGGTTATAGGCTTCCATCAGCGCGGTGTCGCGCGCGGACCAGAGTCCCCGGGTTCCAAATCCCCAAAACGAATTGCCGCCCCCGGTCTTTTTTCTTTCCTGCATCCATTTTTGCAGGTAAGCCGCATCTACCTGGCTCACCACTTTTTCGCTGTTCTCATTACAGCAGAAATAGGGTTCCTGTTTGCGTTTGAATTTTTCCTGGGCGATCGAGGGCACGTTTTGCTGAACGTATTTCTGGATTTCCTCCACGGTCACCTTATCATCCTTCGTGGTTACCGCATCGGCCATCCCGCTCAGCCCGTCCACCAGGTACCAGGTAAATAACCCGTGCCCCGAACCGATCGAAGCGTCTTCGAGTGATTCCTGTCCCGCACCCGTGGCCAGCATGATGATCTCCCCCGCCCTTGTTTCCGATACCGCGGAATTGAAAAAACCCTGTCCTTCCGAGCCTCCGGGCAACTCATTCGAACGGCAGGCATCCATGATGAGAAACACCTCCACTCCCTTGCCGGTTTCCCTTGAGATCGTAATCTTTAGATCGGCCATGCGGATGGCGCCGTTGACGAGGTAATTGTTTTTGTCGCCGGCCGGATTGCAATCATAGGTGAGGTAAAAGAACTGGTCTTCATCGATCGCATCGCCATGTCCCGCCAGGTAGATAAAAAGCCGGTCACTTTTCTGCAGTTTCTTGGCCTTCAGCCATTGTTTTCCCTTGACCAGGAAATTGGTTTCATTGGCCTGTTCGTTTACCAGGAAATAAATATTATCCTCTTTCAACCCCCCGCCGGCCGGTGATTTCAGAAAATCGCGGAACATTTCGGCATCCTTATCCGCGTAATTGAGCGGCCGTACATGCTTGTATTTGGATATCCCCATGATCATCGCGAAGGTCTGCGGTCCCTGGATGGTCGTGTCCCTTGGTTTGGGCGGACCAACCTGCGCCGCAAGCTTTTCCGCGCCGATCCATAAAAGAAGGCAAACTATGGGAATAAAAAATCGCATAATTTTATCCTCTAAAATACGGATTTACAGGAGAATGTAATTTTATCAGCCGTTAATTTCCCGAAGGTTCATCTTTCAGGTTGACGGCGGGCTCTTAAAAGTTGCAAGAGCCTGTTAAATTATCGTTTCCTTTATGACCATTATTGCAAAAACGCATCAAACCCCCGGATGAAAAAACAACTGCACAAACATATCGGCAACCGCGCCCGCCGGATGGGCGATAAGATCACCAAGTACCTGCTTGAAAGAGACACCATTTTCGCCACCATCTGGGTTTTCATCTTCATCGTGGTGCTCGGATCGATCCCCCTTAACCTGGGGATCCTGAACCCTGTGAAACTTGGACTCAAGGATTTTGATTTTAATGATCTCAGTTACTCCAAACTGGGCAAGGCGCAAAACACAAAGATCGATCCCAATATCGTGGTCATCAATATCGGTCAGGCCGACCGTGAAGGAATTGCCATGCTGATCGAAAAAACGGCCCTGTTGCAACCGAAAGTGATGGGTCTGGATGTTACTTTTTCCGGTCCAAGGGATCCGCACAAGGATTCAATTCTAAGCGAAACCGTGCGCCGGCACCCCCACCTGGTACTGGCAGCAAAATATGAAACAGATTCAGCCAATAAACTGATTGCCACGGGTAATTATTTCCTGAAAGACAGCAAGGAGTTCGGTTATGTGAATTTCCCGAATGATGATAAGGAGACCGTGCGGTCCTATTATCCATTTAAGAAGGATGAGAAGGAACATGACCTCGTGCTTCCTTCATTCACTTCCACACTGGTAAGACTGTATGACAGCGCCGCCTATGAGAAGATCAGCAAGAAAGTCGATAAGAAAGTAATTATCAATTATACCCGTGCCGTCACCGACCGTAAAAAGCAATACATGGTGGTGGAAGCAGAAGACCTGCTGACGGATAATATCGACCCCTCCGCCATCAATGGCAAGATCGCCCTGCTGGCCTATGTTAATATTGATCCAAATGATATTGAGGATAAGAAGTTTACCCCAATGAATGAGAAATTTGCAGGGAAGTCGACCCCGGACATGAACGGGATCTTCGTACACGCCAACATAATTTCCATGGTACTGGAAAAAAACTACATAAAAAAAGTACCTTTGTGGATGAACATATTGATAGCCATCATTGTATGCTGGCTTCATATGTCTTTTTTCATCCATTATTACCTGGAAAGCCATATCTGGTTCCACCTGGCGGCCAAGATCCTGCAGGTGGCTTCGGCGATATTTTTTGTGTGGCTGGGCATCTATTTATTCGATAAGTATCGTCTGAAGGTAGACCTGAAGTACAGCCTGATCACGATCGTCATGGCGGTGGACGTCATTTACTTTTATGAAGCATGGGCCGTATGGATGAATAAGAAATTTCATTACCGGACGGTGTTTAAACCACACCACCATTAAAAAACGTTACTACACAAACCTTAAACCCAAACAGATGAAAAAGTTACACTTCCTTATCCTTTTTTCCGTCACGGCGCTGATCGCATCCGCCCAGAACGAATTTCTCCTGTACAGTTACAAGGGAAATGTTTCGGTAGTGGAGAATAAAGTGGAAAGCAAGGCGAAAGCCGGGAAACCGCTCAACAGCAACGCCACGCTGAAGATCGCCGCGGGCGGAACGGTGACCCTGATATGCAATGAAGCGGCCATGTTCACCATCACCAAAGCCGGCACCTACCCGCTGAGTAAATTCGGCGATTCCTGCAAGATCGTGAACAGCTCCGTGAGCGCGAACTATGTAAAATACGTATGGGCGCAGATGACCAAGCCCACCGGTTCGGCCGGCAGCAACCGCAAAGCCTATATGAACACCGTGGGTGCCGTGAGCCGCTCCATCAACAATATCTGGGTGGATCCCCGGCTGGATACCGTGAATTATTCCGGTGGCGATTTCCCGCTTTCCTGGAAATCCTACGCCGAAGCCAAGGAATTTGATTTCTTTTTATTTAATCCCGACAATATCGCCGAGCCCTTTTACTCCACTACCGTGGATAAGCTGAAAATATCCATCCCGTATTTCAGCCAGCGCATCAAACCCGGAAACACGTATTTCTGGATAACTGCCGTAAAGGGTGAAGAGAACGAGGAAAGAAAAGTGCTGAACTACGTCACCAAAGAAACATTCAACGCCGTACTGGAGAATATCAAGGCGCAGGGCGCCGCCTTCGAAGCCCCGGCCGAAGAGGCTTACCGCATCGCCTTTATGCTCGAGGATGCACACTACCTGTCGGAAGCCTTTCAATATTATACAAAGGCCGCCACGCTGGATCCGGCGAATGTACTGTACCGGTCCACTTTGATGTCGTTTAAAAAGGACTATGAAATCAAATAGCGATAATTGTTTAGAATTTATCAAAAAGCCCCGGAGGATGGGGCTTTTTGATTTTTATGAAGAAGCTATTGATAAGAAATCAAGAATCAAGAACCAAGATCCAAATCTCAAGATCCAAATAAGCACCAATTAAAAAAATAAAACCAGAGGCTGGTTTTATTTAGTTTATCAGACTTTGCAATTGCGTAAGGCTTTCGTGTGACCTGGAGTGAATTTTAAAGTTGAAACGACCTGAAGTCCCCCTTGCGGCTTGCCTGCCGAA
>CAYRHU010000126.1:0-5930 GCA_964424155.1 uncultured Chitinophaga sp.
CAGCATTCTTCTCCATCAGATTAGTAAGCAGTTTATGTCGGGTTAACTATAGTCGTTCGAGCCGGTTCGTCCAAAAAACTTCACACAAAACCACTGATAAAAAAAAGTTGGACAGGGAGGCGAATATCATCAATTCTTTTATAAAAAAAAATTTTTACCCGCCCGTTTTTTGTGAAACAGAAATATTATGATTTTTGGCCAGTTTTTTACCTGAAAATTTGGAAAATTCAAAATCCAGTCTTCCTAAAATGATCCCCGCCCAGCCCACCTGGTTCACCAGTATATCGTCCCCTTTTTTATTTTTATAGACAAGCGGATTGTCGAGAAAAGTATGCGTGTGCCCGCCGATGATCAGGTCAATGTTTTCGGATTCTTTCGCGAGCACTTCATCACTCACTTTGTTATCGGAATATTTGTTGCCCAGGTGCGATAAACAAATGATCATGTCGCAGCCCTCATTCCGTTTCAGCTGATCCGCGATTTCATTCGCCTTTGCAACCGGGTCCAGGTATTTGGTGGCGCCGAACAAGCCGTCCGGTATCAACCCCCTGCCTTCAATGCTTACCCCAAATACCCCGATCTTCAGTTTGCCTTTTTTAAAAACCTGGTAGGGCTTCGTTTTTTGTTCCATCGGCGTGCCGGTGAAATCATAATTGCAGACCAGCATCGGAAAATTCGCGTGACGCGTGAGTTGCGTCGCCAGGTTTTCCATCCCGGCGTCAAAATCATGATTGCCGATCGTGCAGGCATCATAACGCATGGCCGACATGGCCTTTATTTCCGGTTCGCCTTTATAGATATTGAAATAAGGCGTTCCCTGGAAGATATCACCCGCATCCAGGAGCAATACATTTTCTTCTTCCGACCGGATTTTATTGATCAGCTGTGCCCTTCCGGCAATACCTCCCAGGCCCTGGTTGCGGCCTCCGTCCATGGGGAAGGGCTCCAGCCGGCTATGGGTGTCATTGGTGTGTAAAATGGTCAGTTTCAGGGGACTCAGGTACTCCGCCGCCTCCAGGATGGAGGGTCCTGCCAATACGGCCCCGGCCGAAAGGGCCGCCTGCCTGATGAATCTTTTTCTATTGAGCATTGCTAACCCTGTTTTCAATTACGGCACTGATATTTTTACCCTGCCCTTTTAATTTTTTGATATAATCGAAGATGGCATCCCGCATCAGATAGCCATTTGCGATCTGAGGAATGTTGCGCAGCATATCCGCGTTATCGCCCCCGTTGGCCAGGAAATCGGAATTCACAGTTGTATAAACTGCGTCGGGATCCAGGGGCCTGTCGCCCACCCATACATTTACCGCCTTATTATTTTTTATCTGCATTCTTATCCCCGCCACCGGCCATCCGCCTTTCGCCGCGGTGAGATCAAGCAGTTCCTGCAACACGCTCCCCTTAAGTTTTTGAAGGATCAGTAAATTATCAAAAGGCATAAGTTCAAAAATCTTTCCGGTAGTAACCGGACCCGACGGCAGTTGTGTGAGCCGCATGCCCCCGTAATTCAAAAAAGCCGCATCTATCTTGGTATTGTATTTTTCTCCCGCCATCACGAAAAAAGCGTCCACCATGAAATTGCCCAGCGTGCATTCGGGCTGTTTTTTATCGAGACTGATATCGGCTACGCCCACCACATCGTTCATGGTCCGGTTCACTTCTTCACTGTAAGGCCGCAACAGCGCGAGGGCGCCGGTATCCTTCGCCTGCGCATCGGTGATGCGGTAAGTGGCATAGACAGCAGATTGGCTTTGGTAAACGGTGTTGCAGGAAAGACCTGTGATCAGGAACAGGAAAATAAGAGATATGGCAAACGGATTTTTTATCATAACTGGTGGCCCTTTGAAGGTATACCAAATTTGATTTTGATTCAAAAACATTTCCCGTTTTATTTCCTTTTTACGGTAAAATTTTTATGGTTATTCCGGCATTTGATTTTTGGTGTATCGGATTAATTGTAGTATCATAAGGGCTGTTGCCGGCACAGCCGGAACCTCTCATATCCCTTTTCAGGATAAATACCTGACCATGCAAAAAACACTTGTTTTTAAACTGCTTCCCTCCGAAGCCGCTGCGGAGGCCATTATTAAAAAATATATCGCCGCCGCAGAATCGGTACCGGTCAGCTCGGTAACCGGTTTTCATATCCTCAAACAGTCCATCGACGCCCGCGGACGGCAGGTATGGGTGAATTGTACGGTCAGGGTCTTTATTGATGAACCTCCGCAGAAAAGGGAGCTCATTCAGTTCACGTTCCGCGATGTGCATACCGCCCCCCGTTCGGTCATCATCATCGGTGCTGGCCCCGCCGGGCTTTTTGCTGCCCTGAAACTGATCGAATCAGGGATAAAACCCGTTCTGCTGGAACGTGGAAAAGACGTCAGGGCCCGCCGGAGGGATCTGGCGGCGCTGAATAAAGAAGGCGTGGTGAACCCCGACAGCAATTATTGCTTCGGGGAAGGCGGCGCCGGCACCTACAGCGATGGAAAACTGTATACCCGAAGCGGCAAAAGAGGTGATATCGGCCGGATCCTGCAGTTATTTGTCCGTTTTGGGGCTGATGAACGTATCCTGTATGAATCGCACCCTCATATCGGCACCAATAAGCTGCCGCATATCATTTCTGCTATGAGGAAAATGATCCTGGATTGCGGAGGGGAATTTCATTTTGAAAAGAAAGTAAGTGGTTTTACGATAGCGGGCGACCGGATCCGGTCGGTGCAAACGGCGGATGGTGACGCTTTTGCCGGCGGTGCCTATATCCTGGCCACCGGTCATTCAGCCAGGGATATTTTTGAATTGCTTCATTTTAATAATATACACATCGAAGCAAAACCCTTTGCCCTCGGCGTACGGGTGGAACATCCGCAAGCCCTGATCGACCAGTCACAGTACCATTGCATGATCAGGGATAAAAACCTGCCTCCTGCAGCCTACAGTTGGGTGCAACAGGTCGATGGCAAAGGGGTCTTCTCTTTCTGCATGTGCCCGGGTGGTATTATCGCGCCGGCTGCCACCGCCCCGGGCGAAGTGGTGGTGAACGGCTGGAGCCCGTCGAAGCGTAACAATCCGTTTGCCAACAGCGGGATCGTGGTTTCGGTGGAGGAAAAAGACTGGCAGGATTTTAAAAAATACGGGCCGCTGGCCGCCATGCGGTTTCAGCAGGCGGTTGAGCAAAAGGCCTTTGCGGCCGGCGGGGGAAAACTGGTGGCCCCAGCGCAGCGACTGGTGGATTTTATTCATAATAAATCATCCGCCACAGTTCCGGAATGCTCCTATATTCCGGGTATACATTCCGTATCGCTGAAAGAAGTACTCCCGGCTTTTATTCACCGGAGCCTGCAGGCAGGTTTTAGGGAATACGGGAAAAAGATGAGAAACTATTTAACCAATGATGCCGTGCTGGTGGCGACGGAGTCCAGAACGTCGTCGCCGGTCCGGGTACCGCGTAACCTGCATTCACTCAAACATCCCCAAATTGAAAATCTTTACCCCTGCGGCGAAGGGGCCGGGTACGCCGGCGGGATCGTAAGCGCCGCGATGGACGGGGAACGGGTGGCCATGCAGATCGCCGCTCTTTTTGAACAGGTCACGCCGCATTAATGCATTTCACCCTGTCAAAACTGTCACTCACCGTTTTTAAAACTATGATCCGTCAATAGGACTAATTTTGTCACATAATCTCCTGTTATGTCCTTACTGGAACTCAAACACCTCAAAAAATATTTCTCCTCCCAGAAAGCTGTGGATGATATCAGTCTCAACGTGGAGAAAGGTCAGATATTCGGTTTACTGGGCCCCAACGGTGCCGGCAAGACCACGCTGATCCGGATGATCACCGGAATCTTTTATCCCGATGAAGGAGAGATCATTTTCGACGGGACAAAATTTGACCCCATCAACGATGTGTCGAAGATCGGGTACATGCCGGAGGAAAGAGGCCTGTATAAAAAGATGAAGATCGGGGAACAAACCCTTTACCTGGCCCGGCTTAAAGGGCTGAGCCGTTCCGAAGCCATGGCGCGGATCAAAGAGTGGTTCGTGAAATTTGAAATGGAAACCTGGTGGAACAAGAAAGTGGAAGACCTTTCCAAGGGCATGAGCCAGAAACTGCAGTTCGTGACCACGATCCTGCACAATCCCAAACTGGTGATACTGGACGAACCCTTCAGCGGACTCGACCCGGTGAACAGCAACCTGATCAAGGACGAGATCTTCAAACTGGCCCAAAACGGCTCCACGATCATTTTCAGCACGCACCGGATGGAGCAGGTGGAAGAGATCTGTAACCATATCGTGCTCGTGAACAAGGGAAAAAAGATACTGGACGGCACGGTGGCGGAGGTGAAACAGGACTTTAAGGAAAACCTGTACAGCATCGGAACGGAACAGCCGGTCCCTTCGCAAAACGGGATGGCCCCCTTCGAGATCGTGGGAATAAAAGATCGCTCCCAGGTCGTGAGGATCCGGGAAGGCCGCTCGCCGAATGATGTATTGCAGTACCTGCTGAGCCAGGGTGTGCAGGTGCATGCCTTTAACGAGATCCTTCCCTCGCTGAATGATATATTCATCAAACTGGTGGAAGGCACGTCCACGGCCCGCCAGTTCCAGAACACCTGATCACTCCATTCAAAAAACCTGCCATGCGCAAAACGATACTGATCATAAAAAGAGAATACCTGACAAGGGTGAGGAAAAAGACCTTTATCATCGGCACGCTGCTGTTCCCGATCCTCTACCTGCTGCTGATCTTCGGCACCGGCTATATTGCCGAAAAGTCAAGACAGACCCTCAAAATCGCGGTAACCGATTCCTCCGGGCTTTTCTCACAGGCGGCGCTCGATGTACAGGATGCCGCGGACAAAAGTTCCACGCTTACCCTGGTACCCGGCGGCCCCTTTGATTATGACTCCGCCGGGTATGATGGTTATATCGTCATTCCCGCCCTCAGCTGGGAAAAGGCCGAACCCGGGAACCTGGTGCTGAAAACAAGAAGATCTTACGGATCGGCCTCTTCCTCACAGGTGGAATCCAAACTGAACCGGCTATGGGACGAGATCAAGAATGAAAAACTGGGGATCGATGCCGCCAAACGCCAGGTGCTGGCCCTGAACCGGATCAGTCTCCGCTCCGTCAATGAAACGGATGAAAAAGTGGACGCGAGGCTGTCGAACGGGATCGGTATGGCCTGCGGATTCCTTATTTATTTCATCATTCTCATTTACGGTTCGCAGGTGATGATGGGCGTAATGGAAGAAAAGACCAACCGGATTGCGGAGATCATCGTTTCTTCCGTGAAACCCTTCCAGATGATGCTGGGCAAGATCATCGGGATCGGGCTGGTGGCGCTTACGCAGTTCCTGCTCTGGATCGTCTTCGTTTTTGTAATATATAATGTAACCGCCGGGCTCACCGGGGCCGGTAGCGGCGGGGCGGCCAACCAGATCGTGGGCGGTATCCAGCAGATCTTCACCAGCGTAAACCTTCCCTTCACACTGGTTTGTTTCGCATTCTATTTCCTTGGCGGTTTCTTCTTTTACTCCTCCATTTACGGGGCGATCGGAAGCGCCATCAATGAAGATGTGAGGGAGGCTCAGTCGCTGAGTTTCCCCGTCACGATGCTGGTCATCATCTCCATCGTACTGATGACCACGGCTGTCAATGATCCCACCAGTCCCGTGGCGGTCTGGGCCAGTATCATCCCCTTCAGTTCTCCCATCGTGATGATGGCCCGGGTGCCCTATGGCGTGCCCGGCACGGTTCCCTGGTGGCAACTGGGACTGAGTATGGGATTGCTGATAGCAGGCTTCATGTTCACCACCTGGTTCGCGGCCAAGATCTACCGGACGGGTATCCTGATGTACGGGAAAAAGGCGAGCTGGAAGGAAATGCTGAAATGGGCTTTTCGCAGAGGGTAGCTAAGAGGT
>CAYRHU010000127.1:0-5930 GCA_964424155.1 uncultured Chitinophaga sp.
TGTGATTATCTATGTGCACTATGTCCTATGTGGTTCAACCATTTCAAACCCGGGCAGTACCAAAAATTTTATATTTTCAGTAATTATTGAAAATAGGGTAACTTTGTCCCGTAAATCACACGCGTATGAAAGTCGTGATCGTCGGCGCCGGATTCGGGGGACTCCGTCTCGCCCGGAAGCTTAATAACAGGACCGGTTTCGACGTGGTGCTGGTGGACCGCTTCAATTATCACCAGTTCCAGCCGCTTTTTTACCAGGTGGCCACGGCCGGGCTTGATGCCAGCAATATTTCCTTTCCGTTGCGCAAAGTGTTTCAGAAAAGCAGGAATCTCCGGATCCGCCTGGCCTCATTGCAGCGGGTTGATCCCGGGCGGCGTGTTATCGTTACCGATGCGGAAGAGATAGGTTACGACAGGCTGGTGCTGGCCACCGGCGCCGACACCAATTTTTTCGGGAACGAACGCCTGGCCCGCCATGCATTCCCGATGAAATCCACCGTGGAAGCCCTCCAATTGCGGTACCGCATACTCCGGAATTTTGAAAAGGCGCTCACCACACATCATGAAGAGGAACTGAAAGAGTTGATGCAGATCGTGGTGGTGGGGGGCGGACCCACAGGCGTGGAAGTGGCCGGCGCTCTTGCGGAAATGAAAAAATATATCCTTCCGAAAGAATACCCCGAACTGGATTTTTCCCGCATGAAGATCATCCTGCTGGAAGGAACCGCGAAGACGCTGGGCGCGATGAGCGAACAATCCTCCGCCCGGTCGATGAAATACCTCGCCAGGCTGGGGGTGGAAGTGATGACCAACACGCTTCTGCAGGATTATGACGGCCATAGGGCGCTGTTGAATAACGGGAGTAGCATAGAATCAGCCACCGTTATATGGGCCGCGGGTATTAAAGGAAATATTCCGGAGGGTATTGATAATACGATGATTGCCAGGGGAAACAGGATAAAAGTGGACAGGCAATGTTTGGTAATGGGGCAGGAGAATATCTATGCAATCGGCGACCTTGCCTATATGGAAACCCCGAAATATCCGAAAGGGCTGCCCCAGGTGGCGCCGGTAGCCATGCAGCAGGCCGATATGCTGGCAAGTCAATTCCGGCAAATGGTAAAAGGGGTGGATACGGGTAAACAGGCGGAATTTGAATACCGTGATAAGGGTTCCATGGCCACTGTGGGCCGGAACCTGGCCGTAGTGGATATTCCCAAACCCCGGTTACGGTTGGGCGGTTTCCTAGCCTGGATGATCTGGATGGGACTGCACCTGATGCTGATACTCGGTGTGAAGAACCGGTTCTTCGTATTCGTTAACTGGCTTTATAATTATGTTACCTACGACCAGAACCTGCGCCTGATCTTTAAGGAATTTGACAGGAAAAAATGAGGAAACCCGGCTACATCTCTTTGAGAATTTTTTTAGCCCGTGCGCGGAATGCGGGAGTTGCCTGTTGCCATTGATCTTCCAGCACCAGCCGCAATTCGGCCCGTATATCCGGGTAATGCCTGCACAGGTTATGCAGGATCGTCATGGAAAAAACTTTTACGGCAGGGGTCTCGGCCGGGGAGGAAATAAAAGCAAAACAGGTGTTCATCAGCACGCCGTGAAAAGATTTGGGTACGTCCATGTACTGGAGTAAACGGACCGTATTTCTTTTTTCCGCATCATGCAATCCCGGGCGCTGCAGGTTGCGGATCAGTTTCCCGAAGTATTTACGCATCAGGTGGGGATACCTTATGGCGACATAACCCAGGGGCCAGCCGGCTCTTTGTCTTTTCACTGCATCGCCTTCCAGGAACAAATTCACGAGTTCATCCAATCGTTCTGGGTCCTGGCCGACATAATTGATGATACGGTTGCACTGGGCCTTGCTGTGGTCTTTTACTATTGCTTTCGCCAGGTTCATTTCCCTTCTTCAAAATGGGTGCCCGCCAGCACCATCTGGCCGTTGGTGAGGGCATTGCTTTTGACCTTTACGATATGTGTTTCCAGGGAGACCGTTTTTTCCGGCGGGGCGAGTTTAATGGTTTCGATATCGCCGGGCTCAATGTTCTGGATGGTGAAATATTCGCTTTTGATCGCTTTTCCGTTTGCATCCAGGAACGTGATTTCCACGATCGCTTTCTGGAAGCTGATATTGGACAGGGTGTTCGTAATGGTCACAGCGGCCTTTGCAAGGTCATTTTTGGAAACCAGGTAAGAGTCGATCTTAGATAAAATCTCGTTCCCGCCGGTACTGGATGCCAGCGTATCCGGCTGCGCGGAGGCGGCGGACTGGTTTTCGGGCATTTTATCCTCCGGAACGGTTTCCAGTCCCTTCATTTCGCTTTTATCTTTTTGTGTCCCGTTATCCGCTTTTGTTTCCGCGCCGTTGCAGGCAAATAGGGTTATCGCAACCAGGGCGACGATAATAAATTGAAAAAGCTTTTTCATGGCAGGTTTCTTATTATTTATATACTGCAAGCTACGGCAACAGTTGTGCCGGGGCAATACCCATAAAAAGGTAATCTTTATTCCTATAATTTATATTATGTTAAACAGGCGCACAGCCCAGCCCGCCGGGAAGAGAAAAAATATGGCCCCGCTTCTTTCGTGAGAACTAATACGATACTTTAGAGGAAACTACTTCGTAATGGCACAATTGGGAAATCATGACCCATTGACCGTATTCAACGGAGATCCGAAAAATGAACGGGATATACTAACACATGCCATCGGTTACCTATACAAGAAACAATCCCGGGATTATGTTGCGCGAATATTTGCTACTGGCATGAATTCCACTGAAAGGAAATACGCTGAATCAATAATGGAAAGCTCAGGGCTTTTTGACTTCGATAGAAGCTCAACTTATCGGCCTTATGGTCTTTCAGCGGAATCGTTTAAGCAGGTTCACCAAATGGGAATTGAAGCATTTGTAGTAGATTATCTGGACTTAGCAGATGATTTACGACCTGCAGAAAACCCCATGGCCCAGCCGAAACCAACGGCTATGAGCCAAACCGCCATAAAAAAGATAGCGCGGTTTACGAATATAATATCTAAACATCCCATGTGGTCGGCTATTATTGCAGGATTAGTTGTTCTGTTACTTTCACATTTTATTTTTGGTGCGCCTTAAATTTTAAGTTTAGCTCGGCTCCCACCTCGCATTTCCCTTTTATATTTTTTCTCCCCCGCTGCCACCCGGCACCGCCCGATCGGCCCGCCCTTCATTGGGATTGATTGGGAGAAAACTTAATCAATCCCGGCCGCCCTTCGGCCAACCTGTGTAACATAATATAGAGTTATTGTCGAAACCAACAGAGAAATGGAAGAACGGATTTGCCGGATACGATTTTCCCTTTTAATAAACCGGGGCGCATAAGTGCGGGAAAATCGTATCCGGCAAATCCGTCATTTATTGTTGGTTTGCCAATAACTAACTTTTATGTTAAGTAAAGTGAATCTAAACTAATAGCGGTGATGATAAATTGATTCCTTCCAAAGAAAAAAACCGCTTAAAAGCGGCTCCTTTCCTTTTCTGTCAAACTTAAAATTATTTAATGCTATCATACCGGTCATTCCACTTCTTCTCCTCCGCCGCGTATTTCGCCTGGTCGGCCGGTTTGCCTTTGGCCTGCGCTTTTTTGAATGCGAAAATATCGGCCAGGTAATTGCAGGCTTTCTTGTACTGCTGCTTGTCGCGGAGTTGCATTTCTGTTTTGGTACTGAAGATCTCGGCGGCTTTCTCATAGGGCTCCCTTGCGGCTTCCAGCGCCTCTCCATATTGTTTATCCAGCTGGTCGCGCTTGGCCACATCTTCCTTGGAGGCCATGGTGCCGGGTTTGGTCCGGGCCTTCATATCGGCGGCATGGGCCGAACGGGCCTCGTTCACTTTAACCGCCTTATTGATAAAATGATCGCCCATGAACAGGAAGGGCAATTCCGAATCCGGTTTCAGCGAAGCGGCTTTCTTAAATGCATTCACCATCTTCACTTCCAGTTCCGCTGCGTTGGCCGGCAGCACGGCGCCTTCCTTAAGCGAGTTCAGCGTGTCATAAATGATCTCGCCCAGCACCTGGTTAGCTTTATAATGATTGGGATCGGAAGCAAGCACCTCTTCCACGGCTTTTACTTTATCGTTGAAATTGTCCATCAATCCGGCCGCAAAATCCACTTTGTCATAGGTGAAATATTCGCTGTTGGGATAAAGCTCCTTGCCCAGCGCCTTGTATTTTTCAAACGCGGCCATATCCTTTTTGCCAAAATGATAATTGACCAGGAAACGGTAAACGGCCTCATAATCCGGGCCCGGGATCTTCGCGTCGGCCAGGCGACCGTAATAAAGCGCGGCATCATCCATGCTCTTGTTATTCTCCGCCGTGATGCCCGCCAGGATGAGCACATTGGTATCCAGCGCGGCCTGGATGATCTTCCGGGAGATCAGCAGATCGGAAAACTCAACGGCCAGTTTCAGTTTCTCCAGCCCCTTTGCCCAGCTCTTGGTATTATAATCATTATACCCGGCCGAATAGAAAAATGAATACAGGTTGATGGGGCCGTTCTGGTAAATGGGATCGCTCATCAGCGCCAGTGATTTATCCATATCGCGGTATTTGCTGAAAGCGGCGGCCGCATCCTGGGCCAGTTGCTCACCCGCGGGAGTGGTCTTTACGGCATTATCCATGGCGAGCGCCGAGTAGATCGCGGTTTTCAGCATAAAGGCATCGGGTTTGCTGGTAAACTTGGCGTCCCCCATTTTTTTATCCAGTTCCTCCTTGGCCTTCGGATACTGACCCAGGGTGACCATGGTCTTAATCTGATCGTAGTTCTGACCAATGGCCATGCGGGCGAATGAAACAGCCAGGAACAGGAAAAAGATTTTTTTCATTTTGCTTATTTTATAGGTTTTTAACTTTCGGAAGATGTGTTTTCAGCGCCGTTGGTTGCGTTTTCCCCGTTCCGGTGATACCCGTTCCCGTTCTGCTCCTGGTCCTCGAGGTTGGTGATCGCGGCGATCTCATCACCCTCATCGAGCCGGATCAGTTTCACGCCCTGCGTGGCCCTTCCCTGTTCGCTGATACCGCTCACCGGCATGCGGATGGTGACCCCGCTTTTGCAGGTGATCATGAGGTCTTCTTTTTCCGTAACAGCCAGGATACCCACCAGGCTGCCCGTCTTCTCCGTAACGTTGATCGTCTTCACGCCCTTGCCCCCGCGGTTGGTGAACCGGTATTCATCGATCGGGGTTCTTTTGCCAAATCCTTTTTCACTGACCACCAGCACGGTCCTGGATGCTTTTTCTTCGGCGTTTACACAGATCATGCCCACCACTTCATCACCGGGCTCATCCGCTTCGATACCCGCCACCCCGATGGCGCCGCGGCCCGTGGCCCTCACTTTATCTTCGGAGAACCGGATCGCGCGCCCGCTTTTCACCGCCATCATGATCTCGGAATAGCCATCGGTGAGCTGGGCATCCAGCAACTCATCTCCTTCCACAATGGTGATGGCATTGACACCGGTTTGACGGGGCCGGCTGAAATCCTCCAGCGCCGTTTTCTTGATGATGCCCTTGCGGGTGCAGAGAACGATATTGTGACTCCCTACGAATACTTCATCCTTGAGATCCTTTACATCGATGATCGCTTTTACCTTGTCGTCCGGCGGCAGTTGTATCAGGTTTTGAATGGCCCTTCCCTTTCCGGTCTTCTCCCCTTCCGGGATTTCCCAGATATTAAGCCAGTAACAACGTCCCTTTTCCGTAAAGATCAGCATGGTGTGGTGCGTGGACGCCACGAACAGGTGCTCGATATAATCCTCATCCCGGGTGCGGCCGCCCAGCACGCCCCGTCCTCCCCTGCGCTGCGCCCGGTACTCATCGGCCGGAGTGCGCTTGATATACCCGAGGTGGGAGATAGTGATGACCACATCCTCTTC
>CAYRHU010000128.1:0-5911 GCA_964424155.1 uncultured Chitinophaga sp.
TTTAACATTGAAAAATTTATCATTCAGATTACATCGCCGTCATTTGCCCGTCGCGGTAAATAAAGGCATGAACGCTTCCATCGGCCCTGGTATACTGACCAACAATCTCCCCCCGGTTATTGATACGGTGCGCGCGGCTTTCCACACCATCCAATACGCCGAGATCATACATTACGCCGTTTTTATACAGGAAAGCATGCGCCTGCCCGGTGGCGATCCGGGAGAATCCAACGATTTCGCTTCGTTCATTGATATCATACGCCACTGAACTGGCGCCTCCCAGAGTGCCGAGGTCCTGCATCACGCCGTCTTTATAATAAAATCCGCGTATCTGCCCGCCGGCCAGGGTGGAACGACCCACAATCTCCCCGCGGTTATTGATACCATTCGCGTTTGAAATAGTGCCGCCCAGTGTGCCAAGATCCTGCATGATCCCGTTTTTATAAAGAAAGGCATGCGTTTGCCCGATGGCGTTTTCAGCCACCCCGACAATATCCCCTTCCTCATTAATAGCCGTAGCCGATGACTTCGCTCCTCCCAGTGTCCCGAGATCAACCGGGGGCCCGTCGAGGCGAAAGAGTGTGGCGCGCATGGTGGTGGGGGCAACAAAGTTTCCATTCAGTGATTCACCGACCATGACGCCGCGATTATTGATATCATACACTTCCCCGTATTGCTGACCGGGCAGGGGCTGCAATTCGTAAGCGTTGCCATGCCGCCAGAGCATCGGCGCTATTCCGGCTCCACTTACTTTTGAACCGACCACATCACCGGGATCGTTGATGGAGAAACTGATTTCGGGCAGGCCGTTGGGTTTCACTTCTTCGCCGGAATACCAGATATCATTATTCTTTATGCGGAAAGCGACTGTTTGCCCGCCGGCCAGCCGCACCGATCCGGTGACAGCCCCGGAATTGTTGATACCGAATCCGCGTGAAAAATCCGCATTCAGTGTTTCGGGTACCTTCGCTGTTTTCATTACGGGATCAGCCGGTACATCGGCGATGCGATCCGCTGATTTCTTACAGGAAGCTGCCAGGATAATCATGCCGCTGAACAGCGCCCCTTGCAGGACGATTTTTTTCATAACAAGGTTTTTTGAGGTTAATTTAATAATCATTAGATCAGGGTTTACAGGGGGGTAATACAGTACTCCTCCTTGCTTTGCAGGTAAGAGGGAGGCAGATCTTCGGTGATTGCCCTTTATCAGGATATCCGTCCTTGTCTGCATCCGTCCAGGCGGGAAATACCGAAAGCATGCCCCCGGTCGTGATATAGGTGTTGCAATCCGATTCGGGGAACTGTTTGGTTCCGCTGCTGACCAGGATGGCCACCCGCTGGTTATTATTATCCAGCGCCCAGAAGTAAAGCGTGTAATCGAATGTCCGGGGTCCGGTACGGACAGCTTCTCCATGACCGGAAGTCAGCCGTACCGCGGTGGGGAATGTGCCGCCGAAAGTCACATCGTAATTGGCTACTTCATGGATCAGGGCCACTCTTTCGTTTTTCGCATCGAGCGGGAGGGCCATATCCAGTCCATAGGTGGCGGCCCCGCCGGCGGGTTCCAGGATATACGATCCCTCAAAACGGCAGGCAGGTTCAGTCGCGGCTTCCTGTTGCATGGATTCCTGGTTTACCGGTTTTTTGTGAAAGGCGACTGACAAGAAACCAGTAAGGATAAATGCCAGCATCAATTTCTGTTTCATGATTGGTTGAGTTTTATTTAGAAATGATAATTGCAGGTTTATTTGTTGGGACCGTATTCACTTTTTCCTTCTTGAAACAAATCTCGTATCAACTCGGCCCGGAGTCAATACCCGGATCCTGTTAATTCCTGCCGGTACGGGGGTAAGAATACCATATACATGTTATTGGGAGGTTGAATTATTCGGATAACTTTATTGTATGAAACGGCTGCTTTTCCTGGTATTGCCTTTCGCCTGCTTCAGCGGGATTTCCCAAACTTTTCCGGTTAAAAATGTGAATGATGACTATGTCGTCACTAATCTGAAAGACTACGACCGGTTCCGGTCCGATATCAGTGAAGTCATCCGCGATAAATCCGGGTTATACTGGTTTCACAGTCTCTCCCGGGTTTCTTCCTTTGATGGAGTTACCTGGAAGGATTATGATTTCAAGGCGGCCAACGGCCGTTCCATTCCGCTGCGGATAAATGAACTTGAAGTGACCAGTGACGGCACTGTGTGGCTGGCTACCGCCGAAGGACTGTTTCTGTTTGACCGGCAGGCGGAAAAATTCATAAAGGCTACGCATCGTTTCCCGGGCGCCCGGATTCTCCCGAACACTACGAATTGTATAAGTAACGGACCGGACAATTTCCTCCTGGTTTCCGTAGTAAAGGAAGGGTTCTACGTTTTTAACTGGAAAACGGGAGAGGTGAATCATGTCTTCATTGACAGCGTTGAACATATCCATGTTCAAAACCTGGACAATGAAGTGGAGATAACAACAGACAGGGCAGGACATTACTGGGGACTGACCCTGGAACACAAGGGCATCTGGTTCTATGATCCCGCCACGGGAACCGTAAAAAGATCATGGAAAGGGGAGATTTTTCCCGCTGCGGCCGGGCGTTGGAATGGTAAAAAAATTACGGCCATCACTTATTCCCCGAAGGAAGACGCGCTGATGCTTTGTTACGGGCCAGCGGGTATATTGGAAAAATTTTCTTTGTCAAGCGGGAAAAGCAGTTATTATTCTTTCGAAGGTGATCTGAACGTAAGGGCCGATACGAATGCGGTCAGCCGGCTGCCCGTCCTGCGCGTCAAGATTGACCGCGACAGGAATGAATGGATCCTGGTAGCGGGGAAATATATCGTAAAACTCGGGGAAGATATCCGGAAGTCTGAATTCCTGGGAAACAGCGCGACCCTGCTGTTGCCGGGCAGGATGGCATGGATGCTGGCCGAACAAGTTTTTGCGGATGCAAAAAGCGGGGAGGACATTCTGTTCTGGATCCTCGGAGAAAGAGGATTATCCATGCTCTGCAAAAGGAATCAGCAGGTAACCCAGGTTCCGTTTGAAAAAAATTTTCCCGGGGGAATCACGCCTGCTGATTTTATTAACCGGGATGTAATCAAAGGCACGCCCTTCAGGAATATCTTTTTTATAAAAGGGCCCGGCGACGGTTATTTGCTGTTGCAGGAGAACCCGGGTCGGCCAAAACTGATCCGGTTGGATGCAAACCTGCACATCAGGGATGTGATTTTCAACGATCAGTGGAAGGAATACCCGGCCTATTTCCGGCCTGTAAGCCAGGAAGGGAAATTATACATGGCGATGCTGCGGGTTGAAACGGAACCGCTGGATTTCCGTAATGTGGTTATACAGGATTTCCGGGTGGACCTGGCTACGCTGAAAGCGGAAGCGGCGCCCCTCGGTTTCCGGCATCGGGTATGGCGGTACGGAGCGCCGGACGGTAAAAATGTTTACTGGTTGCTTTCCAATGGGTATTTGTACAGTTATGATCCCGTTTTGGACGCACTGGATTCGGTGTTCATTTATCATCCCCGGGAAAAAGCGCCTTATACCATCAGTCGAATAAAGGGATATGATTATCCCACCCTTCTGGATAAGGCCAGTTCCAGTTTCTGGATAAGTTTTATCGGCGAAAAGGAAATGTATAAAGTCGACCTACGGGAAAGAAAAATTAAAAAAATCATCAGGGGCTGCCTCGACAATACGAATTGCCTGCCCAGCGCGGTATACCAGTTATTTCCGTTTGACCCGTCGCGGGTATACCTGAAACTGAATATGTCGGGTGCGTTGCTGAATCCGGCAAATGATTCCATTACGATGCTCAGTGATTTGTTTTTGGACGGGTTGCCTTATGAAACACAGGTGGGAGTACTCCGGTATCAGGACTGGCTTTGCTGTATCAGTCCCTTTGAGATCAACCTGCAAAACATGGTCACCGGCCAGCAAAAACGTTTATCGGTCCACCGTGATTTTACCTGGCCCCTTTCTGAATTCAATTGTCCGCCCCCGGTGAATGAAAAAGGAGAGATCGTATTAATGTCAAATACGCCTGGAGGATTTGTATTGTTCAATCCGGATTCAATTCATGCGGCGGCGAAACCCGGACCTGTCGCATTCTCAGGGATTATGGTCGACAACAATAATTTACGGCTTGATTCCCTTTATCAGCGCGGCTGGCTCCGGTTAAAATATAACGGATACAGGAGCCTGCATTTCAAACTTTCGGAACTTTCCCTTATCAACCAGGAGAAAATTCATTATGAATACACCATGTATAGCGGCGGCGACACACTCTGGAACAGGATAGAAGGAAGTCCCGAACTGACTTTTTCAAAAATTTCCCCGGGAAAATATACCCTGCTGACAAGAGCGGCCAATGGGTTTGGCGATTATTCTCCTGTTGTATCGGCCCTGCCTGTCGTGATCATTCCGCCATTTACGCAAACCATTTGGTTTTTTGCTCTGGTCGTTGTTGCCTTTGTGCTAATCCTGTACGGCATTTACCGGTATCGCCTTTGGCAAATGGCACGGATGCAGGCGATCCGGAATAATATTGCCAGCGACCTGCACGACGATATTGGCTCCACGCTCAACAGTATTTCGATCTACAGTGAAGTGGCGAAGCAGCAGGCAGGAAAATCCATTCCCGCACTGGACCTGATCGGTGAGCATTCCCGGAAGATCGTGGAAAGCATGAGTGATATTGTCTGGACTATCAATCCCGCCAATGATCCATTCGAAAAGATCATCGTCCGCATGCGATCATTCGCCCACCAGTTACTGAAAGCGAAAAAAGTGGAATACACGTTTGAAGTGGATGAGCAACTCAACCGGATCTCGCTTCCCATGCAGGTCAGGAAGAATTTTTACCTTGTATTCAAGGAGGCCGTCACCAACCTCATCAAATATTCGGGCGCCACCCGGGTGGCCATCGCACTCCTGCAGCAGGATAAATCCATTGTATTGCGGATAAAGGATAACGGCGGGGGGATCCCGGTGAATGCAGAATCACAGGGAAACGGGTTAATGAATATGAAAAGAAGGGCGGCGGAGATCCATGCCGAGCTGCTGGTTCAGTCAGGCCAGGGTGAAGGAACAGGGATTGAATTAACACTTAAAACCAGCTGATCAGGTATGATCCGTGTAGCGATATTCGAAGACAACCGCAGCCTTCGGGAAGGACTGGAAGCCCTGATAGGGGGCACACCGGGATTCGTTTGCACGGGCGCTTTTCCAAACTGTAATAACCTGCTCCGGAATATTACCGTGGCCAGGCCGGATGTCATCCTGATGGATATTGAAATGCCCGGCATGAATGGTATCGAAGCCGTTTCGCTGATCCGGGAAGAATATCCTTCAGGAAAGATCCTGATGCAGACCATTTTTGATGATGACGATAAGATCTTCCGTTCCATCTGCGCCGGTGCGGAAGGCTATATCCTGAAACATACAGCCCCGGCCGAATTGCTGGATGCCATCCGGGAGGTCGCCGACGGGGGGAGCCCGATGACCCCTTCGGTAGCCAGCCGGGTATTGAAAATGGTGCGTGACAAACCGGAAAAAGGACAAACCGAATCATTCAACCTGACAGAACGGGAAAAAGAAATCCTGCATTACCTGGTGAAAGGGATGAGTTATAAAATGGTCGCCGATACCTGCTTTATCAGTATCGAAACGGTGAACGTCCACATCAAAAACATTTACAAAAAACTCCAGGTTCATTCCAAATCCGAAGCCGTGGCCAAAGCGCTGCGCGGGAAAATTGTTTAGCGGCCGGTGTCTTCCGGGCGGCTGACACATAGAATTTTAAATGTTAAGTGCTAAATGTTAAATAGGTCAACATTACGTTTATTCAACATTTAGCATTTAACATTTAGCATTCTACTTTAAAATCCTTTTTTATCCTCCTCCG
>CAYRHU010000129.1:0-2517 GCA_964424155.1 uncultured Chitinophaga sp.
GATTCATCCCAAATACCATTTCCATAAACCAAATGCCCGTTCACAAAAGTATGTGTAATGCGGGCCGGGAATTCGAATCCCTCGAGCGGGCTCCAGCCGCATTTGTAAAGAATGTTTTCTTTCGAAACAATATAAGGTCTGCTGAGGTCCACCATCACCAGGTCGGCAAAATAGCCTTCGCGGATATAGCCACGGTCTTTTACCCGGAAGCAATCCGCCACAGCATGACTCATCTTCTCCGCGATCTTTTCAAAGGAGATACGGCCGAGTTGATGGTAGTGGAGCATGAGCTGCAGCGGATGCTGCACCAGGGGCAATCCCGCATGCGCTTTTTCATAAGGGCTCAGTTCGCCCCTCTCCACCTGTGGAGAGGGGTTGGGGGTGAGGTATTTTTCACCCAGCGTATGCGGCGCATGATCCGTCGCGATCACATCCAGCCGGTCGTCGAGCAGGGCCTTCCAGAGGGCTTCTTTATTATGCGGCGCCTTGATGGCCGGGTTGCACTTGATCCGGTTGCCCAGGCGGGCATAATCGTCGCTGGTGAAATGAAGGTGGTGAACGCACACTTCGGCGGTGATACGCTTTTCCTTCAGCGGAAGCATGTTGGTGAACAGCTGCATCTCCTTTTCGGTGCTGAGGTGAAAAACATGCAGCCGCGTATTGTATTTTTTGGCGATCTGGATGGCGTAGAGGGAGGATTCATAACAGGCTTCCTCATCACGGATCAGCGGGTGATCGGCGGCGCTGAGTTCCCGGCCTTCTTTTTTGATCCGTTCCAGGTTTCTCCTGATCACGCTTTCATCCTCGCAGTGCGTGGCTATCAGCAGTTCGGTTTCGCGGAAAATTTTATCGAGCGTGTTCGGGTTATCCACCAGCATGTTGCCGGTGCTGCTGCCCATGAAGATCTTGATGCCGCATACGTCTTTTTTCTTCGCGTTGATCCTCAGCACCTCCTCCGCATTGGTATTGCTTACGCCCATGTAAAAGGAGTAATTGGCCAGCGAGCTGCGGGATGCGATCGCGTATTTGTCTTCGAGCAGTTCCTGCGTGAGCGTGTTGGGTACAGTGTTGGGCATTTCCATGAAACTGGTCACGCCCCCGGCCACCGCCGCTTTGGCCTCGGTGCCGATCGTGGCCTTATGCGTGAGCCCCGGTTCACGGAAATGCACCTGGTCGTCGATACACCCGGGGAATAAATATTGACCGGTGCCGTTGATCTCGATACAATCTGCGCTGACCTTTGATATCTGTGGCGAGATCTTTTCGATCCGCCCCTTTGTTATCAACACATCTGCATTTCTTATCTGTCCTTCATTGACAACCTGTATATTCTTAATGATGTAATTTTGCATATCTTGTTCCATGGTTCTTATGACCAAAACCAAACCCCATGCAAGTTAAACAAACCCTTGTAAGACTGGCCCTTATCCTTATACCCTTTTCCCTTTTTTCGCAGACCACCTATCTCCCCCCGGGAGATAAGGCCAATATACTGATGGAGCGGCTGGAGATCAAAAGTCGCACCGATTCTTTCTTTAATTATTCCAAAACAAGGCCCTTCAGCCGCCGGCATGTCATGGCCGCGGTGAACCAGTACGCGCAAAAACCCGGGGTGAAGCTCTCCAAAGTGGACGCCTACAATATCCGCAGCCTGAATATGAACAACCTGGAATGGGTGGCCGAGGGCGACCGGATGAATTACCGGAGCAAAAAACCGATCGCGAAGAATTTTTACAAAACCCCGGCCAATCTCTATGAAGTGCATGTAAAGGATTTCGACCTTATCGTGAACCCCGTGTTCCAGTATACACTGTCGAAGGAGAACAACAGCGATGAAAACCTTTTCCTCAACACAAGGGGAGTATACATCCGCGGCAAACTGGCCAGCAAGATCGGTTTCTACTCCTATATCACCGACAACCAGGAACGCGACCCCTCTTATGTGCGACAGTGGGTGAGCGACCGCCGGGCGGTGCCGGGACATGGTTTGTATAAGACGTTCAAGACTCCCACGGGTTTGGATTATTTCGAAGCGAGGGGATATTTCACTTTCAATGTCACGAAATACATCGATGTCGCCTTCGGGTACGACCGCAACTTTATTGGGGCGGGTTACCGGAGCATGTTCTTAAGTGATTTCGGGACCAACAATCTTTTCCTGAAACTGAACACCCGGATCTGGCGACTGAATTACCAGAATATTTTCATGGAGCTTCATTCATCCATCCCGCCTTCGCCCAACCAGCTGGTGCCGAAAAAATACGCGGCGATGCACCATCTCGATATCGGGGTCACCAAATGGCTGAACATCGGGTTGTTTGAAGGAGTGGTATTCGGCCGGCAGAACCGCTTTGATTTCGGTTACCTGAACCCGATCATCTTTTACCGCAGCATCGAGCAGCAGAACGGAAGCTTTGACAATTCCATTATCGGGATCGACTTCAAGGCCAACCTGCCCAAACGCTTCCAGGTGTACGGGCAGCTGATGCTGGATGAGTTCCTGTTATCCGAAGTGAA
>CAYRHU010000129.1:2617-5792 GCA_964424155.1 uncultured Chitinophaga sp.
GCCAAACTGATCTATTACAAACAGGGGAGGGACAGCAGCAGCCGCAGCTATGGTTCCAACATCTTCCTCCCCAACCGGGAGCCCTACCGGCAGGGCGATTACGGCTACAATATCGGCAGCGGCTGGGCCACCAATGTACTCTACGGATCTTTTCTTCTTTCCTATGAGTTAAGGGAAAATCTTTTCCTTGAATTGAATGCCCTCTTTCGCCGAGAGGAAACCACCACGCCACCGGTTACCAGCAACAATGTTTCCGTGATCAGTTTCGGGGTGCGATGGAATATGCAGCGGAGGGATTTTGAGTTTTGATCTATGATAGGATGTTGAATGACATTTAAATGCTGGTTTAATTGAATCTGAACAATCGTTCAACCTTATTCAACTATCCTCCCAGGTATTTATCATAGATCATCTGCGGTTTATTCGGCTGTTGCATATTCCATGCAGTAATCACTACCACCCATTTTCTTTTACGGTCAACTATGATGTTTTGCCCGCCAGCGCCACGAGCCAGGAAAACTTCGGAATAGCTGTTATTGGTGGTTACCGGATTGATCCACCAGAAAAATCCATAATCATATTGTTTATAATATCCGTTTCTTCCGACTGCTTTTACAACTGGTGATGTGGCCAGGGATACGAATTCAGGAGGAATGACCGGGTGACCTTCCCAATATCCTTCCTGCAGGTACAACTGTCCAATCCGGGCCATGTCGCGGGAAGTAAGGCTGATCAGCGCCATACCGTTCCTGGAGGGGCCGCCGTTGCCTGGCCAGAACCAGTATTTCTGAATGCCCAGTTTTTTGAATAAGAACCGGATGGCGAAACTATCGATACGCATGGCAGCTGCTTTTTGGATAATGGCACTGACCAGGGCCGGGGCCGCGTTGGAGTAATTGAAAACTATTCCCGGCAGGGTGTCCATGGGGGTTTCGAGGATTCGTCCATACCAGTCGCCGGGAGTTGAGAGAACATTCCGCCAGCTGTTTTCCGGGCTGTTCCAGTCGCCTTCCTGCCAGGCCAGGCCATGCCGTTGTGTGAGCAGATCCAGGATCCGTATCCTACGCCTGAGGGGATCACTGAATACCGTTCGCGGAAAATAGGTATATATTGGTTCCTCCACACTGCGAATGAATTTTTCCCTGATAGCACAACCCAGGAGGGTTGCCACCACACTTTTAGTGGCGGATTGCAGTTGATGCAGGGAATCTTTTGGCCAGTTGTTGTAATACTGTTCGAATACCAGTCGTCCATCCTGCAATACGAGCAGGCTGTGGATCGTGCCAAACTCACCGGCCCGGATGGCGCTATCGGCCTTCGCCAGTTTTGAAGTCCATTCAACAGGTGTTTTTACCGGTTCAAAGCTTACCTGGGAAAACAGGGCGGATGGGTAAAATAGTAAATAAAGAACCGGCAACAATCGTAACTGAACCTTGTGATACGAAAAGGGGATCATTTACCTAACATACGACGTTTTACAGGTTAAACAGACCTTGAATATATGAATGGCAAACGGATAGATGTCAATAAACCGGAAAGCAAAGTGCCGCCACGATCAGCCACCCCACATAGCAAAGCACCAGCAGCCGGTTCGCGTAGCCCGCCCACGCGGTCATGCCCTCCGGCAGTTTTTCCGGCGGCGGCGTATCCCGGGTCATCTGCATGCCGGCTTTTTTAAAACCCGACATCAGCGATGCCATGGCCACCGACATCAGCAGCAGGCTGACCCAGGTGGCATGGGCGGAATATAGTAACACGGAATGGCAATCGCCCCGGCCCGGGAGGTTATAGCTGACCAGCAGGGCCGCGACGGGGAGGGTGGGCACGCCCAGCCCGAAGGCCATGCCATGCCATTTGTGTTTTACATCGAAGAGTCCCCCCATGATCTCCCCGACCGCGGAGATGAGCAGCAGGATCAGGCCTGCTTTAGCCCATATGCCCGATACTTTGTCCCATAACAGTACGGCGAGCAGTAAGGAGCAGGCGCCCCATAACAGGAAAAAAGCGGTGATCAGCCATTTATGTTTTCCCAGCGCGTATTCGCTGATCATTCGCCAGGAAGGTTTGAACTCCGGGCTTACGAAATGCAGGAGCAGCAGGCAGAACAGAGAGGCTCCTCCGCAGGCGATCGTGAGTACTGCCAAAGAGTTCATATCAGATCTTGTTTTGGTTGAACAATTCCTCCAGCTGGTCCAGGCACATACTGATGCCCTGTTCGAAGCCCATCTCCACGATCTTCTGCACATCGGCTTCGGTGGCATAGGTCATGCGGAATTCCACTTTGGTGCCGTTGGGGGTGACGGTGAAAACGGTCTGTCCTTTGGAGACGGGCAGCTGGTCGTTCAAATTGCCGTTCTCATCGCAGAAAGCGTCTTCGATATCAAAGCTCTTCATCGGGTCGATGGCCAGGTAGTTCATCCGGCCCCAGTGTTTCTGGTTTTCGGGGCTCACCATGGCGTAGAGCCAGTAGCCGCCCACGGAGAAATCCATGAACTTGGTTTCGGCCCGCCACGGCGCGGGTCCCCACCACTGGTCGAGGAGTTCGGCTTCGGTATAGGCCCGCCATACATTTTTGAGCGGCGCGTTGAATTCCCTCGCAACGAGGATCGATCTGGCTTTAAGGTCTTTGACGACCTGTGTTTTGCTGGTATTCATTTCTTTGTTTTTTTCATTGTGCTGAGCAGTTTTTCCAGCTGGTTGAATTTCGTGTCCCACATATGCCGGAACGGCTCGATAAAATCCGCGACCTCTTTCATTTTTTGCGGGTTGAAGTGGTAATAGATCTCGCGGCCCGTTTGCTCCTGTTTAACCAGTTTGCATTCCGAGAGGATCCGCAGGTGTTTGGATACGGCCTGCCGGCTGGTCTCGAAATGTTCGGCCAGGGCGTTGGGCGTCATGGCGTGTACGGCGATCAGCCCGATGATGGCCCGGCGGGTGGGGTCGGCGATGGCCTGGAAAACGTCTCTTCGCATAGCGGGAATGGTTAAAATATGAAACTGTTCGGTTGCAAATATATGCAACTAATTGGTTTCTCAAAATTTTTTTCGGATTTTTTTAAAAGGGAAGAACCGGGTTGATTTGCCGGTGGGATTTATTGTTGAGCCGGAAGATATTCCTGCTGAAATATTGGGAGTAGCTCACCCCCAAAAAAACTCTAATTACGAGTGGCCCGGAA
>CAYRHU010000130.1:0-5736 GCA_964424155.1 uncultured Chitinophaga sp.
CCCAGGATAAACTTAAATACATCCGACTTCAAGGTCCTCAAACCGGATATGCGGAAATCCGCGCTTGTTTTCTTAATGAACTCATACATCGCGGGATCTTTTTCCACGATCGTGAGATCGGGAACACCGCGTGAAGCCAGTTCGTAGCTGATACTGCCTGTGCCACCGAACAGGTCCAGGGTTCGCAGTTGTTCAAAATCAAAATGATTCTGCAGGATATTGAATAATCCTTCTTTTGCAATATCCGTTGTGGGACGGGTATGCGGCATGCTGGATGGCGGGTTGAACCGCCTGCCACCGAGTGTACCGCTTATTACACGCATTGGGCCAGGTCATTTAACGAGGTAAAATAATGCGCCGGATAATCATTCCCGGGAAGGATCCAGCGGTTATCGCGGAAACCTATCCGGGAGAAATACTGGTAAAGCTCATTGTACAGGGCGGATTGCCTGTCCACCAGACCGGATAATTCCAGGCTCACTTCATTCCGGACCAGGGCATATTGCCGGCAGGCCCGCACCAGATAATACAATACATCTTCCGGTGTTGTGTAACCGAAACTCCGGGCAAGCAGCACCTGGCCGGCGCGTACGGCAATAAGGGAAAAATCATGGTGCCTGAAATCGGCCCGCAGGACACCGGTGTTTCCCCCGGCCTGGATATTTTTCAACCCGACCGTCGATTCATGCCAGAATCGGGCCCCGGGGAATTTTGACAGAAGCCGTTCATGAATATCTCCGGGAACAGAATAAACATTGTACAATTGCCACTCGGCGAGTCGTTCAGAGACCGACAGGGAAGCATCCGCTGCGGAGGGAAGTGTTTTTTGAAGCAGGATGGCGTCTTCCTGCCGGATGCCGGTGGCGGGCACCAGCATGCCGCCCGGATGATCGTAGCAGATTTTCACCTGGTAAAAAGGACCCTTTAGCGCTGTTTGCTCCCGGAAAAGGCTTGCCAATTCTTCCCCATTCAGTTCATCCGTGGTCCAGTACGACAATTCATGTAACTGACCGGAAGCATGATCCGATACACCGAAAGACAGATGTCTTTCCCCGACCCGCATATTCAATACCGGCAGTATCCCATGACTGTCCGACGCGGTTGTACAGTAAAAAATCCTTTTCAATTTTTTCAATTGCTGCAATAATAGACAAATTTTATTTATCGTAGGTTTGCCCGCTTAAGCAACAACGATCCGCAAAACCGACATGCATCAACAGTGAACTCCGCCTCCGCAAATAATACATTACAGGTCGGTACAAGTAACCGGCAGATACTCCGGATCGCGCTGCCCATAACACTCGCCTTATTGGTACCGCAGGTCAATTTTGTAGTCAACAATATCTTTCTCAGCGGACTCGGGGAATCGGAACTGGGTACCGCGGGAATCACCGGTGTGTTCTACCTCATTTTTTCACTGGCCGGCAACGGGTTGAACAGCGGTCTCCAGGGTTTGCTGGCAAGAAGAGCGGGTGAGAACCGGCCGGAAGAGATCGGGAAGTTATTTATGCAGGGATTATGGATCGCCCTTTTTTTCGCCGTAGCGGGCGTTCTGATCACTTACCTGCTGGGTCCCCTGATACTCTCCGCCAGTATCCGTTCCGGGGAAGTATATGACCAGGCGATCCATTTTTTAAAGATCCGCATTTGGGGTATTCCTTTCCTGTATTTCTTCCAGATGTGCAATGCGCTTCTTGTCAGCACCAGCAACAGCCGGTACATGAAATACGGTTTCTGGGTGCAGGCGGGGCTGAACATCCTGCTGGATTATACGCTGATCTACGGTCATTGGGGCATGCCCCAACTGGGTTTTAATGGAGCAGCCTGGGCTTCGGTCATTGCCGAAATGGCCGGGCTGCTGATCGTGATATGTATTGTTATATTCAAAAAATTCCACCACCGGTTCCGGTTGTTTCATCAAAAAAAATATGACCCGGTACTGGCCGGCCTGGTATTCCGGCAATCCTCACCCCTGGTAGCCCAGTTCCTGATCAGCATTCTTTCCTGGATGCTGTTTTATATTCTCATCGAACACCAGGGCGAACGGCCGCTCGCCATCAGCAATATGATGCGTAATATCATTGGCATTTTCAGCATTTTCACCTGGGCCTTCGCGAGCACGGCCAATGCCATGGTGAGTAATATCATCGGGCAGGGAAAAAAAGAACAGGTTATCAGCCTGATCATTAAGATCATGCAACTAAGCCTTGGCTTCACTGCGGCGCTTTGCCTGCTTGTCAATATTTTTCCCGACTGGTTCCTCAGCCTGTACGACCGGGCACCTGGTTTTGACACGGACGCCATCCCGGTCATCCGGATCGTTTCGGCAGGCGTGATCATGATGTCGGTGGCCACCGTATGGCTGAATTCCGTAACCGGCACGGGAAATACCCGGGTGAATCTCCTCATCGAACTGATCACCATCCTGGCATATACCATTTATATCTATCTCGTGCTGCATGTGTGGAACCTGGGCCTGGTGTGGGCCTGGGCCTCGGAACTGCTCTACTGGGGAATTTTGTTCATCCTTTCATTTGTCTACCTGCGCAGCGGTAAATGGAAGAAAAAAGTGTTGTAGTATTCCTCCTGAATGGTTATATGCCGGGAAGGCGGTAAGATAATCCGGTTGAATCATTTACACTCCCGTATTTCATTATTCCAGGCAATTATAAATTCATTGACTTTTGAAAAGATGCTTTAATATTCTTTCTCCCAGGTTACAGCCACCTGGCCGGTGAATTGTTCTATCGGCGGATGAAGTTTTGTAATGGAAATGCGTATCTTTTTTGTTTGAGGAAAGACCGACCTGATCTTCGCGGCGATTTCAGCAGCCAGCGATTCAAGCAGTCCCGCCGGCTGGTTCATCTGATCTTTTACGATGGCATAAAGTCCGGCGTAGTTGATCGTGGAGTCGATGCCGAACAGCAACTCATCAGCAGGTTCGTACATAACAGCCAGGTCCACCACGAACCAGTTTCCCGTTTTCCGCTCTTCCGGATAAAGTCCGTGGTAAGCGAAAAAACGCGCCTGTTTCAGTTCCACGATCATGTTACCCGCCATAACTGATTGATTAGTGGATCCCTTTCGCGCTCAGGTATCTTTCCGCATCGAGGGCGGCCATACAACCGCTGCCTGCGGCTGTTACCGCCTGGCGGTAAACCTTGTCCTGCACATCGCCGGCCGCAAAAACTCCTTCCACACTGGTTTTGGAAGTTCCGGGAATGGTTTTGATATAACCCGCCTCATCCATTTCGATCATCCCCCTGAAAATATCTGAATTGGGCTGGTGCCCGATGGCCACAAAAAAACCGCTGACCGGGATCTCCTGTTTTTCGCCGGTCTTGTTATTCCTTATCCGTACGGCCGTGACATTTTTGTCACCGATCACTTCATCGGTTTCGGAGTTCCAGTAGATTTTAATATTCGGCGTATTCAAAACCCTGTCTTGCATCACTGCGCTGGCGCGCATCGCGTCGCGGCGGACGATCATATGCACGGTCGTGCATAATTTGGACAGGTAAAGGGCCTCTTCGGCGGCCGTGTCCCCGGCTCCCACGATGGCTACTTCTTTTCCGCGGAAGAAGAAACCATCGCAAACGGCGCAGGCGCTTACACCATAACCGTTCAGCCTTTGTTCACTTTCCAGTCCAAGCCATTTGGCGGAAGCGCCGGTGGCGATGATCACCGAATGAGCCTCCAGCCATTTTTCCTCATCTATCTGCACCTTAAAGGGCCGGGAAGTCAAATCCACTTTAGTAGCCAGCCCGTAACGGATATCCGCCCCCATGCGCGCGGCCTGTTTTTCAAAATGCACCATCATTTCCGGTCCCTGTACGCCGTCGGCATAACCGGGGTAATTCTCCACTTCGGTGGTGATGGTTAATTGACCACCGGGCTGGATACCCTGGTAAAGTACGGGTTTGAGGTTGGCCCTGGCGGCATAAATTGCTGCGGTATACCCGGCTGGGCCTGATCCGATAATCAGGCAGTTGATCCTTTCTGCGGTTTCCATTTATTTTTCGTTTAAGCGGCTTTTGCCGGCCGGTAAAATTAGTGGGAATTGGTCAATCCTTTTGTAACGCGGGTCACCGCACGCGGAAAGCTTATTTCGGGTAGCCGGTTGGTTTTAGCGGGGAATAATGATCGTACGGAATTTAGCCGCATATCCGCCGAAATAACCGAGGGCGCCCCCGCTGATATTACCGGCCACTTTTGTAGGTGTGGAAAAGGGGTTGCCCACGCTGACATAATTAAACTCGATCGTGCGCCAGAAATTATAGGTATCCCGGTCTATATTACAGAGTTTCAGCGTTACCGTATCCCCCTTGTCAAAAAAGGAATACCCTTCCCCCAGGCTCCCGCTGTTCCTGTCCACACCCCGCTCTACCTGTATCTCGTAAGAAGTTCCGTCGATGATCTGGTCATCATAAACGGAATTAAGACCCGGGTAAAAGATCTCGCTGTTGCGCCGGGTAAAATACCGGATATAATCTCCATAACCCGGCGGATCAAAAGCTCTCAGCATCAGCGACACTTTGTTGTCCGGGTTGCCGGCCGGAGCCGGTTTCCAGAATAAAGAGTCGATTCGGCGGGTGGTATCGGGTATTCGGGTCGAGGAAATGTATTCCTTTCCATCGGCTACGATACGGAGTGTGTATTGCCGGTTCAGTTCACCGTTAAATGCAGTGGAAGGGCTCGATGGATCGGTGGAATAGTAATACAGGTTGAAGCCGCCCCCGACAGGCTGGGTATATTCTTTTAGTTTATGAGTGCGGGTGCCATTGGACATGTACACATCCGCGTTATGCACAAAGCTTCCGGATAAGGTCGCCGGGTCAATCCTTGAAAAAAAACCTATGCTGTTCGACAGAAAAACCACGGGGGGCTGGTCGTTTTCAATACTCGCTTCCACCACCAGTTTGGGTTCCGTTTCATCCAGCCGGAAAGTAACGGTCTTTTCACAGGCCGTGAGGGAGAAAATGACAAGAAGGATTAACAGGTATGCGGGGCTCTTCATATTTGTACAAAAATAACAGGCCGCCTTCCAAAATGTTGGATGCGACTGTTAAAAAAATCCCGCCCTGTATAAAGAGGGCGGGATCGGTACTTAAAAACCTATTGTCGGATTCATTAACCCAAATACGCTTTGAGCGCACTGCTGTACCGGGCTTTCTGGAGACGCTTGATCGCCCTCTCCTTGATCTGCCGGATACGTTCCTTGGTCAAATCGTATTTCTGTCCGATTTGTTCAATGGTCACCCCATTCTCTCCGTCAAGACCGAAATAAGCGTTCACGATCTCCGCTTCGCGGGGGCTGAGCGATTTCAGCACGCGGCGGATCTCGTTGCGGAGCGAATCCTTCATCACATCATCATCAGTATCATCGCTGCCCTCGAGGAGGTCGCCCATAGCCACGTCCTCGGCTTCGTGCACAGGCGCATCGAGCGAGGTATGACGGGTGTTGCTCTGAAAGATGTTGTTGATCTCCGTTTCGCTCATCTCCAGTAATTCGGCCAGTTCTTCCGTGGAAGGCTCCCGCTCATGTTCCTGCTCAAAAGCCATATAAGCCTTGTTGGCTTTGTTGTAAGTGCCAATTTTGTTTTGAGGCAAGCGGACCAGTCTGCCCTGCTCTGCCAGCGCCTGCAGTATCGATTGGCGAATCCACCACACGGCGTAAGAAATGAATTTGAAACCCTTGGTTTCGTCAAAGCGTTGTGCCGCTTTGATCAAGCCGAG
>CAYRHU010000131.1:0-5644 GCA_964424155.1 uncultured Chitinophaga sp.
ACTGTGGACTGTCGACTGTCAACCGTTTCCATCACCAAACAAGTGCGCTAGCACCTAAAATGGCCGCATCGGCCTCTTTCAGATCGCTGAATAACAGCTTCACTTTCCCTTTGAAGATCTGGATCAGGTTCGCCTCCATGGCCTGTCGGGTTGGTTTCATGATGAGGTCGCCCGCCTTTGTAAGACCACCGAAAAGTATGATGGCTTCGGGTGAGGAAAACATCACAAAATTGGCCAGGGCCTCGCCGAGTATCTGCCCGGTGAATTCAAACACATCGTTGGCGATCTTATCCCCTTTCGTGGCGCACTCGTAAACCGTCTGGCTCGTGATCAGATCATTGATGGAATAATCTCTCAGCAAACTTTCAACATTTGGATTATCGGTCAGCATTTCAATGGCCGTTTCCCGCACACCTGTCGCGGAAGCATAAGACTCAAGGGTTCCCTTCACGCCGGTTCCTTTATGCAGTCTGCCGTTATGACGGATGATCGTATGACCCAGTTCGCCGGCAAACCCGTCATGTCCCAGTACGATCTTCCCATCGATCACGATCCCGCTGCCCACGCCTGTACCCAGGGTGATCACGATAAAATGTTTCATTCCCTTTGCGCAGCCATACATCATTTCACCCATCGCGGCGGCATTGGCATCGTTGGTAAGCCGGGATTCCATTCCGAATTTTTCAGTAAACATCTTCGCGAGGGGGATGATCCCCTTCCATTTCAGGTTGGGGGCGTATTCGATGGTGCCGGAATAATAATTTCCGTTGGGAGCCCCGATCCCGATGCCCGCAAATTGGCCCGCGCCCCCGTGTTTTTCGATCATCGGGCTGAGTTTCGCGTGCAATGCATCGATAAAATCCTGAACCCCGTCGGGATCATTGGTCAATAAACGGTCCTGCTCCAGGATATGCCCATGCTGGTCAACCACCCCGAATTTGGTATTGGTTCCCCCGATATCTATTCCTATTGCGTATGCAGCCATTTCTTACTTCTTAATTCGTTGTTCAGAATTCTGATATGATCAATGACCGCCGCCGATCTGCTGATCGAAATCCAGTCCCTGCTTCTTCAGTACGCTGCGTGTTTGCCAGGCATGCCAGGCCAGGTAGGCGAAACAAACCACCGCCACGATATAGGAACCATGTATACCGATACCCGTATCGGCCAGCGCTCCCTGGAAAGGCGGTATGATCGCTCCGCCCAGGATCATCATGATGAGGAAAGCGGATCCCTCGGAAGTGTATTTGCCCAGGCCGGCGACTGCCAGCGAGAAAATACAGGGCCACATCACGGAACAGAACAACCCGCCGCTCATGAATGCGTAGGTGGCCGTCATGCCGCTGGTCATCATTCCCACTACCATGGCAATAGTTGCCAACAGGGCAAGGGTGATTAGTGTTTTTACCGGTTTTTCCTGCCCGAACAGAATGCCGGCGATAAGCACCACGATGCAGATCGCGTACATCCAGAGATCATTGACATCGTTGCCCCGGCCCATGTTCACCAGGAGTACGATCGCGAACGCGATAAAGGGGACTACAATGGTCAATAATTTTTTGGTGGACTGTTTCAGGTTGAATACGGAAATGGCGCCCATCCAGCGCCCGATCATCAGGCTTCCCCAGTACAGGGAGATGAACCTGGAATTATGCGCCTCATCAATATTGCCAAAAGCATCGGTTTTAAGCAAGGCTCCCAGGTTGCTCTGGATCGTCACCTCCACACCCACATAAACAAAAATGGCCAGCATCCCGAGTACCAGCTGGGGATATTTCATGGCGCCCCATCCGTCTCCTTTTTTACTGGCGGAAACATAGGAAAAGGCGAGTATCAGGAATACCATGGCCAGGGAGATACCGGTGATGGATAGTTTGCTGAGGCTGGTGAACTGGCTTAATACGATCAGACCGATCAGGCCCAGGGTAAGGGTGGAAAGACTCCCAACGGCCTTGGGACTATGCTCCACGTGTTCATCAAAACCGGTTTTGGGCAGTTTCTTGGTAAAGATGAAGATCAGCGCGGCGAGGAAGAACACCGCCGCCACGATCAGGTATAAATTTTTTATCTGGCTGATATCCGCCGCGGCGGATGCGCCTTCCTTAATCGAGCCAAACAGGGCAAAGCTTACAATCAGGGGACCGAGCGTGGTTCCGAATGAATTCACACTCCCGCCCAGGTTAAGCCGGTGCGAACCTGTTGAAGGATCTCCCAGCATGATGGCAAAGGGCTGAGCGGCGGTTTGCTGCAGGGAAAAACCAAGGGCGATCACGAATAGCGATCCGAGTATGAAAGGGTAGGATCCCGAATTGACCGCCGGGATCATCAGCAGGGCGCCGCCTATCGAAATGAACAACCCCCAGATGATGCCCCGCCGGTACCCGATCTTATTCAGGATATCAATTTTACTGATGGAGGTGATCAGGAACAGGATGAACGAACCCACAAAATAAGCGGCATAAAAGGCAAAGTCGATCAGCTGCGACTCAAACTGGTTGAGGTTGAAATGACTTTTGCAGAAGGGAATGAATATGCCGTTGGAGGCGGCGATAAATCCCCAGAAAAAGAAAACAAGTACCAGGGTGCTTAACGCGCCGTAATTGGTGGGTTGCTTGGTTGGTTGACTCATTGCAATCGATATTAGTGATAAAGTGATGAATGTATAACAATTTTTGATGTCCCGGAAAAACGGGCGTTCGTCTGTTGGTAGCTTGTATAAAAAAAATCCCCCGTGTCTTCAGGGTGTTTCAATTCCCTGATTATTCCACCAGGCATCCTTCATCAGGGTTTTGTTATCAGGCGCAAACGGCTTAATTTCAATAAAATCTTGTTTTCTTAATTTATGGAGATCATTCATGTAGCCGCGGAGTGCTACCCGGTGGCCAAGGCGGGTGGCCTGGGCGATGTGGTGGGGGCCCTTCCCAAGTACCAGGCGGAACTGGGGCACGTGACCAAAGTGGTGATGCCCATGTACCGCACAAAATTCCTTTATGAGAACCAGTGGGAACTCGTACACGAAGGCGGCCAGCATATCGGCCCGCATCATTTTCATTACAGCGTGATCAAGGAAAAAACGAATAAACTGGGGTTTGACCTGTACCTGGTTGATATTAACGGATTGCTCGACCGGGAAAAAATATACGGATACGAAGACGATTCGGAGCGGTTCCTGGCCTTCCAGGTGGCCGTTTGCGACTGGATCAACCGGTGGGAGCATAAACCCGATGTGATCCATTGCCATGATCATCACACGGGTCTTATTCCCTTTATGATTAAGTATGCATTTGAATTCAGGCAAAAAATGGCCGACATACCAACCGTGTTCACCGTGCACAACGCCCAGTACCAGGGCTGGATCGGCTGGGATAAATATTATTACCTCCCCGCATTCGATTCCTGGAAATGGGGCATGCTGGACTGGGACAATACGATCAATCCCCTTGCCTCGGCGGTAAAGTGCGCCTGGAAAGTGACCACGGTGAGCAACAGCTACCTGGGTGAACTCCGCGGATCTGCGAACGGACTGGAACGTCTTTTTCAATATGAGCAGGGTAAAAGTCTTGGTATACTGAACGGAATTGACACCCATGTATGGAACCCGGAAACGGATTCCATGATCATCAAGAACTATGACCAGGAACTCGTAGACAAGGGTAAGAAAAAGAATAAGAAAGAACTGGCCGGGCAGTTTGGCCTGGACCCGGACAAACCGCTGGTATCTTTTATCGGCCGGCTGGTGGGAGAAAAAGCGGCCGACCTGCTCCCGGATGCCATCAGCCAGTCGATCTACCAGCATCATGGCAATGTGAATTTCCTGGTGCTGGGGTCGGGTGATCCGGCACTGGAGGATAAACTGGACCAGATGAAGCACCAGTTTCACGGGTATTACAATTCCTACATCGGGTACAGCGAGCCGCTCAGTCACCTGATCTACGCCGGTTCCGATTTCCTGCTCATGCCCAGCCGCGTGGAACCCTGCGGGCTGAACCAGATGTACGCGCTGCGATACGGCACTGTGCCGATGGTGCGGAACGTGGGCGGTTTGCACGACACGGTTACGGATATGGGCGACTGGCAGGGCTTCGGGATCCGGTTCGACCAGGCCTCCGTGGGGGATATCACCTATTCGGTGGGCCGGGCTATTGACCTTTATAATAATAAACCTGACCTTTATAGCTGGATGCGGGGACACATGATGACGATCGATCATTCATGGGACAGTTCGGCGCAACAATATATAGACCTGTACAAAAGCCTGAAATAATTCAAAACGATTACTGATGTCAAAGCAAGTGATCACCAATTCCAAGGAAATATTATGCGTGATTCTGGGGGGAGGGGCCGGTTCAAGACTGTATCCGCTTACCGCCAGCCGTTCCAAACCCGCGGTACCCATCGCGGGAAAATACCGCCTGGTGGATATCCCGATCTCCAATTGCCTGAACAACGGGATCGGCCGGATGTTCGTACTCACACAGTTTAATTCCGCATCGCTGAACCGGCATATCAAGAACACCTATCATTTCAGCGCCTTCAGCAAAGCTTTCGTGGATATCCTGGCAGCGGAGCAAACTCCCGATAACCCCACCTGGTACCAGGGAACGGCCGATGCGGTACGACAGGGACTCCGGCATGTGGAGCCTTTTGACAGCGAGTATGTGCTGATCCTTTCCGGCGATCAGTTGTACCAGATGAATTTTGCGGACATGCTCGATAACCATAAAAAGATAGGGGCCGATATTTCCATCGCCACCATCCCGGTCGGGCAAAGAGAGGCCCCGGAATTCGGCATCCTCAAATCCGCGGACGGCGTGATCACTTCATTTATCGAGAAACCCAAAAAGGAACTGCTCCCCGAATGGACCAGTGATACCGGTGAGGCCATGAAGGCCAGGGGAAGAAACTACCTCGCCTCGATGGGCATTTATATTTTCAACAGGCGCCTGCTGTTTGATATTTTACAGACAGAGTTCGCGACGGCAACGGATTTCGGCAAAGAGATCATTCCCCAATCGATCCAGCAATACAAAGTGGCCAGTTACCAGTATGAGGGATACTGGACCGATATCGGTAACATCTATTCTTTTTTTGAGGCCAACCTGAACCTGACACAGGAACTGCCGGACTTCAATCTTTTTGATAACGACAACGCGATCTATACCCGTCCCCGGATGCTGCCCCCCGCCAAGATCAGCGGCACCACGCTGGAAAAAACCCTCGTGGCCGAGGGCTCCATCATCAACGCTTCCCGGATCGAGCATTCCGTGATCGGTATACGGTCGAGGATCGGGCATGGCACCACGCTGGTCAGTTCCTATATCATGGGTAGCGATTATTATGAAACACTCCCGGAGATCGCCGCGGCTACGGCCGGCGGATACCCTTTGCTCGGAGTGGGCGACCGCTGTTATATCAAGAACGCCATACTCGATAAAAACGTCCGCATCGGAAATGATGTCCGCATCAACGGGGGCAATCACCTCGAAAATGCCGATCATGCTCTCTACACCGTAAAGGACGGGATCGTGGTGGTGAAGAAGGGCGCGATTATTCCGGATGGGTTTGTTATTTAGTCCACAGTCCACGGTCCACGGTCCACAGCTTGCCCGCCGTAGCAAAAGAGGACTTAAAAATCGGAAGTAAA
>CAYRHU010000132.1:0-5634 GCA_964424155.1 uncultured Chitinophaga sp.
TGCCGACCTCAGGGTTATGAATCCTGTGCTCTAACCAGCTGAGCTACCCCGGCATCAATTTTTTCTAAAAACCTACCAACCTGAACTGCCGTCCGCCAGCCGGCGGATATGAATCCTGTGCTCTAACCAGCTGAGCTACCCCGGCATTGGGGCGGCAAAAATAAAGGATTTCACCTGATTTTTTAAAAGAAAACCTCCCCTTTACAGGGGAGGCCTCGTCCGAAACCGTCCTTAATTATGGTTATTTTTTCGCGACATCGAACTTTTTAAAGATCGTACGTACCGCGTAATTGATCTCTTTTGTGGTCAGGTTCCTGCTGTTCACTTCCTCCGTGGTCCAGCCTTGCCAGATTGTTTTGTCAGTCCTGGCATCGATCATGGTGATGGTGACGGTACCCTCCCTGATTGATCGCTGATCCCGTTCATACCCCATGAATTGCGAAGGATAAGTGATGGTGGTATAACGGCGGGTGTAAGGATTATAGATCACCCGTGTCCAGGGCCTTGAGTAAACCGGGTTGCTAACTTCCTTCGTGCCTCTTTCCACCAGCACGTCATAACTCAGCAATACATCGGGACGGTGTTTGACTTCTCTCCATCCAGCCGATTTCTTCAGTTCCGCGCTGATGGCATCCCGGATTTTTTGCTCGGTCATGTCGTTCGACCGGTTCCGGTCATTCCGGCCCTCCCCGTCCCTGTCGAGCCAGGCAAAGGTTTTGAAATCACGGAAATCGACCGTATCATCTTTTTCAAAATGGGCGGTGCTGCCGCAACCGGACAGCAGAAGAGCAAAGAGGGCGAAAAATCCCCATTGTCCTTTTTGACCCATACGCTTTATTGTTTTCATAGCCACTCCTTTTTTTGTTTTCAAACAATTGAAAATTCCCAAAAGCCGGAGGTGTCGGGTTCTGCTATATAAACGGAAAAAATGATGCCGGGATTACTAAAGAGTTGTGAAAGTCATGTTATCTCCGGAAGTCATGCAACCGCAAGGGAATAAAACAGCTGTACAGGAGTGTTCAGGTCAGACCCGTTTCGTAATGCTGGGGTGGTATTTCCACATCCTGGAATCCTTTCCGGATCAGCCGGCGCTGGAATTCCTGTTGCACTTCATACTCCCCGTGCACGAGAAAGAGTTTCTTCACCTGCCGCGGATCCTGGCAGGCCAGCCACTGGCTCAGATCCTCATAATCACCGTGAGCGCTCATGCTCCGGATGGAACCGATCTCGGCATGCACTTCATGCTGCACGCCGAAGATACTGACCTCCCTGTCGCCCGAGAGCAGGCGCCCCCCCAGTGAACGGGGTTCGCAATAACCGGTGAACAGGATGGTGTTGCGGCTGTTTTCGATATTATTGCTGATATGGTGTTTTACCCTCCCCGCGTCGGCCATGCCGCTGGCGGAAATGATCACCAGCGGACCGTTCATGAAATTGAGTTGCTTGGATTCTTCCACCGATTTTACATAGCGGAGTCCCTTGAAGTAAAAGGGATCGATATCCGATTTCATGATCCGCTGGATCGTTTTGTTGAAATATTCCGGGTGACTCTTCACGATCTCGGTGGCCTCGATGCTCAGCGGGCTGTCTACGAAATAATCCAGGTCCGGCAGCCGGTTCTCCAGCTCCAGCTGGTTAAGCGAATACAGCAGTTCCTGTGTCCGTCCCACGCTAAAGGCCGGCATGATCAGCTTCCCCTTTTTCTGCAAGCAGGCTTTTTCGATCCAGCGCAATACCATGTCGGGTGTGGTGAGATTATTTTCATGCAGGCTGTTGCCATAGGTTGATTCGAGTATGATGAAATCGGCCTGGGGAAAATCCTGCGGTGATTTCAGGATCACGTCGCGGTAGCGCCCCACGTCGCCGCTGAAAGTAAAACCCGTTTCTTTTCCATTTTCATTGATCTTCAGGTGAACCGAGGTACTCCCGATAATATGACCCGCATCGGTGAACATGGCCTGCGCTCCATCGGTCACATCAAACCACTCGTTATATCCTTTCTCTTCCAGGTAAACCAGCGACGCTTCCGCATCTTCCAGGGTGTACAAGGGCTTCAGGTAGGCCATTCCTTCCGAGGCTCTCCGCTTGTTGATGTATTTGACGTCATCTTCCTGGATCTCGGCCGAATCGCGCAGCAACACCGACGTCAGATCTTTAGTTGCCGAGGTGCAGAAGATCTTACCGGCAAACCCTTCCGCGATCAGCCGGGGTATCAGCCCGCTGTGATCGATATGGGCATGCGAGAGGATCATCACATCCACTTCCGATGGATCAAACCCGAAACTCCGGTTAAGCATATCCGTTTCCTTTCCCATGCCCTGGAACATGCCGCAGTCGAGTAGAATTTTCTTCCCGCTTTTTAATGTCAGCAAATGTTTGGAACCGGTTACCGTGCGGGCAGCCCCGTGAAATGCGATCTTCATATACCCTCCGCCCCCTGAAGGGGGAACTGTAACGTTCCGCCCAGGAGATTTTTTATTGATTGAAAACTATTTCTTTGTCTTTGCTTTAAATGACCATGTAATAGAAAACTCAGCCACTACCTCTCCTTCCCTGTTTTTACCGACCGATCTCGCCTTGACGATCCTTGGTTCGCCGGTTGCGATGGTCTCTTTAATGGCTTTTTCAAAAAGCGCGCCGTCTTCGCAGGTAAACTGGGTTCTGGCCGTCGCCTTTTTAAAATACTCCGACTCCACTTTCACCACCAGCATCGATACGGGCGGATCGGATTTGTACAAATGCGCCATCGCCAGCGCCCCGGTGCTCATCTCGGCCGCCATGCTCAGGCAGGCGAAATAGGTGGAGCGAAAGGGGTTTTGCGATAACCATTTATACGGGACCGTTACCTGGCATTCGTTTTCATTGATTTCCCGGACCCTGACACCGGCCAGCCAGGCAGCGGGTAAACGGGCTATCAGGAACATATTAAACGTTAATGGATTCCGCATCCGCCTAATGAAGATGGCCGTGTAGGGATTCCTCATTTCTCTTTATAATTTGCAGGATCAAGTGCCGCGGGTGTCCAGTGTGAGAAAAACTCCATCACTTTTTCCCGGTTGTATCCTTTGCCTTCTTCCAGGTACACGGAATTCTGCGTATGCAGGAGTTTCCCTTTAGCGTCGAGCACCAGGAACACGGGAAACCCGAATCGCTGGGGGAATCCGTATTTTGCCAGTATGCGCTGATTATAGTTTTCCTTGCTGTAATTCAGATGATACACCACATAATTCGTTTTGACAAGGGAATCGATAGATGCATCGTGAGTAATAAATTCATTAAACCGCGCACACCACACGCACCAGTTCCCTCCTATCTGAATAAAGATATGTTTGTTGTTCTCTTTCGCTTCTTTCATGACCGTTGCCAGGGAGGCTTCCACATCATCAGCAGGCTTGTAAAGATTGAATTTTTTCATATCCTGCGCGCTAACTGAGAAACAGATGACCATAAACACCTGCAGAAAGAACATGTTTTTAAACTTCATCATACAAGCGGATTTTATTTACCTTTTATCGATCGCCACCACGCAGGCCACTGCCTTGTTGGTATTGGCATCCACTTTAAAGTAGATCGTTCCGTCGCCGGTGCTATTGAACCGGGCCGTACGGATCCGGATGCTTTCCAGCGCATCGTTCACTTTTCCCGGGTAATCGGGGCGGCTGCTACGGGTGATTGCGCGATTCAGCTCGTTGTAATCGAGCTCTTCCTTACTAACCACGATAGCGATCTGGTCGCTGGTGCCGATCGTATCCGCCTCAAAGGATTGCGCTTTGGGGAACAGCCGGTACCCGGTGATCCCGCAGTAAGGGGAATGTTTAGAAACGGACTCCCCGGGTTTAAGATAGGGGAACAATACATAACTGCTGTTATCCGTTTCCCGGCCAAATACATAGATATAGCATTCCGTCGCATTTTGTATGGACATTTTAAACCGGGTACCAACCGAAACCGGTGAAATGGTTTGAAAAATATTGCTGCCCGGCACCACGCGCAGGGGAATATTTTTTCCATCGGCATTATTGACCAGCCCGATATTGCATTCCAGCGGAATGTTAGCGACCTCGCTTCGTTTGGGCATGGGATCGATCCCGTAAGCTTCCCGCACGTAATTCCTGAAATCACCGTACCGCACCCAGGCGACCCCGTTTTTTCCCCACTCCGGCCCCCAGCTGTTCATGATCTGGAAAGCGCCGCCAAATTTCCGGTCATCGTAACCGATCACGCACATCGCATGCCCGCCCATACCCATCTGCGAGGCGTCCATACCGGAAGGTTCCCATAATTCACGGCCCATCATATCCTGCATGAAACTTTGCCCCACCATCATCCCGATCGCGACGGGCGCGTCCTTGGCAAGATGCTCCTTAATACCCCTTACGCTGATCTCGTTGATGTTGTCGCCATTGGTAATACGGGTGAATCCGTGAATTACGTTCTGTCTCCCCGCCCTTATATCGGAGGAGGAGGGTTCACGGCTGCAATCCTGGTCAGAATAAGGAAACTGGCTCAGCGGAACGCCGCCGTTGGATCGCATGGCCTCCATGGCTCTTTGGAGATAGGAGCCCTGGCAACCTTCGAGACTGATCTGGTTATAGAGATAGGAAGGACTGAATACGATCCGGTTGGGGTCCTGTCCCGTGGCGGCAGCGGTCAGGATCGTTTGGGCGCTGTACGCGCAGCTCCAGGCCACGCAACTGCCCTGCTGTCCCTGGTTGCCTCGGTCGGGAGCAAAACGCAACAGGGAAACGGCTTCGGGCAATGGGTTTTTACCCGCATCATCCTCCAGGCCTTCGTAAACGGAGGCCTTGTTGAACTCATCGGGGCTGAAATTATACCCGCTTTCGGAAAATTTCTTAACGATCTCCGCGGGATTGCATCCTTTTCCCCTGAAAAGGAAAAAAGCGCCTGCCGCTATAACCAGCAGGAAAATGATCCCCTTTCCCTTAAAAAGACCCAGGAGCATGGGAAGCAGCGACATGATGCCTCCCCCGCCGCCGGGAAAACCGGGCTGTCTTCTGCCACCGCCATCATCATCGCGCTGGTTCGGATCGTACGGGTCGTCGGTCATCCGGATTGGCATATCAAACCGTTTTAGTTAAAATTTGTTATTGGAAGAAGGAAGTTAAGATAAAATACACTACCATTATCCCCGTATGAAAGAACAATTTTTCCCCTTTCCGCATCGAATATTATACCAATTCGTCAACTTTGAATATCATCCGGGTATCATGAATAGAATCATCACCCCTTTCTTATTACTAATCGTTTGCGCAACTGCGCATGCACAAAAAGTAAGCAGTAAACCGCGGTTGGAGCAGGGACAGGTTCTTCAGATCACTTTACAATTGAAAACCACGATCGCGCAGCAGGCCATGGGCCAGGCCATTGATTTTACCGTTGATGCCACGGGGGATCATTCCTACCGGGTGACAAACAGCACCGATGAGAACAGTACGCTGAACCATGAAATCAACCGGGTTCGGTTCATATTCGACGGTATGGGACAAAAAAGAAATTTCGATTCCAACGAGGAAAAAGATATGAATGGTCCGTTCGGAAAACCCGTTAAGGAATTACTGGAAAAAAAATATGATATGGTGATCGACACTTCCGGTAAAACCCTGATGTGTCTCC
>CAYRHU010000133.1:0-5631 GCA_964424155.1 uncultured Chitinophaga sp.
AATGCCGGGTTCTGCCGGAGGAGACTCGCCGGGGAAGATTGTTTGAACCACATAGTTCATAGAAAACATAGATTAACACATAGGATATTGTAATACGGGCTCTTCTATGTGTTCTATGTTCTATGTGGTTCAAAAAAAATAAAACTGAAATTTCAAACCAGAACACCTCCTCCTGCTGCCTGTTAATTCCGATCCCGGGAATTTTGTAACTTCATCCTTTCCGCACCAGCCGAAACCGGGCCCCCATTCCAGATTATCGTCATTTCACCCATGAGCGCCGCTAAAACCGGATGCGATGAAAAATTGTTCAACATTCTTATCCTGCTGGATGGGCGTCTGTGCGCTATTCGGAATTTTTTCCTGCAAAGGCAGGGATTCCACTCCTTCCAAAGAACTGATCGGCCAGATCGGTCTGAAACGGGGACAAATCATCTCCTGCAGTCCTTCGGAAGCGTCTTTCGGTCTCGTGAATTTCCGGTTGGATCTGCCGGAGAATATCCGTGCGGATTTTAACCTGGCCGTGGAACTGCTGCATTCCTTTGAATACGATGAGGCGGAAAAGGTCTTTGCCCGGATCCTCGATGAACAACCCGGTTGCAGTATGGCCTACTGGGGCGTGGCCATGTGCAATTTTCACCCGCTCTGGACACCGCCCACGGAAGCCGAACTCCGTAAAGGCAGCAAGGCCATTGAGATCGCCAAAACCATCCGCAACCAGCCGGCCCGCGAAGCGGCCTACCTGCATAGTATCGAATCTTATTTTTCCGGGTGGGAAACAACCGATCACCGCAGCCGCTGCCTGCGGTATGAAAAAGCGATGGAAGACCTGTACCGGCAATACCCCGGTGATCCCGAAGCTGCTATTTTCTATGCCCTGGCCCTGGACGCGGCCGCCGACCCGGCCGACAAAACCTTTGCCCGCCAGGAAAAAGCCGCGAATATCCTCAACGCCCTTTATCCTTCACAACCCAACCATCCCGGCATCATTCACTACCTGATCCATACCTACGACTATCCCGGGCTGGCCGGAAAAGCCCTGCCCTTCGCCCGCACCTATGCCCGGGTGGCCCCTTCGTCGGCCCACGCCCTCCACATGCCCTCGCATATCTTCACCCGGCTGGGACTCTGGGAAGAATGCATCCGCTCCAACCTGGTTTCCGTGGCCTCGGCCAAATGTTATGCCGAACAGGCGGGCATCCGGGGACACTGGGACGAGGAACTGCACGGAATGGACTACCTGGTCTATGCTTACCTGCAGCGGGGAGAAAACCAAAAAGCCCGGGAGCAACTGAACTACCTGGATTCCATCCTGGAAGTATACCCGGTGAATTTTAAAGTGGCCTACGCGTTTGCGGCTATACCATCCCGTTATAGTCTTGAGAACAAAGACTGGAGATCGGCCGCATCGCTGACCCTGCATCCCGCCGGTTTTCCCTGGCAAAATTTTCCCTGGCAGGAATCCATCGTTCATTTCACCCGCGCGATGGGCGCCATTCACCTGGGGGATCAATCGCTCGCCCAAACCGAACTTGCTAACCTGCAAAGGCTGCACGATACCCTCGCCGCACAGAAGGACAGCTACAAGACCGGGCAGGTGGCCATCCAGGTCCGCAGTGTGGAAGCATGGATGCAGTTTATGAATGGTAACAAAGAGCAGGGACTTGCCCTCATGAATGAGGCCGCCGTCATGGAAGACCAAACGGAAAAGCACCCCGTGACACCTGGAGAAGTACTGCCGGCCAGGGAACTGCTGGCCGATATGTATTTCCAGTCCGGGCAATACCAGCAGGCACTGGATGCGTATGAAAAAGTGCTTGAAAAAAACCCGCGGCGGTTCAACAGCCTGTACGGCGCCGCACGATCGGCTGATAAGACGGGAAATAAAATAAAAGCCAGGACCTGGTACGCACAACTCGAACAGGGGGTGAAAGGACTGCCGTCCGAAAGGCCTGAACTGGAAGAGATGAAAATATTCCTGGCGGGAAACTGAGTGGAATGCGGAGTAAAAAAATGTGCGGGAATTCAAAATTCAATTTGTGACACCGGAACGGCACTTCCCGGCATAGCTTATTGCATTCCCGGTTTTTTTAGAACCCCCGGCACAATGGAAATATATAATCTATGCGTCTCTCTATGTGTCTATGTGCCTATGTGGTAAAACCCCCGTTCGCCTAAGACTAATTTCCTGTTTAAAATAAGATATCCTGGCAGGAATGCCTTGCACCACAGCGAGCATGGTATTCTCAATTTCCAGTGAAGCAAAACGTTCCATGGTCTTTTAATTATGACGGTATAATTAAACCCAAACACAGTGAACCCGTTCTGTAAACTCTGTGCATTTGTAGTGAATACATACCTGCAGGGTTCTTACTGTAGACTGTAGACTGTGGACTGTCGACTGTCGACTGTAGACTGTAGACTGTCGACTGTAGACTGTAGACTGTGGACTGTAGACTGCCCTGAGCATAATAACCAGCCACGGCCACCGGACCGTATCAGGTAATTTCTTATATTTAGATACACGGATCCACCAAATGTTCCAGGCTTTCTTATCGGTTTTAAGAAACGACAGGAGACTTATTTGGGTTCTCTTAACCGGGCTAATCATACAGGTGATCACCTGTATTACAGCCGTGGGAGGTTCTAGTTTTGACCAGCATTTTTCCATCATCGAATTTTCCTCTTACCAGCTGAACACCGAAAACGCAGCTGATTACGCGATCGAGCTGGAGAAAATGCTCCGGCCCACCCTGCAGGTATATCTTTTTTCGGGGTTTATCAAATGCTGTCATGCGTTGCATATCTACGATCCCATGACCCAGCTTACCATCCTGCGAGTACTCCTGGGTATCCTGATGCTGGCTGTGTTTAACGGGATCGCGGTATATTATTTCAGGGGAGATAAAAAGAATATTCTTTTCTATGTGCTGCTGATCCTGAATTTTTCCTGGATATTTCCTTATACCCGTACACTCTACAGTTCGGAAATGATGTCGGGGCTGGTCTTCTTCGCCGCACTGGCCATTTACCAGCACAGGTCCGCCCGGCCCCGCCCGGTGCCGTACGCCTTATTATCCGGTTTCCTGTTCAGCCTGGCCTTTTTTTTCCGGTTCCAGGTGGGGCTGGCCTTTGCCGGGCTGGGTCTCTGGCTGCTTTTTGTTGATAAAAAATACCGGCTCCTGCCTTACCTGCTCGCCGGATTCCTGGCCGGTTTTGCGATAAATATCGGTCTCGATTCCCTGTTCTACGGCAAGTGGGTGTTCACGCCTTACAATTACTTTCATCACAATATTATTCTTGACAAGGCTTCGGATTATGGCACATCGGGTGTATTTAAATATATCGGGTTATTGCTGGCCGTAATGGTGGCCCCGCCCATCAGCATCCTGCTTTTCTGGTACCTGGTCAAATCCCTTTTCCGCAACTACCGGAATCCTGTGCTGCTTTCCGTCGTTTTCTTTATTGCCGGTCACCTGTTTGTGCCGCATAAAGAGGAGCGGTTCCTCTACCCCATCTTCAGCGCATTGCCCCTGCTGATTGGGTGGAGCCTGCCGGAATTCATACAGTATTACAACCGATGCCGGCGCTGGATAGCCGTTCTGATCAGGGTGACGCTGCTTTTGTCGGTAATGATCAATACGGTATTGCTGGCGCTGTTCATCATTACCCCCTATTCGCAGACCGTGTATTTCGGGCAAAAACTAAGAGCCGAGTTCCGGAAGCAACCCGTGGAGATCCATTGCCTGCGCCGCACTCCCTATGAAACGCTCAGCAGCATTCCCATGACCTTTTACAGCCGGAGTTATAAAAATATTGTCTTCATTAAATCCGGCTCACCGGATTCTTTGCTGGCGCATACGGATAATAAAGAATTCCTGACCGCCACCTATAATGAATTAAAACCCTGCCTGGGCCGAATTGATTCGCTTGGTTATAAACCGGTGCTGTATTCTTCCGGCTTTTTATGGAAGGTGAACCGGTTTCTGCACGCCCGGAAAGGTCCCACCATCAATGATATCTGGGTGCTTTACCGAAAATTGCACTGATTCCTGCGAATATGGTCATCGGTTCTTTGAAATAGCCAGGAAAACAGATCTGCACATATCGTACCGGGTACGGTAAATTCAATTTGGAATAAGCCCATACTTAACAATAGCTTTGGATGAATAACCACAACAAAAACTCATTAGAACGGGGGGTGCCTGGTTGCGATGGGGGATTTTAGTTTTATTTTTTTGAACCACATAGAACATAGAGCACAAAAAAAAACACATAGATAGTAAAACAGCCCCCGTATATTCTTCTGTGTGTTCATCTGTGTTTTCTATGTCCTATGTGGTAAAAACCCAGTCTAATCAGTTATTGTATTAAAAAAGTAATGTCCCGGTTTAAACATTTTCAATAATTTTAGATTGAAAGAAGATCCCGGGTTCCTCATCCGCCGGATTAATACATCAGATAGTAAGCAAGCTCCAAACCGGGATCCGGTCGCATCGTTTTGATCATATCTCTTTTCCCGTACCGCATACCGCGAAAGGGAAAATTAACTGATTAAAAAAAGGAGGTGTCTATGCCTATTACAAATCCCGATATCCAGGTCATCAAGCAAATGATGAAAGCCACCTGGGAAGATGGCGACTATGGACAGTTATCCCTCTACAAGAAAAACTGGGACGAGGATTTCCTCTCCCGGCTCCCCGTACAAGCCGGCACGGAACTGCTGGACGTGGCCTGCGGAACGGGCTACTTCTGTATCCTGGCCGCACAGCGCGGCGCGCATGTTACCGGCGTGGATATCGCAGGCAACCTGATCGCACAGGCCCGCGAAAAAGCGAAAGAACATAAAGTGCAGATCCGGTTTGAAGAAGGCGATGCCGAGGCCCTGCCCTATCCCAACCATTCCTTCGATATGGTCACCAGCATGATCGGGGCGATGTTCGCGCCGCAACCGGAGAAAGTGGCGGCCGAACTGCTGCGGGTTTGCAAACCCGGCGGCATCATCGCGATGGCCAACTGGACCGCGGAAGGGATCACCGGCGAAATGTTCGGGATCGGTCCCAAGTACCTGCCGCCCCCGCCCGGTGTGCCCTACCCCCTGCTGTGGGGAAATGAAGAAACGGTTCGCCAGAGATTCGGCAACGGGGTGAGTGAACTACGTCTCAACCGGCGCTACTGGCCTATGACATTTCCTTTCGATGAAAACCGGTCCGTGGAATTCTTTTGCCGCCATTTCGGTCCGGTGAAACGCACCCTCGACGCCCTGGCCCATGAACCCGAAAAGCAGGAGATGATGAAAAAAGACATGCTGGAATTCTGGAAAAAACATAACCGCGCCACCGACGGCACCGTGCGGTGCGAGGCGGAATGGCTGGAGGTGGTGGGGACGAAGAAACTGATAGAGTGAAGAATAATGAACAAAGAAATAAGAATATTGAAGTGGTGCGTGATATGGCAAGTTGCTGTTGATTGGGGAAATGCTCAATGTTCAACGAACAATTTTCAATGTTCAATTGTGGCTCCGTAGGAGAAGAGAATATCGAACAATAGAACAGGGAGATAAGAATTTTGAAGGGGGGCGTGAAAGGGCAGGTTACTGTTGATTGGGGAAATGCTCAATGTTCAACGAACAAT
>CAYRHU010000134.1:0-2583 GCA_964424155.1 uncultured Chitinophaga sp.
CTATGTGGTTCAAAAAAAACTCCCTGTTTTCCCCTCACCCGTTTTTTGGGAAAAAATTAATCCCCACCCCTTCCCGCCCCCCTGTCTTTTATGTATTTTCGGTATCCAGACGTCACCTGTGGCGTTTCTACCCGCAATCATATGAAAAATACCGTTCGTATTTTCTGGCGCATCTTTTTTATCGGGTTCGGCGCCTTTATCGCGCTCGTGATCATGGCCAGCCTGGGTGTCTTTGGCCGGATGCCTTCCCTCTCCGAACTGGAAAACCCCTCCATCTTACAGGCTTCCGAAGTGTACGCGGAAGACGGCACCCTGATGGGAAAATACTATACCGAAAGGGGGAACCGCAGCAATGTGAAATACCGCGATATTTCCCGTCACGTGGTGGACGCGCTCATCGCCACCGAAGATGAGCGATTCTACAACCACAGCGGGATCGATTTCAAATCCACTTTAAGGGCCGTGATCACCGCGGGTCGCCAGGGTGGTGGCAGCACCATCACCCAGCAGCTGGCCAAGGCCCTGCTCGACCAGGGCAGCAGCAACAAGGCCTGGCGGGTGATCGAGAAACTGAAAGAATGGATCATCGCGATCAAGCTCGAAAAGAATTTCACCAAGGAAGAGATCATCACCCTTTATCTCAACGCCGTGCCCTTTGGCAATAATATCTACGGCATCCGCAACGCGGCCCGCACTTTTTTCCAGAAAGAACCCGACCGGCTGAACGTGGAGGAGTCCGCCCTCCTGGTGGGTATGCTCAAAGGAAACACCATTTACAACCCGGTGCGCAATCCCAAGGCCGCGCTCGACCGGCGCAACGTGGTACTGGGACAAATGGAAGTGAACGGCAAAATCACTTCCGCCGAAGCCACCCGGCTGAAAGCGCTCCCCATTAAACTGAACTACCGGAAACTGGATGAGAACACCGGCTACGCTCCCTATTTCCGCGAGGTGCTGAAGGGCGAATTAAAGGAGATCCTGAAAGACATTAAGAAGCCGAACGGAAAATCATATAACATCTATGATGACGGTCTCAAGATCTACACCACCATCAACCCGCAGATGCAGGAATACGCCGAAGAAGGCATGGCGCAGCAGATGACGATGCTGCAGCGGGTGGTTAATTCGCGCCGGGACATGAAGGACGGCAGCATTTGGAAAAAACATGAAACCCTGCTGGAAAAAGCGGCCAGGGAATCCGACCGCTGGAAAAACCTCGAAGAGGACGGGCTCAGCGATAAAGAGATCCGCGCCAGTTTCGACGTTAAAGTGCCGATGAAGGTTTTTGCCTGGAACACCCGGAGGGAGAAAGACACGGTGATGACCCCGATGGATTCCATCAAATACCATTTGCAGATGGAACAGGCCGGTTTCATGGCCATGGACCCGTTAACGGGCGAGGTGCGGGCCTGGGTGGGCGGTATCAATTTCAAGACTTATAAGAATGACCACGTCAACCTGCGCACCAAGCGGCAGGTGGGCTCCACCATCAAACCCTTTTTGTACACGCAGGCCATGGAAGAACGCGGGTTCACCCCCGAAACGGATTGCGATAACGTGGCCCAGTTCTTTCCCGGATCGGGCTGGGTGCCCGCGGGAAAAAAATGCGGCGGCGGCACCATGACAATGGCTAACGCCCTCGCCTACTCGAAAAACTGCGCCACGGCCTATATCATGAAGCAGGTGGGACCCAAACAATTTGCCGATTTTCTACACCGGATCAATATCCCGACGGAAGTGAAGCCCTATCCTTCCATCGCGCTGGGCACCTGCGATCTTTCGCTCTACGAGATGCTCTGGGGTTATACCATTTTCGCGGGCCGCGGGTTTTCCACCAAACCCTACGCGATCAGCCGGATCGAGGACCGCAACGGGAACGTGATCAAACGCTTTGACTACAGCGCCAACCGCAAGGAAGTGGTGAGCGAAATAACCGCCTACACCATGGCTAAAATGATGCAGGGCACGGTGGACAAGGGCACGGCCCGGGGCATGCGCTCCCGCGTGGGCGCGGAGGAGATGGGCGGCAAAACCGGCACCACCGATGACAATGCCGATGCCTGGTTTATCGGTTATACACCACAGTTACTCGCCGGCGCCTGGGTGGGTTTTGAATACAACTTCATGCGCAACACCAGCGACGGTAACTCCATCGCCCGCCCGATCGCGGAATATTTTTTCCGGAAAGTGCTGGCCGATAAAAAACTGGGGATTGAGAAAGACGCGAAATTCGTGCGCCCCGCCGAACTGGAAAATGAGATCAACAGCGCCGACATCATCATCAGCGATGTGGATCCCAACCCCGGCGCCGAGGGCGACGACCAGGGCGTGGGCACGCAGGATGACTACAACTATTACGGTCCCGCCGACTCGATCGGTCCCGAATCCAAACCGGTGGAGGAAGAAGACAAAAAACCTAAAAAAGATACGGCACGGGTAACCCAAAAAACACCCGCCAATAAAAATGATGACGAGGGTGTACCCATCGGTTCGCCCACGAAGGAGAAGGAGAAGAAGAAGGGGCTGTTGAAGAAGATATTTGGGAAGAAGGAGTAGGCAGTCGACAGTCCACAGTCCACAGTC
>CAYRHU010000134.1:2683-5554 GCA_964424155.1 uncultured Chitinophaga sp.
AGTCGACAGTAAGCAGTCTTCAGTCGACAATCTACTGTCTACAGTACATTGTCTTACTCAGAAGAGGGCGCTGAGGCTCCATTTTATCGGAGTCTTGTCATGCCGAAGCACGAGGCATCTCAAACACTTTTTTATTCAATGATTTTTTGCCAGACTCCCAGATCCCTCGTTCCCCGGGATGACAGGACTCTGTGATCACCTGGCCTCAACGCCTATTCCCAAGTGTAAGACTGATTACTATGGACTGTGTCTGTTGACTGTTGACCGATGACTGCTTACTGTGGACTGTCGACTGTGGACTATTAACTATCTTCCCTCCTTAATCTGCCACATGGACTACATCGCCCTCGCCATCGCCCCCGGGCTGGCCATTTCCATTTTTATTTTTTACCGGGATGCCTATAACCGGGAGCCGAAACTGAACCTGATGCTCAGTTTTTTCCTGGGAGTGCTGAGCATTGTCCCTGCTTTTTTTATCGAGAACGGGTTGGCCGGTTATTTTAACAACAGCGCCGCCAGCATGGCCGCGCAGGCATTTTTCCTGGTGGCGCTTACGGAGGAGGCCTGCAAGTTCGCCGCCCTGCGGATCTATGCCTATCGTAAGAAAAGTTTTGACGAGCCGCTCGACGGGATCGTATACGGTGTGATGGTGAGCATGGGTTTCGCCACTCTGGAAAACATATTATACGTGATCCGTTCGGCGGAAGCAGGCATGGGTTACCAGGTGGCGCTGCTGCGGATGTTCCTCTCCGTGCCCGCGCATGCCACTTTCGGGGTGCTGATGGGTTATCATGTGGGCAGGGCCAAGTTTGAACCGGCGCGCGAAAAATCGCTGATGCTGCTCGGGCTGTTCTGGGCCGTCTTCTTCCACGGGGCTTATGATACCTTTTTGTTCTGGCAGCAATCGCCCGAGATCAAGCCCTATGTATCCGACATGCTGCTCTTCCTGGGCGCAGTCGCCTCATTTATTGTCGCCCTGCGGCTGAGCTTTAAGCTGATCGGCAAGCATCGTGTCCTCTCCCAGCGTCAATTCCGCCCCGGGGCAGCACTGACCCTGCGCAGGGCCTTTGAAAAAGACATCCCGCTGATCCGCGACCTGAGCATGAAAGTGTGGCCGCAAACTTATGCCACCATCCTCTCGCCGGAACAGATCGACTACATGCTGGAGATGATGTACAGCGAACGCTCGCTGGCTTCGCAGATGAAGGAAAAACACGAGTTCCTGATCGTGAGCGACGGGAACGAACCGGTGGGCTTCGCCTCCTATAGTCTTATTGAACCGGGCATTTACAAACTCCACAAGATCTATATCCTGCCCGCACTGCAGGGAAAAGGAGCCGGCAAATACGTGATCCGCGAACTGCTCCGCGCCATCGAGCGCAGGGGCGGAAAAAGTTTACAGCTTAATGTGAACCGCAACAACAAGGCAAAGGATTTTTATGCAAAGCTGGGCTTCACCGTCATTCGTGAAGAGGATATCGATATCGGGAACGGGTATTTCATGAATGATTATGTGATGGAGTTTGTCATCCGACCTTCGTAGCAATGAGACGTTAAGAGCTGCGAGCTACGAGCTTTGAGCTATGACATCCGGTAGTGAACTCAAAGGTGACGGGATCCTTCATTGAGCATTGAAAATTGATCGTTGAACATTGAGCATTTCCCTTACCGACAGTCGTTGTCAAACAAAATCTCCCCGCACCCCCTCCTTTCCCTTAGAATCCTTTAAGCACCCCCTTACAATCCAGGTGCTTAATAGGATCCACCGGTGTTTCAAACTCATACATGGTAAGCTCCAGTTTGGAGCCTGGGGAGATATAGCCGAGGGGCTGGCCCGGTTTGACCACGTCGTTGCGGCGTACCACCAGTTTGCTCAGACCCGTGTACCAGAAGTAGTAATCCTTGCCGTTGATCTTGCAGAACATCACCACGCCGTAACCCGTCTCTTCCGTGTTTTCGGTATTGGTGACGCGCCCCACACCCACCGATTTCACGACCGTATCGGGCAGGCTCATCAGTACGATGCAATAATCCGGTTCGTCGAGGTGGATTACGTTTTTCGGCGGGGGCACCACGGTGGCTTCGTTGAGAGGACAGGGCAGCACGAAATTTTCGTTCTGCGCGCCGGCCAGCCCGGGAGTGGTGATAAGGAGGAAAATCAGGAGTGGCTTAACCAGTGTTTTCATTTTAACGGGTTTAGGGTGGTTTGTTATCAGAGGTTCTTTTTTTAACCACATAGGCACATAGACACATAGAAAAACACATAGGGTTTTCTGCTAACTATATGCCTTTCTATAAATGTTCTATGTCATATTTGGTTCACGATATAAATTAATCACCACACAGGAACACCGGCACATCATGCAAATTCTATGTGTTCCATCTATGTGTCTATGTGCCTATGTGGTTCATATAGTATGAATCCTATGATTCATTACCGATGCCTCTATCCAATTTAAAAAAAACCCGCTGAAAGACGAAGCAAAACGCCGATTAGTTCCGCCCGATGCTCAGTTTTTGAGCCATTTCGGCGCTCATTCCCTCCGCCGATATGCCATACCCGCTGACCAGCACCCCTTTTTTGCCGTCGTTTGATTCGATGGCGTAGACCACGGCCTCGTCGGACGGATCGGTATTCCCCTCAAAACGATGCCATTCCGTGATCTCGAAGTCCCGGATATCGTATTTTTCCCCATGGCAGACCAGGCAGTTCTCGTTGAGGTTGAAATCGACAGTATAACCCCTTTTTTTCAGGCCGTTAACGGCTTCGGAGACGGTATCGTAGACGAACATGCTACAGCGTTTGGTAGGCTACAAAAGTACCTGAAATTGGGGAAGACGAGCAGTCCACAGTCGACGGTCCACAGACGA
>CAYRHU010000135.1:0-5451 GCA_964424155.1 uncultured Chitinophaga sp.
GATGAAATTTAAAAATTAAAAAGATGCCATTAACAAAAGAAAAAAAAGCAACTGTATTAAAAACTTACACCGGTAACGAGAAGAATACCGGTTCCATTGAAGGCCAGATCGCCCTTCTTACGGAAAGGATCAGCCAGATCAGCGGACACCTGCAGGAAAACAAAAAAGATTTCTCCACTCACCGCGGTTTGATGCAACTGGTAGGCAAGCGTAAGCGTTTGCTGAATTACCTGCAAAAGCATAACCTTACCGGCTACCGCCAGCTGATCGAAAAACTCGGAATCAGGAAATAAAGCCCGCCGGCAATCCGAAAGGAGCGGGAAAGTGGGTAAACCTGGGTTTTCACCGAATCTAAAACACATGTTTTAATACTATTCCCAATCTCCGCAAGGATATCGGGAATTTCTTTTTATGTTCTCTCCCGGGTCATCCCTGCACAGAGCGGGCGGTAAACCGGAACCCGATGCTGCCGGAAAGCGATACAGACTGATCCCACCTTTATTCAATTCTAATTTTTTGTATTTATGTTACAACAACCGATTCGTAAAACATTTGATATAGGCGGTGGACGCATGGTGACCATTGAAACCGGGCGTCTTGCCCGCCAGGCCGACGGAGCCGTTACGGTCTCACAAGGCAATTGCATGATCCTGGCCACCGTTGTGGCCACAAAGGAACCCAGGGAGGGACAGAGTTTCTTCCCGCTTTCGGTCGACTACCAGGAAAAATTTGCTTCAGCCGGCCGGATCCCCGGTTCATTTTTTAAGCGGGAAGCCAAGCTCAACGATTATGAAGTGCTTACCAGCCGCCTGATCGACCGCGCCCTTCGCCCGCTTTTCCCGGATGATTACCTGTGCGATGTACAGGTGCTGGTTACACTGATCTCCAGCGATCCGGAAGTGATGCCCGATTCTCTGGCCTGCTTAGCCGCTTCTGCGGCACTGGCCGTTTCCGATATTCCCATTAAGGAGATCATTTCCGAGGTAAGGGTGTCGCGCGTGAACGGCGAATTCATCGTCAACCCGACCCGCAGCCAGATGGAGATTTCGGATCTCGATTTTATGATCGCCGCCACGGAAAAGAACCTGATGATGGTGGAAGGGGAGGCAAAGGAATGCAGCGAAGCAGATCTCTGCCAGGCCCTTGAAATCGCTCACGATGCCATCCGCATCCAGGTAAAGGCGCAGGAAGAACTCCGCGACCTGGCGGGTGTAAAAGCCAAAAGAGAATATACCAAACCGGTTAAGGATGAGGAATTAAAGGAAAAAGTGTATGCTTTTGCAAAACCGAAAGTGTACGAGATCGCCAAAGGCCGGCTCAGCAAGCACGATAGAAGTGATCGTTTTGCCGCCGTACACGATGAAGTGATGGAACATATCAAAACGGGACTGGCCCTGCCGGAAGGGGAGGAAATGCCCGCCATTACCAAAAAACTGGTGAGCAGCTATTACAGCGACCTCCAGTATGACGTGGTAAGGGATATGATACTGGACGAAAAGGTTCGCCTCGACGGCCGCGATCTGGAAACCGTGCGACCCCTCGATATGGAGGTGGATGTTTTACCTTCTCCGCATGGAGCGGCTTTATTTACAAGAGGTGAAACTCAGTCGCTTACAACGGTTACCTTAGGAACTCCCTTAGATGAGTTGCTGGTCGAAAGCGCCGCTAAATCCTTCGATTCAAAATTCTATCTGCACTATAATTTCCCTCCTTTCTCAACAGGGGAAGTAAAGATGATGAGGGGACAGAGCCGCCGGGAAGTGGGACATGGAAACCTGGCCATGCGTTCGCTCAAGCAAATGATGCCGACCGGTGATTTCCCTTATACGGTACGGGTGGTAAGCGATATCCTCGAATCGAATGGTTCTTCTTCCATGGCCACCGTATGCGCCGGGTCACTTGCGCTGATGGATGCGGGGGTGGGTGTTCCCAAACACGTTTCAGGCGTGGCGATGGGTCTCATCACCAAGGGCGATAAATACGCGATCCTTACCGACATCCTGGGCGATGAAGATCACCTCGGCGATATGGATTTCAAGGTTACCGGAACCCGCGACGGAATCTGTGGTGTGCAGATGGATATCAAGGTGGACGGGCTCAAAATGGAAGTGATGCGGCAGGCGCTGGATCAGGCCAGGCGCGGGCGTTTGCATATTCTCGATGCGATGTACAATTGCATCCCTGCCGCCAGGGAGGATGTGAAACCGCACGCACCGAGAATGGTGAAACTGTTCATTGATAAGGAATTCATTGGCGCCGTTATCGGGCCCGGTGGTAAAGTGATCCAGGAGATCCAGCGTGAAACCGGCACCACCATCAACCTGGAAGAGATCAATAACAGGGGAGAGGTGAGCATTTTCAGCACCAACAAGGAAGGGGTTGACAAAGCCGTTTCCTGGATCAAGGGTATCGTGGCGGTGCCTCAGGTAGGTGATACCTACGAAGCCACGGTGAAATCAATCATGCCCTTTGGCGCATTTGTGGAATTCCTGCCCGGAAAACAGGGACTGGTGCATATCAGTGAAATCAGCTGGAAACGCCTGGAAAGTCTTGAAGGTATCGTGAAAGAAGGGGATGTGATGAAGGTGAAACTGATCGGTACCGACCCCAAATCTGGTAAATTTAAATTGTCAAGAAAGGTCCTGATCCCGAAACCGGAACACAAGCCGAGAGAAGAGCAGTCCAGACCTCCCCAGCAGCAAGGCTGATAATGTCAATATAAAATTTGGGCCCTGAACCGGTGAAAACGGGCAGGGCCTTTTTTATTCATTTCCCGTTTATGCAAGGACATATTCAAATAACCTTTCCGGGTTTGCAGCCCGAACAGCAGGACCTGCTGATCGCCCACCTTTCTGAAGCAGGGTTTGAAGGGTTTGAGCAAAACGATGAGGAATTAAAAGCATTTATCCCTGCCGGGAACTACGACAGGGAACTGCTTAGGGAAATGGCATTCAAATACCAACTCGGTTACTCGGAAGAATGGATCCCCGAGCAAAACTGGAACCGGGTGTGGGAATCGGAATTCCACCCCGTGGTCGTGGATGATTTTGTGGGGGTAAGGGCGGATTTTCATGAACCCCTGAAAGGAGTGGAAATGGAAATCATTATCACCCCCAAGATGAGTTTCGGAACCGGGCATCATGCCACCACGACGCTGATGATCCGGGAAATGCGAGGGCTTGATTTTTCAGGTAAGCGGGTATTGGATTTCGGAACGGGCACCGGCATCCTGGCCATCCTGGCCGAAAAACTGGGAGCGGAGCAGGTACTGGCTATCGATCATGATGACTGGAGTATTGCCAATGCTGCGGAAAACCTGGAACAGAATAATTGCGGCAAAACGGTATTAAGGAAAACCGATCGGGTGGAAGGAGACGGGTCATTCGATATCATCCTGGCCAATATTAACAGGAATGTGATCGTGGAAAATTTTTCCGCCCTGTTCAATCACCTTTCGCCGGGAGGATCCCTGCTGATCAGCGGTTTACTCTCCAGTGATGAAAACGAAATTCAATTACTTGCCGCCACATACCAGTTGAAAATTTCTTCAAAAAACGGGTTGAATGACTGGATTTGCTTAAGATTCAATCATTAAGGCATTATTAATTGTTCATTAATTAATCCTTACTTCATCCCTGTTTTTTGTAATTTTGCCATTCCCTGGATGGGTTCTATGAACGAACTACTTCTGATAATTCTCGCATACCTGATTGGCAGCATTCCCACTTCTGTATGGGTAAGCCGGCATTTCTTTGATATAGACATCCGGGATTACGGTAGCGGAAACGCAGGCGCCACCAATACCTATCGTGTACTTGGGCCCCGGTGGGGCACTTTTGTCATGCTGATGGATATGCTCAAAGGTATCATGGCCGTGAAACTGGCGCTTTTACTGCCTGAGTATGCCGACAGTGAAGTGAATCTCCAGAACCTGCAAACGGGCCTGGGGCTGGCGGCGGTGATCGGTCATATCTTCCCGATCTGGGCCGAATTCCGCGGCGGCAAGGGGGTCGCTACATTGTTTGGTCTTGTGCTCGGCATTTCTCCTTGGACCGCATTGAGCTGCGTAGGCATTTTCATCCTCGTGCTCTATCTTACCCGTTTCGTATCGCTGAGTTCGATCCTGGCCAGTATCGCTTTCCCGGTTTTTATCCTGGTAATCTTCAACGTTGACAATCCCCTTTACCGGATCTTTGCCATTGCCGTGGCCCTGCTGGTCCTGCTCACGCACCAGAAGAATATCGGTCGCCTGCTCAGGGGAGATGAAAGCAAAGTGCCTATTTTCCGGAACCGTGAAAAACGACGGGGCCGTAAGAATGTTTAAGCGGGCTGTTTTGCCTATTCCCTGTTACCGGTTTTAAATAGGGAAAAAATTCGCGGAACACCCAACCTTGGTATGATCGTTGAACGTCCATCACAAAACTTCTTTTTATGATCCGCAACATCAGCTTCCTATTTATCATCGCTTCCCTTTTTATCGCCTGTTCAGAGAATGCATTATCCGGTAAAAAGCAACTGACCCTCCTGCCGGAAGCGGAACTGCAATCCATGGCCAACACCGAGTACCAGAAATTCCTTTCGACCAACAGGGTCGTCAGCAGCAGCACCAACCGCGACGCGGGCATGGTGAGGCGGGTAGGCGACCGGATCGTACGGGCGGTGGAAACCTACTATGCGGATAAAGGCATGAGTGACCAGTTGAAAGGTTTCAAATGGGAGACCAACCTGGTGGAAGATAAAACGGTAAACGCCTGGTGCATGCCGGGAGGAAAGATCGTCGTTTATACCGGTATCCTGCCCGTTACCCAAAATGAGGCCGCTCTCGCGGCGGTTATGGGACATGAAGTTTCCCACGCCCTGCTCCAGCACGGGAACCAGCGTATGAGCCAGGGACTGCTCCAACAACTGGGTGGGGTGGCGCTTTCCGTAGCCGTGGCCAATAAACCCGCGGAAACACAAAATCTTTTTCTGAATGCCTATGGGGTGGGCACCACCGTGGGTGTGATGCTCCCGTTTTCACGCAAACATGAACTGGAAGCCGATCGTTTCGGTCTCATCTGGACCGCGATGGCAGGTTACAATCCCCAGGAAGCGATCGGGCTCTGGGAACGAATGGAAAAGCTGAGTGCCGGCCAGAAACCACCCGAATTCCTGAGCACGCACCCCTCGGAAGGCCGCCGGATTGAAAAATTAAAGGAACTGATGCCTGAAGCTCTTCAGTACTATAAACCAATGGGATCCGGTAACTAAATTTTATGATTTCGAACAAAAAAACCCGTCCATTTTACGATGGACGGGTTTTTTACGGTCATTTATACCGTAAATACCGCCGTTTTTGTTTACCTTTGCACTCCCTGCTATGAGAACTCCGTCGTTTGACTCCCGCGAAGGGCGCCGGCGGTCACTCTAAAACAGTTACCAGGTATGTCACAAACGCTGCTCGAAAAATTA
>CAYRHU010000136.1:0-5359 GCA_964424155.1 uncultured Chitinophaga sp.
GCGAAAGAACGGGTCTGGAACCGGTCCTTCTCCAGGTGCTTGATGGTTTGCAGCAGTTTTTCAAACTCAGGTTTCAGCTGCCGGGGCGACAGGGGAATGGATTGACGGAGAAATCTGAAAATGGCCTCTTCCACCGCCGTGAGGTTCTTCATTTTCGACATAAACCGGTAAACCGACTTGGTCAGGGATTCCATCAGCATATCATTACCCATTTCGTAATGCGCCATCAGGTGCAGTAACCGTGCATAACATTGCAGATCGTACCGCAGGTTGCTGTGCTCATGAATGATCCGCTGCAGGTAATCGATCGCGGTGTTGTAATCGCCGCTACCGAAATAGAGCATCGCGAACTTGTAATTGAGGACCATCACCCGGTGCCGGTCGAGAAAGAGCTCATAGGTGTCCAGCTCCTTTTCAATCCCGGGAATAATGGCCAGACCTTCGGAAAAGCTGCCCCGCATGAAATGCCGGTTGAGCCGGGCCTGGCTGAGGTAGATAAAGGCCTGTATCCGGAAATTATCATGACCCCTCACCCGATCCGTTTCCGCCAGTTGTTTGAACTTTTCAAGCGCCAATTCAAAACCACGGTGATTGCGCAGGTCGAAATGAGCATTGAGGAGGTAGTGGAGGGATTTGATATGGTGACTGGTCTCCACCCGTTTCATCAGGGGTTGCTCGTCGAACAGGTTCACCAGTTTTTGCGTGTATCGGTAATACTGTAAAAAATCCTGCCGGATGTAGGCATACCAGGTATAAGACTGGTATAGGTACATCCGTTCATAAAAACCGGTTTCTTTCCAGGCCCCGGAAGGGAGACTCTGTTTCATGAACCGGCGGATATCCTTTTCATCGTATTCATCCCGGGCATGCCCATGCTCAACAAACCACCCGAAAAGCTGAAGCGCCAGGTTGGAAAGACGCGTTACTTTATCAATATGATCGTTCACCGCGTTGGCCTCCGCGGAAAGGGATTCGGCGCGTTGCTGGATGCTGCGCGTGATATGCAGTCCTTCAATCCTTTTTTCCAGGGCGATCAGTTGCGGCAGGAAAAAATATTTCTGGTTGGTTCTCGCCGTTTCCTTGGCGCGGTCGATGATCCGCAGGCTTTGCGTAAACAATCCTTTTTTATAAAGGATATGCGCGTAATCGAACTGCTCGTTGAGCTGCAGGTCCATGCTGTCGGCGCTTTTCAGCAGGCGCAGGCTGGCGAGAATCTGCCTGTAGAGATGGGTCTTAAGATTGGCCAGTTGCGGCTTGGTGACATCTTTCAGTTTTTGCAGCAGTAGTTTTTCGTCATAGTCTTTCTGTTTATCCAGGGCATCAAAAAGTCGGACGATCTTCAGATCGGCATTACCCGAGTTCCGGTTGATATAGAGCTTGAAATGGCGCTTTTCGGCCTTTTCCATAGACCGGATCAGCTGGTAAAGTATATCATTCACACGGTTGGACATCATACGGGTTTTTGGCTGAAAACCGCTACAGGTAAGGCTTTTATGATCCCCACGCCAGTTTAGACATGCGGATTTGAGACCGGAATTGGTTTGAATACCGGTATACCGCTTCCTAATTTTGGTATAACAGCTCTTTCATATGGCGGCAGGACAGATTGGAATCGCCCGGGTCCGCTACTGCTGTTCAGGCGGCAATCATCAGAAGTCAAAAATACAAATTAAAGCCTGCACTCCGCCGGGATATCATCCCGGCCACTCAAAGCATACAGTAAGAATTTCATATGGCAAGCAATCGTTAGAGGTCAGTCCGTTTCTACGGAAGGACCTTTTTTATTTTCCCTGCCCCCTGAAGGGGTGACGTAGGTCAAAACTTTCTTCAAATTGCAAAAGTTCCTTATTACAAAGCATCCATAAAATACCGAATGGTTTTACCCCCATGGAAGACCCCTGAAATAATAGTTCGGTGGATCCGACCCCCTTCGGTGATTCAATAAGAAATAGTTTTATGCATTGTATTAGAAATTGTTTCTTAATAACAATTAACAGAGAGATTGTTTTCTTTAAATCCATCTACCCTCATTCCCCATCGCTTGAATTTTGACAATGCCCGGTAAATCACCTGGTTTTTCGGATTCATTTATCTTCACTGCTCAAAATTCATTTATGGCCATCCGCATATTTATTACCGGCGGTACTTTTGACAAAGAGTACAATGAGCTGAACGGGCAATTGTATTTTAAGGATACTCATATGAACGACCTGCTGGAAATGGGGCGTTGCAGGATTCCTGTTGAGATCAGGACACTGATGATGGTGGACAGCCTGGAGATGACGGATGAAGACCGGGAACTGATCGCCCACCAGTGCAATCATTGCGAGGAAACACAGATCATCGTCACCCACGGCACCGATACCATGAGTGAGACCGCCAAAGTGCTGGCCGAAAAAGTGAAAGGCAAAACGATCGTGCTGACCGGCGCGATGATTCCTATCAAGTTCGGCAGTTCCGATGGCCTGTTCAACCTGGGCAGCGCGATGGCATTCGCACAAACCCTGCCGCCGGGCGTGTACGTCGCCATGAATGGAAGGTATTTTAATTGGAATAATGTCCGCAAGAACAAAGAGACGGGGGTGTTTGAGGAAAAAAACCCATACCCCCTGTCCCCCTAAAGGGGAGACTTTGATACCCCCTGTCCCCCTAAAGGGGGAACTTAGGTCTAAAATACTTTCAATTTGTAAAGTTCATCAAAGCACTAAGCCTCTTGGTTGGAGGCTATGTGCTTTTTTAATTTCAGAGTAAATAATGACTCGTCGATCTAAGTCTCCCCTTTAGGGGGACAGGGGGTTTTTATTTCGGCTGCTCCAGCAGCTTGAAAAACTGGTCCAGCTGCGGCAGGATCACGATCCTCGTCCTGCGGTTAGCGGCTTTCCCTTCTTTGCTGTCGTTGCCCATCAGCGGGTTGTATTCTCCCCTTCCGGCCGCGGCCATTTTGGCGGGGTCAAGCCCGTATTGCTTTTGCAGGATACGGACCACCGCCGTTGCACGCTTCACACTGAGATCCCAGTTGTCGAGCAGCACGCCGCTGCGGTAGGGAACATTATCCGTGTGACCCTCGACCATGAATTCAATATCCGGCTGGTTCTTCAGCACCAGGGCCACTTTGCCGAGTATGGTTCTCGCCCTTTCTGTTACATCATAGCTGCCGCTTTTGAAAAGCAGTTTGTCGGATATATCCACATATACCACACCCTTGTCCACTTTGATATTGATGTCCTCATCATCGAGGTTGCCGATCGCGCCTTTCAGGTTCATTACGAGCGCCATATTCAGCGAGTCTTTCCTCGCCATCTGTTGCTGCAGGGTTTGGATATAGGCGTCCTTGGCGCCGATATTCTCCATGGATTTCTTGATACTCTCCGCCTGCGCCGCGGTGATCACGGAAAGATCTTCCAGCTGCTTCAGGGCCGTGGTATTATTGGCTTTCAGAAAATCAACCTGGGCGTTCAGCTCTTTTATTCTCGCGTTCAGCTGGGCCTGTTCGCGTTCCAGCGCTTCCTTTTGACGGGAAAGGGTCGCTTTTTCCGTACTGCAATCCGACAGGTCGCCTTCCAGTGTTTTGTAACGGGTTTCCAGTTGCGCATAATCGGCCTGGGCCGCTTTGAATTTCTTGCTGCTGACGCAGGAACCCAGTGTCAGCAGTGAAATGATGGCTATCAGAAGTTTCGCTTGCATAATCCGTTTTTGATGTTGAAGAATAAATGCATTCCGGGGAGAATCCACCGGGCGACAAAGATAAACAGGATGGTATCGTTATCCGGGGGAAACGGATTAAAACCATATTAATGAAAATGGCCGGTTCCTGCCCCGGCCATTTCGTCATTCATACACCCCCTGTGTATTATTCTTTTTCTTTTTTAAGTGTCATGGTCCGGTTGATCGTGAACCCCAGTGCAAACTTGCCGTCTTTGATGGGACTGCTGTTGCGGGCAAAATGGTCGATATTGGAAGCATCGATCGTGTTGCCGACATAGAACTGGAAGAGGTGACCGCCTGTGTTGATCTCTACACCGAGTGAAAGAAGATCCGGTGTAAAGTCAATGACAGAGCCGCTCTTGTTGATCAGGTTTTTGTACATATTCAGCTGGCGGGCATATTCCATTGTCAGGTTGAGTTTCGGGGTGGCTTTATACTTGGCCCCCATCCCGATCGAACCGACGAAATTGCTGTTATTAATGCCATAAGGAACGATGTTGAAATAAACCAGGGTGGGGTTTAATTGCAGGGAGAACTTGTCCGAAAATTTCCGGGCGATCAGGATCTGGTGCATATAGGACCAGCGGTTATTCGTAAACTCATTAGGTGCTTTAAGCCCGGTATAAATATTGGCCAGAGAAATCCATCCCAGGCTGATGGGCATTCCGCCTTTCCCCGTTTGCTGGCGCAGGATCCTGAACTTGGCCCAGCCTTCAAAGACCGCCCTGCCGGTTGCGGCCACACCCACATTGGCCCATTTTACCGGCGACACGTCAAGCGAAAGATAAGTCTGGGCGATTCCGGCATTCAAACCGAACAGGTGCGCCAGGTTTTGCCTGAACCGGTTGTTAGCCCCTTTTGTGCCAAGGTCCTTGTTCCAGAAATACCCGAAATGGTGGGAGATCATGAACTGGATATTACCCGGTGTAATGATCTCTACGCTATGGTTGTTGATAATGCGGGTGGCATTGAACGTAGCGCGTACAAATTTTTTCTGCGGTACTTCCTTTTCCACCGTTTCGGTTGCCGTGGAATCCTGGGCAGCAGAGACAAACCAGAGGCAGCATCCCAGGATCAGTAATATTGAAAGCTTTTTCATGTTGTGCGTTTTTGGTTTTTACAAATACAGATCACTGGGGCTGACCCTGGGCAATCCATTCCTTAATTATATTAACTGTACAGGTGGTCAGGCTGATGGGCCCCCCGGGGTGACCCTGGCTTCCACCGCTGTTCATCATGGTGGTCAGTACAGTCTTTTTCTCCACCATTTTGTTGTAATCAAGTGGTATCGCCAGTCCGCCATGGCAGGTCGCGCCTTTGCAACTGGTATTGTAAATGGGAAGGATTTCATTTGTCCAGGTCTGTATGCCGGTAACCGTACACCCCGTGCCGTCATCATTTCCGCCCTCGTCAATCCACCGTTTGATCAGATTCCTTTCACTTTGTGAAAAGTAGATCTCGCCGCCTCCGGGGTGTTCGCCGCCGTTGGCCATCACACCCAGCGTGGTCTTACGGGCCAGGATGGCATCATAATAAATGATATTGCGGTAGGGGTCGGAGAAGAGTACCGCGCGCACGGAGAAGGGGGTATTGTGACAGCCGCAGGGGCCGGCCGTTACAATGGGGACCACTTCTTTCCGGAATGATACCTTGG
>CAYRHU010000137.1:0-5298 GCA_964424155.1 uncultured Chitinophaga sp.
AATGGGTTAACGATAGTAAAAATAACAATTATTTTATACTACCCAAATTTTTTTTCCACAAAATTCTAAACAGGTAAATGACTTACGCGCCGGCTTCGATCACGGAAACATAGGTTCTGTTGCCTCTTCCCTTCTTGAATTCCACCACCCCATCACTCAATGCAAACAGGGAGAAATCTCTTCCAACACCTACATTCTTGCCCGGGTGATATTCCGTTCCGCGCTGGCGAACGATGATGTTGCCCGAGATAGCGGGCTGTCCGCCGAAGATCTTAACACCAAGACGCTTGCTCTGCGAATCGCGGCCGTTCTTTACACTACCTTCACCTTTTTTATGTGCCATCTTAGTTTTTTTTAAATTTCAAAAATCAAACTTCCAGTTCCGAATAATACTTTTAGTGATCTGGAATTTGTGATTGGTGATTTTACTTGATATCGGTTACTTTGATTTTTGTATACGCCGTACGGTGGCCTTTCTTTTTGCGAAAGCCCTTCCTTCTTTTGTGTTTGAAGGCAATCACGGTTTCACCTTTCACCTGGTCGAGGATCTCGGCCTGCACTTTTGATTTCACATCGGAACCGACAGCGAGTTTACCGCCGGCATCCACCAGCAATACATCCAGTTCCACTTTATCACCGGCGTTACCATCCAGGTGTGGTACATACAGGGTCTGGTCCTTTTCCACTTTGTACTGTTGACCGGCTACTTTTACAACGGCTATCATATCATTAAAAAATTAGTTGTTATCCAACCAGGCAATTCGCGAAGTTGGGGCGGCAAAGTTAAGGGTAAAAATCGTAGCTCCCAACGGAAAATCAAAGTTTTATGAACATTAAATCACCCTTTTATTGCCCCGGCTTCCGTTATATTTGTAACCCCTCTTACAGGGTTAGCCCGTCATAGTGTATGAAAATCAAGTCTTTTTTGGCGAAACCCTTCGCCTCCTATATATATAAAGGTATCCGTAAAGGTATGGCCACGGCGGTGCCGGACCAGGAAAATATCCTCAAGGCGCTGATTAAAACGGGCCGGAACACTGATTTTGGCCGGTCGGCCGGCCTGGAAAAGGTCAATACTTACGAGGAATTCAGGGAGGCTGTAAAGCTGATCGATTATGAGGAGATGAGGCCCTGGATCGACCGTATCAAGGAAGGCAGGCATAACGTGCTCTGGAAAGGACGCCCCATCTATTTTGCCAAAACCTCCGGGACCACCAGCGGTGTAAAGTACATCCCCATCACCAAGGATTCGATCCCCAACCATATCAACACGGCGCGGAACGCCCTGCTTTGTTATATGGCGGAAACCGGGAATACCCGGTTTGCAGACGGGAAACTGATCTTTTTATCCGGATCGCCCGAACTGGAAAGGGTGGGGGGTATTCCGACCGGAAGACTGAGCGGGATCGTTAACCATCATGTGCCGAAATATCTACGCGCCAACCAGCTTCCTTCCTATGAAACGAACTGCATCGAAGACTGGGAGACCAAGCTGCAGCAAATCGTGGAAGAGACCATTAAACAAAACATGACCCTGATCAGTGGTATCCCGCCCTGGATGCAGATGTATTTTGACGAGCTGATCAAAAGAAGCGGGAAAAAAGTGGGGGAGCTGTTCCCGAATTTCAGCGTGATGGTGCAGGGAGGAGTGAATTTCGAGCCTTATAAGGCCAGGCTGATGGAAAGTATCGGCCGGAAAGTGGACACCATTGAACTTTTCCCGGCCAGCGAAGGTTTCTTCGCATTCCAGGACTCACAGGAATCGGAAGGACTGTTGCTGAACACCAACAGCGGTATCTTCTTTGAGTTTGTTCCGGCGGGAGAGATATTTAAAGAAAACCCGACCCGCCTGTCATTGAAAGAGGTGAAAGTGGGGGAGAATTATGCCATGATCATCAGCAGTAATGCGGGGTTGTGGGGATATAACCTGGGTGATACGGTGAAATTCGTTTCCACCGAGCCTTACCGGTTGCTGGTGACCGGTCGCACCAAACATTTTATTTCGGCCTTTGGGGAGCATGTAATCGGCGAAGAGGTGGAAGCAAGTATCCTGCAGGCAGCCAAAGAAGCCCATGTGCAGATCACCGAGTTCACCGTGGCGCCCTGGGTGAGCAGCGATGAAGGGAAATCGTATCACGAATGGTTTGTGGAATTTGAACAACTGCCGCAGGACCTGGAAACATTTGCGGCCAGCCTTGACCAGCACCTCCGGCAAAAAAATGTATACTATGACGATCTGGTCGGAGGCAATATATTGAGTCCGCTGAAGATCACACCGGTGCGAAAGAATGGTTTTATCGATTATATGCGATCCATCGGTAAATTAGGCGGTCAGAATAAGGTACCCCGGTTGAGTAATGACCGTTCCATAGCCAATGCGCTTACAGCATACGGGGAACTTGTTGAGAATAATTAATAATTATTCGCAATAATTATTAATCAAGCCAAAAGCATGAACCAGGAAAATACAAAGAAACGAATCGCCATTTTCGGATCCACCGGTTCAATCGGCACCCAGGCCCTGGAAGTGATCGGTGCAAATCCCGGACTTTTTTCGGCCGAAATACTGACCGCGCAGAGCAATGATGAGCTGCTTGTTCAGCAGGCAAAAGAGTTCCGGCCCAACCTGGTGGTGATCGGTGATGAGAAGAAATATAGCGTGGTAAAAGAGGCCCTGGCCTCTACGGATACCAAGGTTTTTTGCGGGGAGAAGGCGCTGGAAGAAGCCGCGGCCATGGATTGTTATGACATGATGCTCGCAGCCATCGTGGGGTATGCCGGGCTCAAACCCACCCTGAAGGCGATTGAGAACGGAAAGTCCATCGGGCTGGCAAACAAGGAAACCCTGGTGGTGGCCGGTGATATTGTGATGCGTAAAGCCGTGGAGAACAGGGTACCCGTTATTCCCGTGGATTCGGAACACTCGGCTATTTTTCAGTGCCTGGTGGGCGAAACAAGGAACCGGATCGAGAAGGTCATTCTCACCGCTTCCGGCGGTCCCTTTATCGGCCGCAAACCCAATTACCTGGTCAATGTAAAACGGGAGCACGCGCTGCAGCATCCCAACTGGTCGATGGGCGCTAAAATCACGATCGATTCGGCCACGCTGATGAATAAGGGACTGGAGATGATCGAAGCCAAATGGCTGTTCAACCTGCGGCCCGAGCAGGTACAGGTGGTCATTCACCCGCAGAGCATCATACACAGCATGGTGCAGTTCGAGGACGGAAGCATCAAGGCGCAAATGGGCTTGCCTGATATGAAATTGCCGATCCAGTATGCACTGGGTTTTCCCAGGCGGTTAAAAAACCAATTTCCCCGTTATGATTTCCGAAAGGTGAGCACCCTCACATTCGAGGAACCGGATGTTAAAACTTTCAGAAATCTGGCTTTGGCCATGGAGGCGCTGAACAAGGGCGGCAATCTTCCCTGCGTAATGAATGCGGCCAACGAGATCGCTGTGTACGCCTTTCTCCGCAACAGGATCAACTTCCTCGACATGACGAATGTGATCGAAAAAACGATGGGAACCATCCCCTTTATCGAACATCCCACACTGGAGGAATATTTTGACAGCGACGGCGAGGCGCGTAACTTTGCAGCGGATATTATCAAACTATAAACACCAATTCTAAATCTTCAGGGGTTTAGATTTTTTTTTGGATACATTATGAATGTACTTGCCATCAACTGGTCGAATGTGGGTTTGCAGGCGGGACAATTGCTCCTGGCCTTGTCGATCCTGGTGATCCTGCACGAATTCGGCCATTATATAACCGCGCGCTGGTTCAAATGCAGGGTGGAAAAATTCTTCCTGTTCTTTGATCCCTGGTTCTCGCTGGTTAAAAAGAAGATCGGCGACACCGTTTACGGTATCGGCTGGCTGCCCCTGGGTGGATATGTGAAGATTTCGGGCATGATCGATGAAAGCATGGATAAGGAAGCCATGAAGCAGCCCCCGAAGGAATGGGAGTTCAGGAGCAAACCGGCCTGGCAGCGGCTGATCGTGATGCTGGGCGGGGTGATCATGAACATCCTCACTGCCTTTGTGATCTATGCGTTCATACTCATGATCTGGGGGGATAAAAAAATACCCAGTTCTTCGATGAAATACGGGATTCACGTGCAGGACAGCACCATGTATAACAAGGTGGGTTTGCGAAACGGGGATGTGATCCTGAGCATCGACGGGGAGGAAATCACCGATTTTGAAAGAATGAAGAGAAAGGGCTTGCTGGGCAGTTCGATGGAAGTGATGCGTGACGGGAAGCAACTTTCCCTGGAAATCCCCTCCAACCTGATCGGTCAGTTGGTGGAAAACAGGAAAAAGAGCAACGGCGGTTTTATTGAGCCCCGCAAACCGGCGATCGTTTTTTACGTCGAAGACACATCCCGGGTATATAAAGCCGGGTTAAGAAAGAATGACCGGATCGTGGGAATCGATTCTGCCCGGTTTGAGTTCTTTGACGAACTGCAGAACCAGTTACAGGAAAACAGGAACAAAGAGGTTATGCTTACGGTGCAAAGGGAGGGGCGTAATATCAATTTTCCCGTACAGGTCAGTGAGGAGGGGAAACTGGGTTTTGCCCCTTACGGGATCGACTACCAGCAAATGGACAGCCTGGGATGGGTAAAACTCAATGTAACAAAGTATGGTTTCCTGGCGGCCTTTCCGGCAGGCGTTAAAAAAGCGGGTGCCGAACTGCAGTTTTATATTGACCAGTTCAAGAAGATTATTAATCCCAAAACGGAGGGATATAAGGCGGTGGGCGGTTTCAAGGCCATGGGTTCCATTTTTCCCAAGCATGGCTGGGACTGGGAAGCTTTCTGGCGCATCACGGCCTTTCTTTCCATCGTACTGGCCTTTATGAACCTGCTGCCGATCCCCGCGCTCGATGGCGGGCATGTCATGTTCACCCTGTGGGAAATGATCACTGGTCGCAAACCGAATGAAAAATTCCTGGAGTATGCCCAGATCGTAGGTATGATCCTGTTATTCGGGCTGATGCTGTACGCGAACGGGAATGACTGGTTTGGGTGGGGGAAATGAGTCGGGAGTCGGGAGTCGGGAGTTAGAGAGTGCCTATCCTTACTAAATACAATTTTTACAAGGTGTTAAATAAAAAAGGAGAGAAAACATTATAAATAAGTAAACATCGAAGAGTAAAGGAGTATCAGCATTACCGGAGTCTGACTCCAGACTCCCGACTCCGCAGGGGGGCGTTTGGTTTTGACAGCATAGATCTTTGAAAGTGTAAGCATGTACTGCGTTGCGTAATTAGCAGTTAAATCTGAATA
>CAYRHU010000138.1:0-5244 GCA_964424155.1 uncultured Chitinophaga sp.
GGCGCATCCAGCATCATATCCCTTCCCGCATTGTTCTTCGGAAACGCAATAAAATCGCGGATGCTTTCGCTGCCGCCGAGGATGGCGCACAACCGGTCGAACCCGAATGCGATCCCGCCGTGCGGGGGAGCGCCGTATTCGAAGGCACCGAGCAGGAAACCGAACTTATGCAGTTGTTCTTCTTTGTCCATTCCCAGCGCGGCAAACATCTTTTCCTGCAATTCCCGCTGGAATATCCGGATGGAACCGCCCCCGATCTCGTTCCCGTTTAAAACCATATCATAGGCATTGGCCTTGATGGATGCATACGGATGCTGCAGGTAAGCGGCGGCATTTTCAATAACGGGATTGTTATTGATCATCGTTTCGATCTGCGAAGGTTTGGGGGAAGTGAAGGGATGATGACGGGCCACCCAGCGATTACCCTCCTCATCATATTCAAATAAAGGGAAATCCAGTACCCAAAGCAGTTTGAATTCATCTTCCTTACGGAGTCCAAGCCGTTCGGCCATTTCAAGCCGTAGTTCGCTGATGGCTTTCCGGGTTTTCTCCTCAGGTCCGGCCAGTATTAGTACCAGGTCTCCGCTCCCGGCCCCGGCCGCGGCGGCAATGGCCTTTAACTTTTCTTCGCTGTAAAATTTGTCGACACTGCTTTTAAAACTGCCGTCAGGGTTAGCCTTGATAAATACCAATCCTTTCATCCCGATCTGCGGGCGTTTCACCCATTCAGTCAGTTCATCGGTCTGTTTGCGGCTGTATTCGCTGCAACCGGGAACGGCAATGGCCAGCACCGTTTCGGCTTCGTCAAACACTTTAAAATCCGCCCCGTTTATCAAGCCGGACTGGTCCTGTTTGGAAATATAAACGGAGGATGGTTTTTTCAGGTTCAGCACCTGCATCCCAAAACGGATATCGGGTTTGTCGTTCCCGTATTGCCACATGGCGTCTTCCCAGGTCATCCGTTCCACTTTTTCGGTATAGTCGATCCCCTTTACTTCCCGGAACACATGTTTAACCATGCCCTCAAACATGCTCAGGATATCTTCCTGCTCCACAAAGGCCATCTCGCAGTCGATCTGGGTGAATTCGGGCTGGCGGTCGGCGCGCAGATCCTCATCACGGAAACATTTCACCACCTGGTAATAGCGGTCGTATCCGCTTACCATCAATAATTGTTTAAAAGTTTGCGGGGATTGCGGGAGCGCATAAAACTGCCCCGGGTTCATGCGGCTGGGCACTACGAAATCCCGGGCACCCTCCGGGGTGGATTTGATCAGGAAAGGGGTTTCGATATCCATAAAACCCTGCTGGTGCAGGTAGTTCCTTGCCGCCCTGTTTACGGCATACCGGAGTTCCAGGTTTTTCTTAACCGCGTTGCGGCGAAGATCGAGGTAGCGGAATTTCATGCGCAGATCATCCCCGCCATCCGTATCATCCTGGATGGTGAAGGGAGGTACGGCCGACCGGTTTAATATGGTAAAAGAGCCAACCGCGATCTCAATATCCCCGGTTGGCAGGTTCGGGTTCTTATTGCTTCTTTCATTCACGGTTCCGGTTGCCTGTAATACAAATTCCCTTCCCAGCGGATTTTCTTCCAGTTGCCGGTTCAGTTCCTCGCCGAAAAGGAGCTGGGTGATACCATACCGGTCGCGCAGGTCTACAAATGTGATGGCGCCGAATTTTCGGACGGTCTGCACCCATCCTGCCAGCGTTACTTGTTTACCCTTATGTTCGTTTCTTAATTCCCCGCAGGTATGCGTTCTGTACATGAATTAACAGGATTTTCTGAGGCGCAAAGATAAGTAAAAGAGAACCGGGCCTGAAAACCCGGAAACTAATCCTATATTAGAGTTTCGTTCGAACCAATTGAAAACAAATTAAGATCCAGCCCATGCTCACCATCCTCATCATTCTCGCCGTACGCCGTTTGTTTTTACAGAACCGCCGGCCCAAACCAATACCGGTTTTGCGGTAATTGAATACACTCCTACCGTGACAGTATCCCTTTAAATCGCTTTATATCCGCTTCCGGGTGTATGGGAGAGTTTTGCAGCAGGTGATCCACCAGTTGTTTGGCGAAATAGGGTGCAAGCGAGCAGCCCTTTGTCCCCATGCCATTCAGAATGCCAACGGCCGGGTACCGTGGATGGATACCCACAAAGGGTCGGCGCTCGATCGTTGCCGGGCGTATGCCGCAAAGATGTTCATGGACAGAGAATGGAACTTTTAGCCAGCTTTTCAGTAATTCTTCTGTCTTAAACCTAAATTCGGCCGTGGGATTTTCATTATCAAAATTCCAGGCATAATTCGATCCCACCCACCAGTATCCCGGTGTTTCAAGAGGCGCCAGCATGAGCCCTCTTTTATAAATATTATTCGCGGGGAGATCCGGAATTTCCACAACCAGCGCTTCTCCCTTATTGGGGGCAAAAGGAAGCCGGTCAAAAAAAGAATGGGTCATACTGCCCCTGCCATCGCAAAAAAGGATCTTTTGTGCACTGATATGTTTATAACGGATACCTTCACCTGTAATTTGCAGATCACCCGGATGGAATTTTTCTTCAAGCAAACGGCGGGCCTGCTCCAGCTGGATTCGCCACACCCTTAATATACTCTTAAGATGTGCTGTATAAACGGGATCGATTTGCCCGTACCCAAGATCATAATTAAACCACTTTCGCAAATCGCCCATGGATTCTTCGAGTGATACATAGGAGCCCTTTTCCTCCACTCTTTGCTGGAAACTCAGCCGCATCTGTGCAGTGGGAAAGAAGTCAATGATATCCATCCGGGTGATGGCGCTGAAATGAAGTTCATCTTCCAGTTTCCTGTATGCTTTAAAAGCAAACGGAATAATTTCTTCCGCCATCCACACTTCCACATGTCGCCGGCCGGTGACGGGATTGATGATGCCTGCGGCAAGTTTTGATGGGGATCGGTTATCATTATTGTCAATGACAAGAAAGGTCTTGTTTTCCTTCCATAGATAATAGCTCAGCCAGGTACCTGAAATGCCCTGGCCGATGATGAGATAATCAACCTGCATAGGCAAAAGTAATGTTCAATCCGCAACGATCCCCCTGGGATTGACACATTGCACATTGCTCATTGAACATTTTCCTCTACATTGATCCGGATGCCCTCCGAATGCGAGGAGAACTCCGGTGCATACATGCATTGTATGGTGGTGATCCCGTTGCTGAAATTGCCGCTATGCGTCGCGAACAGGGTATACTCGAACACATAAGTGCCTTTTCTCAGGTACTGGAAGAAAAAGTTCGTACTGGCATCTTTCGTGCTTTCATAATATCCCAGTCCTCCCTGCCATTTGTACCGGCTCAGTACATTCACCGGTTCAAGAGCCGATGCCCGCATATCCTTCATGTGTACATATTCCATATCGCGGTCAACCCTTAGTTCCACCCGCACTTTTATCTTGTCTCCCACCTTCACTGTTCCGCCTTCACCGACCGGGCTGATGACCGGTCCCCGGTCGGTATTTTTTTCAACAAATAATTTTTTTGAGAGCTTCAGCGGTGTTGCGGACGTGGTTATCTTATCCAGGTCCTCAAAATACTGCCAGTATACGCCTCCCCAGGAAACCCCGGGCTGTCCTCCACCGGGTGCAGGTGAAACGGTTACGCTGATATTCCCCATTTGCGGAGTTACTTTTTCGCCTTCAATCGTTTTTTTGAAGTATCCCGTTCCGGCTTCCTGTCCGGCATCACCAGATTTGATGCTGGTGGTTCCTAATTTCACTTCCACGACCGGCTCATTGCTTAACCATTCAGAGCCCTGCAGCAATAAGGCATAGCAAGCTTCCGCTGTCGCCTTCGTGGTCTTCCAGTTATTGGTCTGCTTGTTCTTCAGTAGCCAGGTTTTCAGGTCATCCACGCTCTTTGTATCCTTACCGGCTTCCTGGAAGGCTTCGATAAGCAGGGCCTGGGTTTCAATGGGAGCCTGGTACCAGAACCATCCGTTGACCTGGTCTTTCCAGTACATGCCCAATTCTTCATGGCTGATCGATGTTTCTTTCAGCGATTTCAATATGGCGTCGCTTGTTTTTGTTTCATTCCCCCGGTACAGGGCGAGCGCGATCATCCCCTGCATGTATTTGCTTTGTTTAACCCAGTATTGCTTAGCCTGCTTATAATAGTAATCGAAGGCGGTCCGGGAGGCGGGGTCGATCTTGTATTCCGGGAAGAAACTTCTCATGTAGAGATACTGCACCTGCGTATAACCGATATTTTGCTGGTTCAGCTTCACTTTGTACTTAATAAGATTGTCATAATCCTCTTTTATCTTCCGGTCGAGGTAAGGGATGGCTGTTTTCAATACGGCCTCCAGTTTTTCGCCCTGGCCGTTAGCAACCGCTTTCAGTTTTTTCAGGTGACCGATACCGGTAATGATATACTGGGTCATATAGCGGTCGTCGGGGCCGCCGGTAAACCACACAAAACCGCCGTTGGGGCTTTGCATTTGTTTCAGCTTTTCGTACGAACTGTTTAATTGCTCACTCATTTTCACCATTTCAAAAAGAAGGGCGATGTTTTTCTTTTGCTCCGTTTCATTCTTTGACTGCAGCACCCAGGGTGTTTCTTCCAGCAACACGGCTTTCAGTTCCTGGTTTTTCTGAAGATTGCTCAGCAGCGCGGCCGTATCCGAAATCCTCCATTTTTCAAACACCTGTTTGATCTTCGGTGAAGAGTTGGCGATATGGGTAGCCAGTGAATTGGCATAGTACCGGTTCCAGGTTTGTTCGGCACACTCGTAGGGAAATTCCATCAGGTAGGGTAGGGCCTGCACCGCGTACCAGGCGGGGTTGGATGTGTACTCCACCGTAAGGGCATAATGCTGCAGCGACTCAGACTGGCCTGCGTTCAGCAGCTTTCCAAAGCTGAATGGTTTGGTGCCGCCGCCCCGCACCGGCAGAGGCATGGTTTCGGTAACCAGCATCCGGTTGGTCAGCACGGGCAGGGCATTCTCTTCCCCATCACTGTGCGATCCGGCTTTGGCGACGATCTGCCATACGAGGGCCGTGTTGAACTGGTAGGGGACTTCGATCGGGAATTTTACCAGTTCGCTTTGCCCGGCGGCCACGGTAAAATACTGGTTGGGCACCGCGCTTCTGAAACGCCCGTCAACAGGCTCGTTCGTGACCGCATCGAATAAACGGAATTCGGCGGTACCGGTGATCTCCTTGTCTGTAAGGTTGACGATCTTGGTGCTGAATTCCATTTTATC
>CAYRHU010000139.1:0-3495 GCA_964424155.1 uncultured Chitinophaga sp.
TGGCTTTGGGTTTGTTTTTTACAAGTTGTAAAAGATATTCCTCTGATTTCGGGGACACGAACGTGAACCCCGGGGTAACCGGCAGCCCGCTTTTCAATGCCCTGCTTACCAATGTGGCGGCTAACGTTTCGGGTTATGCCACATCTACACGGGGCGGTTTGTACTGCCAGTATTTCTCGGAAACGCAGTATACGGATGTATCCCTGTATTCGCTACCCCAAATCAACTTCGAGGGTAACTATTCCGGGGTTATGAACGACTGTCAGAATATCATCAATAATGGCCCTAATGACAACATGAAGGCCGTTGCCAGGATCCTGAAGACCTACATTTTTGCCTTCATGACCGATGCATGGGGTGATGTTCCGTATTCACAGGCCCTCCAGGGAAATGGTACACCGGTATTCGACAAGCAGTCTGATATTTATACCGGGATGATCAACGAGCTGAAAGCAGCCGTTAATCAGTTGGATCCCGGCGCAGGCGCAATTACAGGAGATATTATTTACGGAGGTAATGTAGACAAGTGGAAAAGACTGGCTAACTCTCTCCGTCTCCGGCTCGCTCTTCAATTGAGTGAAAGATTCCCTGCTGCCGGTGGTTATGCCGCTGTGGAATTCAATTCAGCGCTTACCCATCCTGCCGGGCTTATTACAAGCAATGCCGATAATTTCGCAGTTAACTACCCGGGCGGAAACTTCAGCTCACCCTGGTGGAACCTGTACAACGGAAGAAGGGACTTTGGTGAAAGTCAGCCGATGACCACCCTGATGACTTCGCTGGGCGATGGTCGCCAGAATGCCTTTGGTGGCAAGACGGAAGATCAGAGTACGTCGAATCCCGACTGGAACCAGACATCCGCTTTAGGTGTTCCTTACGGACGTTTGAGGTCCTTTGTGGATCCCTGGACTTCTGCCAACCCCACCTGGGCCCGTATCCTGAGAGGTGACCTTCGTACACAAAACAGTACTATTGTATTGCTTCCTGCATCTGAAGTTTTCCTTTCCAGGGCTGAAGCCGCCGACAGGGGCTGGACCGGGGAAAACATGCAATCCATGTATCAGCAAGGTATCAACGCTTCGTTTGCACAGTGGGGTCTGGCCGCGCCTGCTCCCGCTTACTTTACCCAGCCTGGTGTAGCTTTAAGCAACCCGGCCGGTACTGCAGCAAACATCCGGAATATCGCCATCCAGGAGTATATCGCCGCTTATCCCGATGGTATGAGAGGATGGAACCTCTGGAGAAGGACCGGCTGGCCGGTGCTTACACCTGCCCCGGATGCTACCAACAGCTCCGGTCAGATTCCCCGGAGATATACCTATGGTCAGCAATCGTATGGTTCGAACACCGATAATACCAACGCGGCTGCAACGGCCATTGGTGGCGATACCCAGGACACTAAAGTTTGGTGGGACCAATAATGTTTAATTAAAAAATCGTAACACAATGAATAAGAAACAAGCATTATACGGACTGCTCTTCCTGGCAGTGGCGTTTACCTCCTGTATCAAAAAAGAGGTCACGCCCCTCGGTGAGGAAGGCAAAACCCTCGTCAAGATCCTTGGCGGCGGCACACCGGCGGCCTTGAAGAAAAACCCGATCGACTTCGTCAATACACCGCAGAAAATCCTGGTTTGTGACTTGCGTAAAGACGCGCCCAATACAGCGGCGGCCAATACTACAACTACGGTAAGGGTTATTGATGATACAACGGCTGTAAAGGCGGTAAACCCGAACTATCTTCATTTCCCTGCAAACTGGTATACTATCGAATCAGAGGCCACCAAAGATGGCGGTGTCCCGACATCTGATCCGAATCCGGCCAGACACAGGATGGGGGGGTACTGGGATTTTCAGTATGATAACGGTGATTTTGGCAAGCAGATCTATATTACAATTACAAATGCTACATTAATGAATCCCAGCTCCCTTTACGGTCTCGGGTTCACCATCACTTCTGTGAGTGCAGACGGAACCATCTCAACACAGAAATCGATAGTGATCGAGATTGGTGCCAAAAACGAATGGGATGGTACATACGCAGTTACCGGTCCTGTAACGGATATCGTTACTCCTAACCTCATTCAGTGGGAGAATCAGCCTGGTTACAGCGATCCCTGGCTGGATGCGCATCCGGGAGCATGGGAGCTTCACCTGATTACCACAGGCGCCGCCCAGTGTGAAACTTTTGACAACACCCTTTGGGGTTCCTGCGGCCATGCGCTTTATAATACAGCTACTGCAGGTAATACCGGTTATGGTGGATTTGGTCTCGTTGTAAATTTTGACCCTGCTACCAACACGGTTGCCAGCGTATTCAACTATTATGGCGACCCTACCCGCCCGGCGACCAACCTGGGTAATCCGGCAAGCGGTACCGGCCCACCACTGTATGCAGCCTCTAACGGGCGTTATGGAACACTTGACCCCAGCGGATCCAACTCCGTACAGGGAAATAAGGATATCCTGATCAAGTATTTCATGTGGCATCCCGGGGCAACTGCACCCCCGCTGACCGTGCCCCGTACTACCTTCGATGAGAAGTGGGAGTACATCGGCCCGAGATAATTTTGTTTCTTATTTCATTTATTAGCCGTCCCGGATCCATCCGGGACGGCTTTTTTTCAGGAGTCTGCCGTATCATCTTAATAGCCTTATTTTTGAACAAATATTGAATAATGGACCAGCCCAATGCACAGCCCAATCAGCTTAATATTGAGATTTCAGAGGAAATTGCGGAAGGAACCTATGCCAACCTCGCCATCATCACCCATTCCCACGCCGAGTTTGTGATCGACTTTGTAAACGTTATGCCGGGCACACCCAAGAGTAAAGTAAAATCCCGGATCATATTCACCCCCCAGCATGCCAAGCGGTTTATGAAGGCCCTGACGGAAAATGTCCAGAAATATGAAGCTATGAACGGACCGATCAAGGACCTGGAGGAAATACAGCTGCCGATGAATTTCGGGGGGATGACGGGGCAGGCTTGAGTGAGTCGGGAGTCGGGAGTCTGGAGGCGGGTCGCTTTTGGTAAAACTATTACTCTTTGAGAGTATTTGCGTAGAGGTATAGTTTACAACTTATCTGAATTTGTCGGGGTTATTTATCATGTACCAGATCAGCTTTCCAACTTCGTCATTCATGCCGGTCAGTCTGGTATACTCTTCTTTTGAAATATAATGGCAGTGAAAAGAGAAATCAAGCCAAACCTGTGTTTCCGCATTTTCGGTTTCTGCATCGCCTAATTTGCTTATGAAATAATCCTTATAACGTTTTCTCCTGCAGGCTCCGGCAATATTTGTACAAACCGATCTTGATGATCTCCTGAATTGATCAGTCAAAGAATACTTTTCTTCTGCTGGAAATCGCTTGGAAATGGTATAAATCTCCATGGCCAGGTCAAATCTCTTCTGAAAAGCTAATAATTGATTGTAGTGTCCCATAAAATAGTTTTTTACTTTAATAAATATTATCAGCAGCAGTCTCCAGTCT
>CAYRHU010000139.1:3595-5145 GCA_964424155.1 uncultured Chitinophaga sp.
CTCCCGTCTCCCGACTCATAAAAGTCCTTCATCCGCAAACGAATACCACCCGTTCTCACTGACAATGATGTGATCGATAACAGAAATATCAAGCAGCCTGGCCGCCTCTTTTAATTTGCCGGTGAGTTGTTCATCGGCCCGGCTGGGACGGAGACTCCCGGAAGGATGGTTATGACAAAGAATAATGCTCACGGCATTCTCCTCCAGGGCGCGCCGGAGTATGATACGCGGATCGGCCACAGTGCCCGTGATGCCACCCTCACTGACGATTTCAAAATGATTCACTTTATTGGCGCGGTTCAGGAACAGGACCGCGAAAACCTCGTGACGGTAATCCTGCAGTTTCACCTGGAGGTAGCGGGCGATATCCGAACTGGTGGAAATAACCTCCTTCTCCCGGGGCATAGTGGCCTGACGGCGACGCCCCAGTTCAAGGGCAGCGGTGATGATTATGGCCTTTGCTTTACCTATCCCATTGATTCTCATTAAGTCATGAATCGATAATTTACCCAGCTCCCAAAGGTTGTCTTTACCCAATTTGAGTACTTCTTTAGCCAGGTCGAGCGCTGATTTTTGACGGGTGCCGTTCTGAATCAGGATCGCCAGCAATTCGGAATTGCTGAGGTTTCCTGCACCGGACAGTAGTAATTTTTCTCTGGGTCTGTCGTCTTTTGACCATTCTTTTATTGAGTACTTGTGCTCTTGCATACGCTATTCCGGTATAATAATTTTAATCCTGTCAACGCCGCCATTAATTGGAATGCGACCCACCAGCAACCTGTTGAAAAACTAAAATCCAGTACGTATGAGATCCAGATCAGCTACCCCCATGGGCTCCCTTCACCCGGTGCTTTTTTTCGCCGGTGTTTATGTGGTGGCTTTGTTATTTTCCATTTTTATCTGTTCAACCCTTTTTTACAGCTGTAATGCCAGTTCGGCTCAACCGCTTGGCCAGCAGGAACCCGGGCATGAACTTGCCCCTGTAACCACGGAAGCAGTGGCATCAAGATAGCATCCTGCAGCCCGGTTGAATGGTGAAAATCTCCATGATCAACCTGTTTTTTCAACCGTCCCGAACGAGAGTTTTTTTTCCGTTCAGGTAGGTGAATCAGTATCTTCGCGGCACCAAAGAAAGCACCCAAACTTTGGCAACTTTCCGCCATGCAATACGCGAAAATCTTCTCCGGTACCGGCTCCCAGCAACTGGCCGAGCAAATTTGCAAACGATATGGCACCCGGCTTGGCAAGGTCAATATTCAAAAATTCAGCGACGGGGAAATCTGCCCGGTTTTTTTGGAAAGTGTAAGGGGTGATTATGTCTTCCTGGTACAAAGCACTTTTGCCCCTACCGACAACCTGATGGAACTGTTGCTGATGATCGATGCGGCCCGCAGGGCCTCGGCCGATAAAGTGATTGCCGTGATCCCATATTACGGATATGCCCGCCAGGACAGGAAGGACAGACCCCGGGTTGCTATTGGGAGTAAATTGGTAGCCAATATGTTAGTGGCTGCCGGGGCCGACAGGGTCATTACCATGGACCTGCATGC
>CAYRHU010000140.1:0-1111 GCA_964424155.1 uncultured Chitinophaga sp.
AACCATTTCGTGTTCTTTCGTGTGTTTTCGTGGCCTCAATAAATCTGTGGCAATCCCCGCCTGTATATTGCATTAGCGGGCAATCGTGGCAAAAAATCATCCTTATTCTTGACCATCATCAGCCCCACCCTCTAAAACAGTCAATACCTTTATACTCAATTATAAGATCATGAAAACCATTATCATCCCCACCGATTTTTCACCCATCGCCACCAACGCCCTGCACTACGCCATAGATATGGCCAAAGCCGTGAACGCCAGTCTCCTGTTGCTGCATGTGTACCAGGTGCCGGTCAGTTACTCCGATGTGCCCATCATGCTGGTATCGGTCGATGAACTGAAGAAAACGGCCGAAGCCAAACTGGCCACGCTGAAGGAGGAGGTGGAGCATATCTCTTCCCACAGCATAAAAGTTTATACCGAAGCAAAACTGGGTAATGTAAGCGATGAACTGGAAACCCTCTGCAACAAGATCAAACCTTTTGCCGTGGTGATGGGTTCGAAAGGAAGCAGTGGCCTGGAAAGGGTTTTATTTGGCAGCAACACCTTATCCGCCATCAAACATATTTCCTGGCCCGTGATCTGTGTTCCCCCGGGAAAAAATTATGGCAACGGCATTAAAAAAGTCGGCTTTGCCTGCGATTTCAGGGATGTGGTGGATACCACTCCAGGTATCGCCATCAGGAATTTCGTAAAAGAATTCGGCGCCGAACTGCATGTGCTGAACGTGGATTACCAGGATCATCATTTCAGACCCGAAACACCGGAGCAATCGGCCCTGCTGCACACCATGCTGGAAGAAGTGAACCCGGTTTATCATTTTATTGAACACAAGGATATCGAAGACGGGGTCAACGAGTTCGCGGAGAAAAACAACCTTGATCTGATCATCTCCATCCCCAAGCGGCATAAATTGCTACAGGGTATTTTTAAACCCAGTTCCACCAAGCAGCTGATATTTCAGTCGCATGTGCCGGTGATGTGTGTGCATGAGTAGGCCCGGCCCCCCTAAATCCCCCTGCCTACGCATGTGCTTCGGCAGGCAAGCCCGCAAGGGGGACTTTGGGTCGTTTTAACTATAAAATTCACTGCTGTTCGCACGAAAGGCTTA
>CAYRHU010000140.1:1211-4920 GCA_964424155.1 uncultured Chitinophaga sp.
GCCAGGGCAAAGGCCTCGCTGACAGGTTTGCCGTTGATCCAGTGATTATAGAACCCTGTCATCAATTCAGCGGTTTCCTTATCGGGCACCTGCCAGAGGCTGACGATCATCTTTTTTACACCGGCCATTTTGAAGGCCCGCTGCAAACCAAATACGCCCTCACTTCCTTTCACATCACCCAGGGCCGTTTCGCAGGCGCTGAGCACCAGCAGTTCGGTGTTGCTTAAGTTGAGCTGGGAGATCTCATAGGCCGTTACGATACCATCCTCCACACCCTCTACCGGCGTTTTTCCGCTCCAGGCATAATTGCCCCCCGACAGGATCAGCCCGCTTCTCAGCAAAGGATCACTGGCCAGTTTATATCCCTGTTGTCCGGCCGAACCGGGGGTCTTGTTTTTGGAATCCGACTCCGGGAGAAAGAAACCATGCGTGGCGATATGCAGTATCTGCGGGGACTGGCCACCCAGCGCTTTGAGATTGTCTTCGGATGCCGCGGTCTGCATGAAGGTGCGGGTACTGATCTTTTTCTGATCAAATAACTGCTGAATGGCCTTTACCTCCTGAGCCGTTCCTGGGAGGTTGCTCCAGATACCGCCTCTTGTTCCGCGGCTCGTATTTGCCTGGGTAAAGGGTGAAACGATCGTTGATGATACTTCCTCCTTCTTTTTCCGGCTTCTGGCGATTTGCAGGCTGTCCATCGAAAACGATGCATCCCCGAAAAGAACAATGCTTTGCGGTTTGATGATTTGATTTTCTTCTCCCCTTAACGCCAGCTGGCGGGTGCTGGTATATTGCCGCAACCTGTATTTGTCCATCAGTACGGCCGAGCTGTCAACGGGCAGAGCATGAAAAGCGATGCTGTATAATTTACCGGCCGGTGAATAGGAAATATTGCTTATCCCTTTCAGGTAAGGTTCCAGCGGAGCCCAGACCAGTTTATAGAGATCCGCACCCAATGCGGCAGCCGGATTTTTATTTCTTATTTCCGAGCCGCGGTAAAAACTGCTGACCATGAGGGTGGCCGTATTTCCCGCCCGGGTAAATAGTTGCTGAAGCTGCGCTTCTTCAAACAGGGGGACAAATACAGGCACCGAATCTTTTTTCGTAATGATATAGGCCCCGTAAAGGGTGCTGTCGGTTTGCCTTTTGTTGTAGTATTTGAAACTCACGAATTCAATGGCCGCGCCGTTCTCTTCCAGTTGTTGCCGTACTTCCCCCGCCGTAATCCGCAGGGCGGTTTGTTGTTTGCGGAATTCGGCCGATTTCCGGTTCAGCTCTTTTTCCAGGTTCTCCGCTTCCGCTTCTTTTTCCCCGAGGTTCTTCATTCTTTTCGCCGAGGGGAGGGCATACTGCGTGGCCAGCAGCGTTCTGACCGACTGCCAGTCGCCCGCCAGCTTCTGAATAACCGGGTCACGGCTGTTGCGCAGGGCATCGAGCATGTTGCGGGTGTCGGACAGGGCCAGTGATTTGAAAAAAAGCTGGAGATCCGCATTATTGTTTATTACAGCCGGCGACGCCCCGGGGTAGTTGTACAAAAAACTGTTGTTGCAATCGTTGAAAAAAAGATTTTCATTTATATAATCCGCTTTTTCTTTTTCTGAAAGTACCGGGAAGGCATTCATGAGGTTCCGGGATGCTTTCCGGCTGCTCGCGAGCAGCAGCGGCTCGGCTTTTTTAAACTGCTTCATATTCATGTACAGCAGTGCCAGGTCGTTTTCCGTATCGGCCGTCAGCGGGTGATTCTCTCCCAGTTGTCTTTTGCGCCGGTCGATCGCCTGCAGGTAAAGCTGCTCTGCCTCGGCGTATTTCATTTGCCCCCTCCGGTAAATCGCCGCCAGGTTATTCAGACCCAGGGCGATATTGGGATTATCATCGCCCAATACTTTTTTCCAGATCGCGTTGGCCTGTATGATCAGCGACTCCGCCTTTGCATACTGACCCTTCCGGGTATAGAGCCCCGAAAGATTATTTAGACTGGTGGCGTAGTCCGTATGATTTTCCCCGAAAATGGTTTTACGGATATTCAGCGACTGCAGATAAAGCGATTCGGCCCTCTCGTATTGCTGTTGATCTTCATAGAGTGCCGCCTGGTTGTTCAGGTTCATGGCGTAATCGGGATGCTGGGTGCCCAACGCTTTTTTCCAGATCTCCCCCGCCTGCCGGTACAGCGGTTCGGCTTTTTCGAAAAAACCCATTTCCTGGTATAGGGTACCCTGGTTATTCAGGCTCATGGCATAACTCGGATGCTCCGGACCCAGTATTTTTTTCCGGGTTTCCGTGGCCTGCTGGTAAAGCGGTTCGGCTTTGGCATACATTCCTCTTGAATGATACAAGGCGGCCAGGTTATTGAGGGAGGTAACATAAAAGGGGTGGAGTTCCCCGAGCGCCCTGGCCGTTCGCTCTTTTGATTCAAGCATAAGTTTTTCGGCCAGTTCATACTGGCCGGCCGAGTTATAAAACCCCGCAAGATTGTTCAGGCTTTGCGAATAATCGGTGTGGTTTTCTCCCACTGTCCTTTTCCTGATATCCCTGGACTGCAAAAAAAACTGTTCCGCCTTTACATAATCACCGGTTAAACTGTACAGCTGGGCCAGGTTATCCAGGCTGGTGGCATAATCGGGGTGCGCATCTCCCAGTGTTTGCCTGTACAGGTTCATGGCCCGGGTATAATGCTGCTCCGCCTCTTTGTATTGTCCCATAGATGAACAGACATAACCGAGGTTGTTCAGTGCCTGCGCATAATCGGGGTGCTGATCGCCCAGTATTTGCTTTCGCAGTTCCACCACTCTTGTCACAAGCGGTTTTGCCTTCTCAAACTGCCCTTTATCCGTGTAGATGGTGGCGAGGTTATTGAGGCTGGTGGCATAGAGGGTGCTGTTTTCGCCCACCAGTTGTTTGATGAGGTCCCGCGAACGGATGTTGAGCTGTTCGGCTTTGGCGTACTGGCCGGTGAACTGGTAGAGGGAGGCGAGGTTGCTCAGGCTTTTGGCATAGGCGGTATCGTTTTCCCCCGTCATCGTTTTTGAAATATCCAGCGCTTTTAAATACGCCGATTCGGCGGATGCGTATTTTCCCATTTCACGGTGGAGCTGGGCGATCCGGTTGAGCCCGGCGATATACTCCAGCGAAAGTTCTCCGCCATACTTCAGGTTCAGCTCATTATTCTTTAACAGCCATTTTTCCGTTTCCGGGTAATGATACAGGCTCCAGTGGCACATGGCCAGGAAGAGCATCATCCCGCTGTGAAAGGGGCTGTTCTCGCCGAGTTCGGCCTTTGTTGTTTCAATGGCTTTTTCCGCAACCGGTATGGCTTTGGCGTATTCGCCTTTTCCGAAATGGTCCATGACCTGCTGTACGAGGGGAAGCGATTGCAGTTGGGCGTTTCCCTGCAATGTAAAAAGCAGGAGGATCGAAACCAGGAGCGGTTTCATGGCAGAAGGTTTTGGTTAACGGGACTGTTAATGTACCAAAACTTCCAGGGAGCGACAAATAAGAAAATGCCGCATCACTCCACCAGCACAAAGGCCGCCCAGTAGTAAGGGGGATATTTCTTCCTCATGTCGGTCTGTGCCTGGGTAAAAGCCGATTCAATCGTTTTTCCCTTCAGCCAGTAAGAATAAAAGGCGGTCATGAGTTCGGCCGTTTCCTTGTCCGGCACCTGCCAGAGGCTGACGATCATTTTTTTGACGCCGGCCATTTTAAAGGCTCT
>CAYRHU010000141.1:0-4910 GCA_964424155.1 uncultured Chitinophaga sp.
TTGGATATTGGAGTTTAAAAATAGAATTTTCTGTGAAAAATCCAAACTATTGTAAACCCCGGGTGTAACTTTATTTGCCAAAGAAATGTTAATGATTTTAACTGAATACAAAGACCCGCAAGGGGTTACATTTGTGTGACACATAATGGAGCCGAGCATAATAGGGAAAAATCCCGCCAAACCGAAGACCGTAAATTCCGCAGAAAATATCCTCATCAGGGGTGCCCGGGTGCATAACCTGAAAAATATTGAAGTGAGCATCCCGCGAAACCGGCTGATCGTGGTGACCGGCGTATCGGGTTCGGGAAAATCCTCGCTTACGATCGATACGCTGTATGCCGAGGGCCAGCGCCGCTATGCCGAAAGCCTCAGCGCCTATGCCCGGCAGTTCCTGAACCGGATGAATAAGCCGGATGTGGACTATATCAAGGGGCTTTGCCCGGCCATCGCCATCGAGCAGAAAGTGATCACCCGCACCCCCCGGAGCACGGTGGGCAGCATGACCGAGATCTATGATTACCTCCGGCTGCTGTTTGCACGTATCGGAAAAACCTTTTCGCCGGTATCGGGACGGGAAGTGAAAAAGGATGACGTGAAAGATGTGCTGCTGGCTATCAACGGACTCGAAACGGGTACAAAGGTCTTTATCCTTGCCACATTTAAATTGCATACCAACCGGGATGTGCGGGAAGAATTGAATATCCTGGTGCAGAAGGGATTTTCTAGAGTCTGGAGCCGGGAGTCCGGAGTCGGGAGTCGGGAGTCGGGAGTCCGGAGTGGGGACCCGGTGACGATCGGGCCGGGCGTTACTTACCGGATTGAAGATTTACTTTCTTTAAGTAACAAGGAATTAAAGTCAAAAAAGATTTCTCATATACTGATCGACCGGATCGTGGTTAAGGAATTCGATGAAGACGATCAGCACCGGATCGCCGATTCGGTCGGCACCGCTTTCTACGAAGGCGAGGGCGACGTGTACCTGGAGGTTCTGACTCCCGACTCCCAACTCCCAACTCCCGACTCTTACCTTCACTTCAACAACCGCTTCGAACTCGACGGGATGCTGTTTGAAGAACCGCAGCCCAATCTTTTTTCCTTCAATAACCCGTTTGGCGCCTGTCCCACCTGTGAGGGATTTTCCCAGGTGCTGGGAATCGATGCCGACCTCGTGATACCTGACAGAAGGCTCAGTGTTTATGAAGGCGCGGTGGCGCCCTGGAAAGGGGAAAAACTGGACTGGTGGAGACAGAATTTCATGAAAGGGGCTAAGAAGTTTGACTTCCCCGTTCACAAACCCGTCGCGGATCTTACGGACAAACAGTATAAACAACTGTGGGAGGGCAGTCACGGCGTGTACGGGATCAACGATTTTTTTAAAGACGTCGAATCCCAGTTATACAAAGTGCAATACCGGGTATTGCTCAGCCGCTACCGCGGAAGAACCGAATGTCCCGATTGCAACGGATACCGTTTGCGCAGGGAAGCCCTGTATGTAAAGGTGGGCGGCAAGCATATCGGCGAACTGAGCACCCTGCCTGTAAGGGATCTGAAAAAATGGTTTGACGAGCTGGATCCGCAACTCAGCGTTTACGATAAAGCGGTTGCCAAACGGATCCTGACAGAACTGCATAACCGGCTCGATGTGCTGAACAAAGTGGGACTCGGTTATCTCACCCTGAGTCGCCTGGCCAACAGCCTCAGCGGGGGAGAAAGCCAGCGCATACAACTGACCCGGAGCCTCGGCAGCAATCTCAGTAATTCATTATACATACTGGATGAACCTTCCATTGGACTGCATTCACGCGATACGGCCAACCTGATTAAGGTGTTGAAGGAACTTCGCGACCTGGGAAATACGGTAGTTGTGGTGGAGCACGATGAAATGATGATGCGCGAGGCGGATCATATTATTGATATGGGACCGCTGGCCTCGCACCTGGGCGGCGAAGTGGTGGCCGAGGGGGATTATGACGCGATCATCTCCAATCCCATGAGCCTGACGGGGAAATACCTCAAACACGAACTGGTGATCGAACCGCCGAAACAGGTGCGTAAATGGAACCGGTCCATAAAAGTGGAAGGGGCCCGCCACCATAACCTGAAAAACATCACCGTGGAGTTTCCTTTGAACCTGCTTTGCGTGGTGAGCGGGGTGAGCGGGAGCGGCAAGACCACGCTGGTAAAACAGATATTGTACCCGGCCCTGCTCAAGATGAAAGGGGAATACGGGGAAAAGATCGGGTATCATAAGCAGATCACGGGTGATACGGACAGCATCGCGCAGGTTGAAATGGTGGACCAGAACCCGATCGGCAAATCGTCCCGCAGCAACCCGGTCACCTATATAAAGGCCTATGATGAGATCCGTGACCTTTTTGCGCGTCAGCCCCTGAGTAAAATGCGGGGGTTCCAGCCCAGGCATTTTTCCTTTAATGTGGATGGCGGTCGTTGCGACACCTGCAAGGGAGAAGGAGAGCAGGTGGTGGAGATGCAGTTCCTGGCCGATGTGCATTTGGTTTGCGAATCCTGCGGGGGCAAACGGTTCAAAGAAGAAATCCTGGAAGTGAAATACAACGATAAAAGCATTTTTGATGTGCTGGAGATGAGCGTGGACGAAGCCATTGCTTTTTTCGCAACAGAGAAAAGCCTGGCACGCGCCTTACAGCCGCTCAGCGATGTGGGACTGGGTTATGTGAAGCTGGGACAGTCTTCGGCCACCTTATCCGGCGGGGAAGCGCAGCGGGTGAAGCTCGCCGCTTTTTTGGGGAAGGGACGGGCCGGTAATAAGATCCTGTTCATATTTGATGAACCGACAACCGGTCTTCATTTTCACGATATCAATAAACTGCTGGCCTCCTTCAACGCCCTGATCGAGCAGGGACATTCCATCATCGTGATCGAACATAACACGGATGTGATCCGCAGCGCCGACTGGGTGATCGACCTGGGCCCCGAGGCCGGCGACGGTGGTGGTGAGCTCGTTTTTGCCGGCCCGCCGGCCGGGCTGAAAAAGTGCGGGGCCAGCCATACGGGACGATTTTTGTAAGTTTTTTAAACGTAGAAATACGAGCCGCTTAACCCCGGTCAAAAATCCGGCAAAGGGTTTGCTTAAACGGAAAATGGATTCTATCTTTACAGGTGCTCCGTAATTTTACGGGCGCCTGCCAATCCTCATCCCGGAAAAATCCCATGACCATTTTAAGGCCGCTGCGACAGGTTTCATAACAACAGGCATTCCGCTTTTAAGTTCCTCCCTGAATTACCCTATTCCGATCTCCGCAAAAGACCGTTTATCATCCATTCTTCTGTGAAGGGCTGAAAAGAATTTTTACTCTCTAAAAACTTTTTAAACCCTCGAAGCATGAAAAAGATTTTACCCATCCTGTTCCTACTGCTTTTTGTAACCGCAGTGGCGAACGCGGCAGACCGCTATGCCGTAAGCAGCGGGAACTGGAATTCAACAGCAACCTGGTCAACCACCTCGGGCGGCGCATCAGGCGCATCGGCACCCGTGGCCGGAGATAATGTTTTTATTGAAGGCGGGTTTACAGTAACCATCACGGCGGATGCCGCTTGCGCAAATTTGACAGTTGGCACTGCAACAAACGGAACATTAATTATTGGTAATGGAGGAGGTGATGATCTTACGGTATCTGGTAATATTATTATAGCGTCTGGATCCACAATTGATGGGGGGAATGACGGTAACCTAAATGTTGCCGGAAATATAACAAACGACGGAATATTTAATCCTAATAATGGAGGGAATGATATCAATGTAGTTTTTAATGGAACTACGAACCAGTCTTTCAGTGGTACCGGCGGAACATCCGATTTTAATTTGATAACAATAAATAACACCGGGACTGCTGGCAATAATATTGTTGAGATCAGTTCTTCCATTTTTACAGTTCCATCAGGATTTTTAACATTAACCGACGGCATATTCAAACTTTCCGGTTCTTTTACCCTAAGTAATACTTTTTTTAACGCTGGTAGTTACAATATCAATGCGAACAGCGGTTTTTGGCTGAATAACGCAAATGTTACGGTTACCGGTCAAAACGGTTCTCCTGATCTGGACGGGATGCTGAGAATAACCGCCGGCACTTTTAATTTGGGGAATACTGCCGGGAACACATTGAATATGGATAACGGCTCTTCTTTCATTATGGAAGGAGGTACCTATACTTCCACAGGAAGGATCCAACCCCAATCCGGCACGGATGCGTTTACCATTGATATCAGCGGGGGTACCATAACCCTGGCCACCCTGATTAACAACACCGGTTCCAATGCCATTTTCCAGATCACCGATTCGGACTGCATCTTCAATATGAGCGGTGGTACAATAATCATTCAGAATTCCAATACATCTAACCGGGATTATGAGAACGCGGCGGGAACATACACGATCACGGGGGGAACCGTGCAGTTTGGGAATGCTTCCACACCCACTTCAAATGATAATTTTGACATAGGCCAGTCAACTGCTGCCGTAAACCACATATTTCCCAGCCTTTCTATTGTTGACAATGGTACCAGTGTGCCTACCGTTACCATTGCCGCAACCAATCCGTCCATAACAGTAAGGGGTAATATCAATATCGCGGCCGGAACCACATTTAATGCCAACAGCCGTCCTGTTTCCGTTACCGGTACATTCACCAATGACGGAAACTTCACGCCCGGTACGCAAACGATCACCTTTAACGGTACCGCCGCGCAATCCATTGATGGCGCATCGGCCACTGCTCTCAGCAGTCTTACCATCGATAATGCGGCCGGTGTTACCCTGAACCAGGATGTGAGTGTAAGCGGCACCATGACCTTTACGAATGGGGTCGTTACTTCCTCCTCCGCCAACATGCTTACCATTAATGACGAAGCCACGGTAGCCGGCGCCGACA
>CAYRHU010000142.1:0-4890 GCA_964424155.1 uncultured Chitinophaga sp.
TTCCCGGCATCCGGCAGCATCGCTTGTTCCAGTCCCATATTCATGGGCACGGCAGGAAGGTTCATCGCACCCAACACTTCCACCGGGGCGTCCAGTGATTGAAAACAATTTTTGGAGATACGGCCGGCCAGCGCTTCCGCGAAGGAGTTGTTCTGCTGCTCTTCTGTAAGCACGAGGCATTTGCCATGCAACTTCACTCTTTCAAATACCAGTTCCTCATCCAGCGGGTAAAGGGTTCGCAGGTCCACCACTTCCACCTGCCCGTTAAAATTCCTGGCAGCCGCTTTTGCCCAGAAAACACCCATACCGTAAGTGATCACCACGCAACTTTCCCCTGATTCCACCTTTTCCGTATTCGCCCGGACCACTATGTTCGCCTTCCCGAATGGAAGAATATAATCCGCGGAAGGCTCCACGGTTTTGGCTTCTTCCGTACCGGGCACTTTGCTCCAGTACAGCCCTTTGTGTTCGAGCATAACCACCGGGTTGGGATCATAGTACGCCGCTTTCATAAGCCCCTTCATATCCGCCGCGTTGGAAGGATAGGCCACTTTGATGCCCTTGATGGAAAGCACGGTCGTTTCCACGCTGCCGCTGTGATAGGGTCCTCCCCCGCCATAGGCGCCCGTCGGCACCCGCAGGATCATGGATACCGGGAATTTCCCGCAGCTCAGGTAACAGCTTTTGGAAACCTCGGTCACCAGTTGATTAAACCCCGGATAGATATAATCGGCAAACTGCACCTCCACGACGGGCTTGAGTCCCACTGCGCTCATTCCCACACAGGATCCTACCACATAGGCCTCCTGGATCGCGGTATTGAATACCCGGTGATCGCCGAATCGCTCACCCAGGGTAGCCGCCTCGCGAAAAACACCACCCAGCCGTTTGCCTACATCCTGCCCGTATAACACCGCTTCCGGATGCCGCTCCATAAGCTCCCGGATCGCGAAAAGAGCCGCGTCTACCATGATCACTTTTTCTGCCCCTGCCGGGTTTCTTTCTCCCTTCTCTTCAGTTATGGGCGTTGGAACAAATACATGATCCTCCACTTTGGTTGGATCGGGTTCGGGTGCGGCAACGGCTTTTGCAAAATCCGCCGCGACGGTTTCCGCCGCTTCTTTCTCTATGCCGAGCAATTCACTCTCCGGAACACCTCTTTCCAATAACCGCTGCCGGAGTTTGGGATTAGGATCCTGGGCGGTATGTTCATTGAGATCTTCCTCTGTTCTGTAAAATTCCTTTCGCACACCGCTGGTATGATGACCGAGCAGGGGCACCTGCGCATGCACGAGATAGGGTTTGCGTTTGGTGCGTACATAATCCACCACTTCCTTCATTACATCATACGAGGCTTCAAAATCGCTTCCATCCACCTGCACCCGGTTCATACCCTTGAATCCGGCCGCGAATTCAAACGCATTCATGGCCCGCGCCTCGCCGGCGGTGACGCTGATACCCCAGTTATTATCCTGAACGAGGTAAATGACCGGCAATTGCTTTAAGACCGCGAACTGGAAGGCTTCGCTCACTTCCCCTTCCGTGATACTGGCATCACCCAGCGAGCAGATCACGACCGGCAATTCACCATCCGTTCCTTTTCTCAATTGCGCCTGTAAATGACGCTCGAGGTATTGAACTCCCTGGGCCAGACCCGTGGTCGGGATGGCCTGCATCCCCGTGGCGCTGCTTTGATGGATCATGGTGGGCTTATCCGTACCCCGGTAATTGGGGTGAGAATAATATTCACGGCCCCCGGTGAAAATGTCTTCCCCCTTCGCCAGCAGTTGCAGCATTTGTTCGTAAGGGCTGAACCCGAGTCCCATGATCAGGCTTTCATCCCGGTAATAAGGACTCACAAAATCCTGGGGCTGCAGCTGAAAGGCCGTGGCCAGCTGGATGGCTTCATGTCCCCGCGATGTGGAGTGCACATACTTGCAGATGGCGCGGTTGGATTCATAGGTTTCGGCCATAATCTTCACACAGCACATAAGCCGCCAGGCCCGCAATAATATATTGATGTCGGTCATTCGGGAGCAATCATTGATAAAGGCAAAAATAGGGCAAGCGGGACAGCTTCAAAAGAAAACCATCCCCGCAAAAATGTGGGGATGGTTCATGTATCAGTCAGTATTGGTTCCCGGACTATTCCGGGTAAGGTTTATTTCACTTCAAGGGTAAACATGCTTTCGTCTTCAATAAAGGCTTCCAGTTCGTCGCCCACCACCACTTCACCCACTCCCGCCGGCGTACCCGTAAATATTACATCCCCGATATTGACGGAAAAGTAATTGGAGATATAGGATACGATCCTGTCGAAACTGTGGATCATATTGCCCGAATTGCCCTGCTGCACCAGTTCCTTGTTTTTATACAGGCAGAAGTTGATATCTTTTTTATTCTTGAGATTGGCCAGGGGGATCCATTTGCCGATCACCGCCGAGTTATCCCAGGCCTTGGCTTTTTCCCAGGGAAGTCCTTTTTCTTTCAGTTCATTCTGCACATCACGGGCGGTGAAATCGATCCCGGCGGTGATGGCGTCATAGTATTTGCCGGCAAACTTTTCCTGGATATATTTCCCGTTCTTGCTGACGCGCAGCACCAGTTCGCATTCGTAATGCAGTTCGTTGGTAAATTCGGGATAATAAAAAGGCGTATGCGGCTGCAGGAGGGCGCTTTTCGGCTTCATAAAAATGACCGGTTCTTCCGGCACTTCATTACCCAGTTCGGCGGCATGGGCTGCATAGTTACGGCCAACACAGAAGATCTTCATAAACAGGTGGTGTTTGTGATAAATACATCGGATACTTTACACATGGTTTGTTTATCCCATATATTCAGTGGTCATCAATATGTCTATTGGATTCTCCCCGATGATCAACCGAATGGCGGGGAATAAAGGTCAGGGGAGCTAAAGTAAGTAATGAATCTGACTTATCATAGCGAAAACACCTGATTATTTACCTGGTTCATGACAGTTGTAATACCTTGTACGGCAAAGCTTTCAATGATCTCTACGGACCGGTCGATCTTCAGCTTGACCAATGCTTCCTCGCTTTTTTTCCACTTCCCAAGCACATAATCGGCCTGCATTCCTTTTGGATATTCATTGCCGATCCCGAAACGGAGCCGGGGGTAATCCCGTGTACCCAGCGCTTCTTCCAGGCTTTTAAGGCCATTGTGCCCGGCTGCGCTACCGGAGGGCCGGAGCCGGAGTTTATCCAGCGGTAAGGCGATATCGTCCACGATAATCAATACCTGTTGCATAGGCACTTTTTCCTTATCCATCCAGTATTTAACGGCCTTCCCGCTCAGGTTCATATAGGTGGTCGGGCAGATGCATACGAAAGTCTTCCCCCTCCATTTCAGCTCCGCCACATAGGCCAGCCTGTCGGATCGGAAACTGCCCCCGTGTTTTTGTACAAAGGCGTTTACCACGTCAAAACCGATATTATGACGGGTATGCGCGTACTCTTCGCCAATATTACCCAAACCGACAATTAAAAACTTCATGAAAAATACAATGGTCAAATATCGGATTAACACAACAAAAAACCCGTCCCCGGAAATTACGGGGACGGGTTTGCGCGTAAGCAAGAAATTTATTTCTTCCCTTTCTCCGGGGCAGCGGGTGCGGCGGCGGCAGGTGCAGCGGCGCCGGCAGCGGGTGCGGCGGCGGTGGCGGCAGGCGCAGCGGCCTCTTCCTGCTTCAGCTGACGGGTAAGCGTTACCGAAGCGATGGGAATACGGGGAGAGTTCAGGATCTCATAATGCTCTTCTTTCACATCCTCCACCCGGATATTCCCGTTCAGTTCCAGGTTGTCAATGCTGACCTCGATCTGCTCTTTCAGGAATTTGGGAAAGGTCTTTACTTTCAGTGACTTCATTTTGATCACGAGTTTTCCGCCATCCTTTACACCGGGTGAAACACCCACGAACTTCAGGGGAATATCAGCGATCACTTTTTTGTCTTCCACCAGTTCCAGCAGATCAACATGAATCAGGCTGTCATTCACTTTATCAAATTGCAGGTCTTTCAGGATGGTCCTGTAGGTTTTGCCATCCACATTTACTTCCGCCAGCTGGAAACTCGGGGTGTACACTAAATTTTTGAAAGCTGCAGCAGGAGCCGTGAAATTGACTTCCTGTGCGCCGCCATAAATTACACCGGGCACCAGTTCCTGAGAGCGGAGTTGCCGGGTGGCTGCTTTCCCGAATCCGGTCCTCAGTTGTCCTTCGATTGTAATTGTTTTCATTTTTATATTTGTTTTACAGTTTACTTATCTTTTCGCTGAGAATGTATAAAGAGACTGGTAATACTCTTATTCTCAAACGCGTTGCGGATAGCTACCGCGAAAAGCTCCGACACGCTCACCACTTTTATCTTGCTGCTTTCCTTTTTCAGCGGTATGGTATCGCAAACCACCAGTTCCTCCAGTACGCTGTTCTCGATATTCTCATATGCCTTTCCGCTCAGTACCGGGTGGGTGATCAGCGCCCTTACGCTTCTGGCTCCTTTCTCCTTTAACAAACCGGCGCTTTTGGCAAGCGTTCCCCCCGTATCACATATATCATCGATCAGCACTACGTCCCTGTCCGTCACATCTCCGATAACCACCATGCTGGCGATCTCGTTGGCCCTTTTACGGTGCTTGTCGCAGATCACCATTTCCGCATTGAAATAATTAGCTATTTCCCGGATACGGTTGGTAGCCCCTACGTCGGGGGCCGCAAAGGTAAGGTTTTCCAGCCTGAGATTCTCTATATAAGGGATAAAAACCGCGTGACTGTCCAGGTGGTCGACCGGGATGTCGAAATAGCCCTGGATCTGGGGAGCATGCAGGTCCATGGTAATGACCCTGTCGGCCCCGGCAGCCACTAACATATTGG
>CAYRHU010000143.1:0-4786 GCA_964424155.1 uncultured Chitinophaga sp.
CGGAGATAAACCGTGGTTGGGTAACCGGTCATGACCGAACCGGTCTTCTCTTTTGTATTCCGGGTTAATACGATGCCTTTGAAGTAAACGGTCTGCCCGGGCCGGTAAAGGCTTCTGTCCGTGAACAGGTGGATGCTGTTTATCGCTTTCGGCTCCTCCGTGACGGTATTGGAATAATAGTAATCGTAGACCAGCTCGTTCATGAAAAGGCGGTCATTATTATGGGTGATGTCGAACAGGTAGGCCATGCTTGCGTAATTACCACTTTCTCTTTTCTGCTTTTCCATCCGGAAAAAACCATTCGCATCCGTGGTGTAGGACCTTTCTTTCTCTTTGATGTATCTGGACTGATTATAGTCATAACGCTGTACCCAAACCTGTACGGAAGCTTTTGAGAGCGGCTGACCGTTATCCCGGTTCAGTACGAAATAGTCATTATTGCTGTTCACATAACTGATGCCGGAGACATAGAAGTACCGGGCTCCGAGGAGTGCTTTTCCGCCCCCAAAATCCCTGTTATCGGAAGCCAGGAGTATATAATCACCGGATGGCAATCCTTCCACTTTAAATTCAACGCCATGCTCCTGCAGGTCACGGGTGTCGGGTACCTTCTGTTCCCAGTTTTTTAAACTGGTGGCCGCAGTCAATGCCGGCCAGTATTTATCATCATACTGATTTTCCAATTGTTTTTTTAGTGCTTCATCCGGCTTTACAAGCCGAAAGTGGAGTGTGCTGATATTCCTGTATTTTACAAATACCCGGAAAGGCTGGTTAGGCACATTCACTTTTTCAAGATTGAACCGGAAAGAAGGGCGGTTGATATCGTTGAGCAGGTTCTGGCAGTTTACCCGGCCTTCGGATGAATCTTTTTGCAACAGGACTCTCTCACATATTTCTTTTGCCTTCAGCCGGGTGAATCGTTCGGTGGTGTCGCCATGCGGCTTGTAGCCGTCGGCTTTTTCATTATAGTATTGTGCCACCAGGTACCAGGCCTGTGCCGCTGCCGGCAGGTTCCCGTAGCGGTTGGCGACCTGGCTGATGCTGTTGAAATAAAGCCGGTCCTTATCGGGATGGGTGGATTTTTCCTTTACAAAAGCGAGCCGCAGCAGGTCGGCGTCGATAAGGGCATCGGGATTTTTATCACGAAGATGAAAGGCGAGGATTTGCTGGTAGAGCAGCAGGGCCTTGTGCTGGAGCGATAAACTGTCCCGGGTGGTAAATTTCCGGTTTATGAATCCGGATGCCGGATCAAAGGCCCCGGCCTCGCTGATCTCGAAGGCGTAGGCCGGTTTTTTGATATCCCTTTCATCGTTCTCAAAATAACGGATGGCCCGGTGCGCGAGCAGGTCGAACAGGGTAGGGCGGAGGTGTCGCATGTTTCCCTTTATGATGATCGCGTCAAAGACCGGCAGCCTCGTTTGCTGCAGGAGTGCCGTTTCTTTTACCGATAAAAGATAGAGTTCGCTGATCCGGCGGTGAAAATCTTCCGCGCCCCAGGTGGCGATATCGGTTTTACTGAAACTGACCGTTTCGGTGCGGCCGTATAGTTTCCATCGGTTCTGCTGGAAATAGTTCCAGTACATTTCCGCCAGCAGGCTGTTCAGGATGGAGCGGACGGGTTCTTTGCTCGCCCCGATTTCCTTCTCCACTTCAGCAATGGAAAAAAGGGCATTGTTTTCCCGGTTCTCTTCCTGCAGACCGGTCATGTACACCAGCGATTTTACCACCTGGGCATCCTGCTTTTCCCTTTTTGCCATTGTATAGATCTTCTTCACTTCTTCCAGTGCCGATTTGGGAAGACCTTTTTGTACAAAGTCTTCCGCTTTTTTCCATTCTTTTTCGTAGTTCTTAACGGGCATCTGGCTGAATGCATGTATTGTAAACAAGCTTATGAAAAGGGAAAGTATGGAGGATCGTGACAGTACGGTTAATTTCATGCCGGATAAAATTTGGTACAAGTTACTTAATCTTTCGCCTGTATAAGATGCGCTGAGTGGCCTGATTTCATAATGGTTCGGAGCGCTTTCCGGCACCGGGCATGCCTGCAGGTCCTTTAAGGTTTTTTTAAACGCCCGGTTTCGTGTCGTTTTCACACCGGCTGAAATCCTTTGTGGGCAAGGATTCCGGCATAAACCCGCATGTACAGGATTTCCATTCATTTTCCCTTTAACATTTCGTTACTGCCTTTTTTGGCACGGTGGCATGGGATTGGAAATACCATTACCGGAAACAAATTTGATCACTGAAAAAAAATGAACCATGAAAAAAATTTTTACCCTTTTACTCAGCTCACTGTTCTCTCTCTCCATCCTGGCTTTCGACGGAAGCCGCCTGAGCATATCCGCCGTTTCCAACAGCGCTGAACTGAAGATCGAGATCGATGGCCGCAAATTCACCATGAAGAATAACAGCATTACTGTTGGATACCTGGGTGAAGGCCGCCATGATGTGAAGATCTACAAGGAAGCCCGCAGGAACCGTGGCAACTTCGGCCGCCGGGAGATCGTCTTCCAGAACAGTATTTTCCTGAAAAGAGGATTTCACCTCGACATCACCGTAAACCGTTTTGGCAAAGTGCTGATCGATGAACGCCGGATCGACTTTGAAGATGAGTGGTACAACGATGAGGACGAGTATTATGACAATGAAATGCCCGGCGGATACCGGAACGTGATGACCGGCCGCGAGCTGGAACAGGTGAAAGAATCACTCCGTAAGGAATGGTTTGAGAGCAACAGGCTGACTTCCGCCAAATTTATCATCGAGCGGAACAACCTGACCACCCAGCAGGTAAAGGAACTGATGCTGCTGTTCACATTTGAAAGCAACAGGCTGGAAGTGGCGAAAGCCGCCTACCGGAAAACCGTAGACCAGCGCAACTATTACCAGCTGAATGATGTGCTCACCTTCAGCAGCAGCAAAGAAGAACTGGCCCGTTTTATCCGTGAATCCCGCTAACCTGTATTCTTTCTCACACACTATACACTTAGGGTTAAAAACGAGGCCCTCCATTTTGGAGGGCCTCTCTTTATTCTGGTTAATTAGTTGATTGGTTAATTGGTTAATTGGGTTTAGGATACGATACTTACAATTGAGCTGCTTTTATTACCTGTTTAATACTTCGGCCATTTTTTTGCCGATATCGGCCGGGCTGTTCACTACGTGAATACCGCATTCGCTCATGATCTTCATTTTGGCGGCGGCGGTATCATCGGCCCCGCCAACAATGGCGCCGGCATGACCCATCCGGCGGCCCGGGGGCGCGGTCTGACCGGCGATAAAACCGACCACGGGTTTTTTATTGCCGGTTTCCTTTACCCAGCGGGCGGCCTCGGCTTCCATACCTCCCCCGATCTCGCCAATCATCACGATCGCATCCGTTTCGGGATCATTCATAAATAGTTCAACGGCTTCTTTGGTGGTAGTGCCGATAATGGGATCGCCGCCGATACCTACGGCCGTGGAGATACCCAATCCGGCTTTAGCCACCTGGTCGGCCGCCTCGTAAGTGAGCGTTCCGGATTTGGAAACGATGCCCACCCGCCCGGGAATAAAGATGAAACCCGGCATGATCCCAACCTTGCATTCACCTGAAGTAATGACACCGGGGCAATTGGGTCCCACGAGACGGGTAGCCTTTCCCTGGAGGTAGTTTTTCACTTTTACCATATCCTGTACCGGTATGCCTTCTGTGATACAAACCACCAGCCGGATACCCGCATCGGCCGCTTCCATGATCGCATCGGCGGCAAATGCCGGTGGTACAAAGATGATGCTCACATCGGCGCCGGTGGTACGGACACAATCGGAAACGGTGTTAAATACCGGTCTGTCGAGGTGCTGACCTCCTCCTTTTCCCGGGGTAACCCCGCCGACTACGTTCGTTCCGTATTCGATCATTTGGGACGCGTGAAAACTGCCTTCGGAACCCGTAAAGCCCTGCACCAGGATCTTTGAATGTTTATTTACAAGAATGCTCATAATTCCAATTTTTCACCATTGTTTCGGGACCGCAAAATTAAGGGTTAATGGGATAGGATTTTCTGTTGAGACAAGGCATGCCCGTAGAGACAAGGCATGCCTTGTCTCTACGGATTTACCGCAACATATCATCCATATTCCGGTCACCCGGGATTTTCCCCTTCTGTTCCAGCATCCGCATATCCTTGGCATCCTGCAGGAATTCGGATGCGAAAATAAAATCATTCAGCCGCTGGTTTTTGCTGAAAATAATCTCTTTGTTATTCCCTTCCCATTCCTTATGCCCCTGGTACATATACAGGATATAATTCCCGATCTCCATGACGCTGTTCATATCGTGGGTATTCACCACGGTGGTGATATTGTATTCAAGGGTGATCTCCCGGATCAGTTTGTCGATCACCAGCGAAGTCTGAGGGTCAAGACCCGAATTGGGCTCATCGCAGAAAAGATATTTGGGGTTGAGCACGATCGCCCGGGCCAGCGCCACTCTCTTTTTCATGCCCCCGCTCAGCTCGGCCGGGTATTTCCGGTTCACGCCCGGCAGGTGTACGCGTTCAAGCACCTCGTTGACGCGCTCCAGTTTCTTTTTTTGGGTCCATTTGGTGAACATGCTAAGGGGGAACATGATATTCTGCTCCACATTCAGGCTGTCGAATAACGCGGAACCCTGGAATAGCATGCCGATCTCCTTCCGGACCTCCGTTTTATCTGTTCCTTTCATAGCGGTGAAGTTCTGGCCGTTGTAAAGGACTTCGCCATGATCCGGTTCGGCTCCGGATTGATCTCGTAATCGGCCACCTTG
>CAYRHU010000144.1:0-4750 GCA_964424155.1 uncultured Chitinophaga sp.
CCGGAAAATGAGTATTTCAGCGATGGCATTTCTGAAGAGATCCTCAATGCGCTCACGCGGGTGGAGGGATTGCAGGTAACCGCGAGAAGTTCATCATTCTATTTTAAAGGAAGAAATGAGGACATCCGGCAGATCGGCACCAAATTGGGGGTGGCTACCGTTTTATCGGGAAGCGTCAGGAAAGCCGGCAAGCGAATGCGGGTGACCGCGCAACTCATCAATACGGCAGACGGGTATCATGTATGGTCGGAAGTGTACGACAGCGACCTGGACGATATATTCCAGGTGCAGGACGAGATCTCGCTAAAAATCCTGAACCGGCTGAAGGAGAATTTTTCAGACAAGGGAAAAACGGAACATCTTATCAAGCCTTCCACGCATGACCTGGAAGCCTATAATCATTACCTGAAGGGCCGGTTTTACTGGAACAAATCCACACCGGAAAATACCCGGAAAGCCATGAGTGAATTTGAAGAAGCGATCCGGATCGATCCGATGTTCCCGCTCCCCTACTGCGCGCTATCCTATTGTTATTCATTTATGGGTTCAGCCGGTTTGATCCCGCCATCGGAGGCTTACCCGAAAGCAAAGGATTATACACTAAAGGCCATCGAACTGGACCCCAATCATGCCGAATCCCATCTCTCGCTCGCGGCGATCAAGTTTTATCATAACTGGGATTTTGAAGGTGCGGAAGCTTCGCTGGAAAAGGCGCTCAGCCTGAGCCTGAATTCTTCCCTGATCAACCAGGTACACGGGTGGTACCTGATCACCAAAGGCGATTTTGACAAAGCCATTGAAAAAATGAAGCAGGCTGTGTCGCTGGACCCTCTTTCACTTCCCCTTATCTGCAACCTGGCCGATGCCTATTCTTTTGCCAGCCGTTACGATGAGGCCATTGAACAATACAATAAAGCCATCGAAATGGACCCGACTTTCCGCCGGGCGTTCGAGGGCCGGGGCATGGCCTACCTGACCAGGGGGGATACGGAAAATGCCATCCGTGACCTGGAACAATATCATCACCTGATCGGGGACCCCCTGAAAGGAGTGACCAGCCTGGGTCATGCTTATGCCGTATCCGGTCAGGCAGAAAAGGCGCTTGAGTTAATTGAACGGCTGAAAGAAAGGGAACAGACCGAACCGGGTGCGGTACTGCACATTGATTATGCCTTTATTTACCTGGGACTTAAAGATTATGACAAGGCATTTTTTCACCTGAACAAAGGCTACGAACAGCGGATGGGGATCGCCTGCCTGGGTATGATATTCTGCATTCGTTATCCTATGCTTAAAGAAATGAAATCGGATCCCCGTTTCAGGGAACTGACCGGGAAAATGGGAATCGTGGAATAAGAAAGCGATTTTCATCACTCCATCCGGAACACCGGGTTCTGCACGCAAACTTTCAGGCTTTCATCCGGCTGCCTGCACCGGGTCCGGTTGGCGCGGGCGATGGTTTGTGTCCGGGCCATATTGAGGATGGAGTTCCAGGAAACTTCTTTGCTTTTATCGAACAGCCCGATCTGCTTTTCGAGCGATTCCCGGAAATTAAAAGTGAAGAAACCCCCGTCATGCGCGTTGCCCGCCGACAATTCCCCTTTCTGGGCGGCGGTCATCAGGATGGACATCCGTTTTTGATTCATGAAAAGCGCGAGGCATTTGTTCTTGTCCCAGCCGATGGATGACGTCCGTGTACTGGGCGCCTCCGAACTCACATTATTGGTTTGCCGCGGGTCGTTATTGCAGCAATCGCTCAGCACCAGGTTCAGCCTGGCCCCTTTGGCCCTTATCTTCTGGTACACCGCTTCCATATTGATCGTGTACTGGCCGCCGAATGGCTGAAAACTCTTATCCCGCAGGTCCATATAGGGAAAATGATACCCGTCGCGCGAATCGCTGAACCCGTGACCGGAATAATAAAAGACGACGATATCGTTGGGTCCCGGCCGCAACGCGTTGATCGCCTTGTCCACATTCACCTTGCTAAACTCATTCCCCTCGATAACGGTGGGGACAAACTGTATACCCAGGAATTCCGCCACCTCACCAAAAACACTCCGGGTGGCATCCTTGTCAATGGCGCAGGTCTTGCCGATCTTCAGGTCATTGGTATTGGCCACCACCACCAGGTGAAGACGGGTCGCTTTTTCCGCGGTACTCAGGGTTCTCACTTCGGCTTCGAAGAGGTTTTTGTAAAACTCGTCCTCCGGAGCATAGTACTTTAATACCAGTTCTTCCGTGAGGTCCTCCTGGTTGAGAAGTCGAACCTCATCGAGCTCCCCGATATCCTCCGTGTCATCGTCATTGATGGAAAGAACAAAGGCCGGTTCATAATACCCCTCATTGCCAAGCTGGAATACGAAATTATCCGGCTTATACAGCACTTCGCCGATGATCTGCTGCTGTTCCAGCCCTACAAAGATGAGCAGGCTGCTGTCTTCGCTGCCGTCCTCATTCTGCCCGTAATGCTCTTCCATCGTCATCTCCACCACATTCCTCGACTTCGTTTTCAGGTCATAATACTCGGTGCGGATGATCCCCGTGCCGTCCGCGTTGCGCAGCACCAGCGCGCGGTAATCCTCCCGGCCTTCCTTTAACTGGAAATGGTACTGGATCTCGTACAGGGTTTGTGCACGGGCAAAGCCGCCAATCACTAATGAGAGGATCAGAATAAGAAACCGGGGGCGCATATTTAAGCTGGGGGTTGTGTGGAGGTTTTGGGTTCGTCCATAAATCTACTTATTCAACATGATAATGCAAAGAAAATACGGTACCCACACGGCCGGGCAACCGAATTAGTTTTAATTTACATATTGCCATGCCAGCCAACCGAAAGACAATTCCCCCGGATCATAAGGTCGCAAAGTGGTCAAAACGGGCGACCTTAATTCTGTTCCTTTTCGTCATTGTTTCCGCCTCTTTCGCCCAGACTCCGAGGGTTGACAGCCTTAGCCAGTTGCTTGCGGTTGAAAAAACGGACACAAACCGGGTGCGGCTGATGTGGCAGTTGGCCCGTGACATGGGTGTATATGATCCTGATTCGGCCCTGGTGCTGGCGCAAAAAGCGCTCTATCTCGCGAGGGCCACGGAATATACGGAAGGGGAATCCCGTTCGCTCGGGGTTTTGTCCAACACCTTTTTAAAGATCGGCAACTACCCCCGCGCGCTCGAACTGAACATTGAAAAACTCAAGATCGAAGAACAACGGAACAACCCCCGGAACCTGGCCAGCGTGCTGATGAATATCGGGGTGGTGTACGCGCTGGAAGAGGAGTATGAAAAGGCGCTTGCCTATTACCAAAGGTCGGATTCCGTGATTCAGCTGTATAACCTGGAAGATATCCGGTACAATATCGCCCTCAACACCGGAGACGCGTGGGACCGGCTCAACCGTAACGATTCGGCCTTCCAGTATTTCAGCCGTTCGCTGGAGATCGCCAACGCCATGGGCGACGGGGATTATATCGGAACTTCCATGACTGGTTTGGGCCATAGCTACCGTAAAATGGGTCGTTACCCGGAGTCGCTTACGCAGTACCGTATGGCTATCCATTTCCTGGCGGAAGCACAGGATGATGAAGTGCTTTGCGAAGCTGCCCTGGGTTTAGCCAAGCTTTTTGAACTCACCCGGTTGTATGATTCGGCCGGGCACTATGCCAGCCTGTCCCTCGCCATCGCCAGGAAAGACGGTTTTCTGTCCAAGGAACTGGAGGCAGCCGAATTTCTCACGGATCATTACAAAAAGACAAGAGATATCGACAGCGCTTTCACCTATGTAAGTTATGTACGGGGACTCAATGATTCCGTCAACAGCAAGAGCCGGATCCGGGAATCGCAGATCATATCCAGCAATGAACAGTTCCGGCAACTGGAAAGAGAGGAGGAGATGCGGATGGCCAGGAAAAAAAGAGCTCAGCAACTGCAACTGCTCCTGATCGCGATCTTTATCCCGGGATTCTTCCTGGTCACCCTCCTGCTCAGTCATATCAACGTGCCGGTGAGACTCGTACGGCTGCTCGGTGTGCTTTCGCTGCTGTTCCTGTTTGAATACCTCACGTTGCTCCTGCATCCGACCGTAGCGGCCCTGACTCACCACAATCCCATCCTGGAGATCCTGATCTTCGTTTGCCTGGCGGCCATCCTGATCCCGGCGCATCATAAACTGGAGCACTGGATGATCCATAAACTTACCCGTAACCGTCATTCCTTCCGGCCGGAAATGAACACGGCCACCGAACCGCTTTCCCCAAAATAAAATCACCCGTTTAGACTTTTTATCGCAGTCCGAACGGGTGAAAATCAATGATTGGAACTTACTGTCAGTCGGCCGGCTTCACCGGGCGGGTATCCACCGTATCCATCTTGGTTGTATCAACCGGAGGAGGCGGAGGAGCTACTTCTTCCGTTTTGGTGGTGTCGGCAGGCGCTTCATCTTTCTTTTCCTTACCCTTGTTATTGCAGGCGACAAAGAGGAAAGAAAGCATAAAGGCTCCCATCAGTAAACTGCAAACAGTTTTTTTGGATGCGCTTGTCATGTTGAAGAGGTTTAGGATATAAGTGTACGACAAGAATGCAAGAATGCCAAAAAATATTACGCACCCACCGCAGCGGCGATCCCTTAACTGTCTTTTTTATCCTTGTCCTTCTTCTTTTTTTCCTTTATGTTGGGCAGGAGTTTAAAATAGCTGACCCGGTAGCGGTCATTGACCACTTCACCCTGCACTTCGGCCTTCCGGACGGCCTCGCA
>CAYRHU010000145.1:0-4726 GCA_964424155.1 uncultured Chitinophaga sp.
GCGTACCAGATCAGCACCATCCCGATATAATCCTGCATGTCTTTACCGGCAAACTGGGTTTTGAACTCGAGTATCTTGTCGTTGATCGTCTTTAGTGTCTTCCGTACCACTTCTTCATCTTCCGGGCGGATCTTGATCCGGTAGCTCCGGTCGCCCACTAACGCAGAGATCGCAATTAATTCACTCATAAATTTGGAGTTTTCGCCTGAGTTTTATTACTTTCGGTGCCCCCTACCCGCCAAGGCCATTATCCATCCGGAAATTCATTTCACGAACACCTAAGGAAACGATTTAAACTTTTGCCATGTTTGTCAAAGTTAAGTCTTCCGTTTTTATTGATGCCCTGAAGCTGCAGCTCAGCATGCCCAAAGGGCATTGTCTGCGGGGAATCCTGAAAGACGACAAGGGGAGCGTTTGCCGCACAATGGAACGAAAAGTGAACCGGGAAGAGGAGGAATTCACCTGGGAAGGGCTGAATGATCTTCCTTATGGAAAATATACGCTGGAACTCACCCGGGGAGAGGATGAACTGCGGATGAACCTGGTGAAGAGGGTTTGATGTTTATGGTTTATAGTTTATGGTTTATGGTTGGGGTCGTTTATTGAACAGGGTTTCTTTGTTGCGCCGCTTTGCCTGCTTTTAATAAAACGATGACCGGGGTATATCGGGTTTGCAGGTGCAAATCGCAGTTCACAGCCCGATACGGATTGCGCAACAATCCATTTTCATTGTGACAGGAAAAAAGGGTATTCCCAGTTTCAGTTATTCTCCTAACATGGCAATACAGCGGTCGATCTCTTTCAAATAACCGTTGATCCGCTTCTCGAATTCTTTTTTATCGGTTTCACTCATTTCCCCGCTGCTGAGTTTGAGTACGCTGATCTGCTGTTTGAGTTCGTCCACGTTCTTCTGATGCCCGTTCAGCTTTTCGTGGGCGTTACGAAGCTCTTCCGAAAGACGGGTATTCTCCTTTTGCAGAACGGCGAATTCCTTCAGCAGTTGCTGAAGTTTCTCCTGGATGCGTTTCAGATGTTGTTCGGTTGGGTTCATTTCCTGATTTCTGCCTGCAGGTCTTTTTCCAGGGTGGCCATGATCTTCTCCATCCATCCGTCGATTTCTTTATCGGTCAGTGTTTTTTCCTCGTCAAGAAAAGTAAAGTTAACGGCCATCGATTTTTTCCCGGGGCCCAGTTTTTCGCTTTCGAAAATATCAAAGAGACGGATTTCCCGGAGTTTTTCCAGCCTGATCTTTTGCACCGTTTCTTCCAGTTGTCCCCAGTTCAGGTTTTTGGCCACCACCAGGGCGAGATCGCGCTGTACAGACGGGTAACGGGGCAGTTCCCGAATTCCTGCTATTTCCTGTCCCGCCCTTGCCGACAGCCATTCCCAATTCAGACCGGCAAAAAAGACAGCCTGTTTGATGCCGAATTTTTCCAGGACGCTTTTTTTCACTTCCCCGATCCCCGCAACGATATGACCATTCTTCCTGTACACAATATGATTACCCAATTTGGGTGCCGGCAGGCTAACGGGTCGTTCCGCTTCCACGCCGATGACCCGGAAAAGGGTTTCGACCACGCCCTTCAGATAAAAAATATCGAAAGCGGACTTTTTTTGTTTCCAGCTATCGCCCATTTTATCACCGGTAACCACGAGGCCAAGCTGATCCGTTTCCCGGTAACGGCCCGGTTCTTCCTGGCTGTAGGCTTTACCGAATTCAAACAGGCGGAGTGAGTTGTTTTTATGGTTCAGGTTACGGGCCACCACTTCCAGCGAGGTTTCAAAAAGCGAGTTGCGAAGAATGTTCAGATCGGCGCTGAGGCTGTTGATCATCTTCACCATGCTTTGCTGCTCTTCTTCCGTAAAATAAGCGGCATTCGTGATCGAATTGGTCAGCATTTCATTGAATCCGAAACCCACCAGGGCAGCGGCCACTTTCTCGCGGTAGCTTTCTTTTACAAACTGCTCTTCCACCGAGGGGGTGATTGTGATGGCCCCGGGAATGTCAATATTGTCGAGCCCGTCGATGCGGATGATCTCTTCCACGATATCGGCGGGGAGATGGATATCCGGTTTATGGTAGGGGACCGCCACGCGGAGTTCATCGATGCCTTCCTTCAGGATTTCAAAACCCAGGCTGGCCAGGATATCCTTTACGGCATCGGGATGATAATTCTTTCCGCTCAGTTTCTTTATATAGTGCCATTTCACGGCCACTTCGGTCCTCGGTTTGGCCTGGGGATACACGTCCACTATTTCCGAGGCGATCTGCCCTCCGCAGATTTCTTTGATCAGGAGTGCGGCCCTTTTCAGCACGGGCACCGTCGCGGAAATATCCGTTCCTTTCTCAAAGCGGGAAGCGGCGTCGGTCCGGAGTCCGTGGCGAAAGGATGTTTTGCGGGTGATCACGGGATCAAAACAGGCGCTTTCCAGGAAAATATTTTTGGTGGAATCCGTAACGCCGCTGTGCAGCCCGCCAAAGACACCGGCGATGCACATGCCTTCTTTCGCATCGCAGATCATCAGGTCCTCCGCGCTGAGTTTTCTTTCCTTCTCATCCAGGGTGATGAAGGGGGTGCCCTCGGGAAGATTCTTCACGATCACCTTTTTCCCGGCGATTTTATCCGCGTCGAAGGCGTGCAGGGGCTGGCCGGTTTCGTGCTGGATGAAATTGGTGATATCAACAATATTATTGATGGGGCGCAGACCGATGGAACGTAATTTCTGCCGAAGCCACAATGGCGATTCTTTAATCGTTACGCCGGTAATGCTGATGCCCGAATACCGGGGACAGGCTTTTTCATTCTCCACTTTTACGGTAACCGATAATGAAGAATTATCCGCCTTAAAGCCGTTACTGCCGGGCAGTTTGGGCTTCAGGTCTTTTTTGTCATGATGACTCAGGTAGGCGCATACATCCCGGGCCACGCCCCAATGACTCATGGCATCCATGCGGTTGGGGGTCAGACCTATCTCATAAATGATATCATCGTAGGGTTTGAAATAATCAGCGGCGGGAGTGCCCACCACGGCTTCAGCCGGCAATACCATGATCCCGGCGTGCGACAGGCCCAGTCCGATCTCGTCCTCGGCGCAGATCATACCATGACTTTCCACGCCCCGGATCTTCGCGATCTTCATCGTCAGGGGATCCCCGTTGGTCGGGTAGATCGTGGTGCCCACGGTGGCCACCACCACTTTTTGACCGGCCGCTACGTTGGGTGCCCCGCAAACAATTGACAGGGGGGCGCCGTTCCCGATATTTACCCGGGTCAGCGTCAGTTTATCGGCATTGGGATGTTTTTCCGTATCGAGCACTTCCCCGATCAGCAGGCCTTTTAATCCGCCTTTCACTTCTTCGTAAGCCTGCATGCTTTCCACTTCCAGGCCGATAGAGGTCAGGATGCGGCTCAACCTTTCAGGTTCTACGGTTACGGGGAGGTATTCGCTCAGCCATTTATACGAAATCGTCATGTTCCGGCCTTCATTTTTATTGCTGCGAAGATAAGGAAAGCGGAGACGCGCTTCGGGAGCATATCCCTTAATTTGCAGCGCTGAACGACTATGCTTAAATGGAAATCCATAGTTATCCTGGTGATCATCCTGCTTTCCCTGCTGCCGCTTTACGGGCTGTACGGATTCCTGCAACACAGAATGAAACCCCGTGACTCCCTCCGCCGTTTTGCGGGATGGGTGATCGCGGTACTGGCGCTGATCTTTGTCTATACTTTTTTACTCGTGCTGCTGATCAAACTGATCTTTCCCGGTGAATGACCTTGCACGGGATGAACGGCCTGCGGGATATGACTGGCGCATCTAAATCCGCAACCGGCTGGTTCATGGTTAACAGTAAGTTCCTATTTTTACCGCGTTAAAAAAAACGACATGTCAAACAACTTACTCAAAGGAAAAAAAGGGATCATCTTCGGGGCGCTGGACGAGCGTTCGATTGCCTGGAAGACCGCCTTACGCTGTTACGAAGAGGGTGCGCAGATCGTACTGACCAATGCGCCCGTAGCGCTGCGGATGGGCGAGATCAATAAACTGGCCGAAGCCTGTGGCAACGCCCCGGTGATCGGCGCGGATGTGACCAATATGGATGACCTGAAAAATCTTTTTGAGAAATCCATGGAACATTTCGGCGGCAAAATCGACTTTATCCTTCACTCCATCGGGATGAGCCTGAATGTGAGAAAGGGCAAACATTATACGGAACTGAATTATGAGTGGAACCAGAAAACCCTCGACATCTCGGCCATGAGCCTGCACCGGGTCCTGCGAACGGCCTGGGATCTGGATGCCCTTACCGAATGGGGCAGCGTAGTGGCGCTCACCTATATCGCCGCGCAGCGGGTATTCCCGGATTATAACGAAATGGCCGATGCCAAGGCGCTGCTGGAAAGCGTGACACGGAGTTTTGGGTACCATTACGGAGCCAAAAAGAAAGTTCGCGTGAATACGGTTTCCCAGTCACCCACCCGAACCACTGCGGGGAGCGGGGTGAAAGGCTTTGATGGGTTCATCAACTATGCCGAAGCCATGAGCCCGCTGGGCAATGCCGGTGCGGAAGATTGCGCCAATTATTGTGTTACCCTTTTCAGCGATCTCACAAAATATGTGACGATGCAAAACCTCTTCCATGACGGTGGATTCAGTTTTACCGGGGTGACGGCGGGGGTGATTGAGAAGATGTAAAACCCCCTGTCCCCCTAAAGGGGAGACTTAG
>CAYRHU010000146.1:0-4108 GCA_964424155.1 uncultured Chitinophaga sp.
AAACGGGCATTGAAAAGACAGGCCTGACACCGGTTTTGCTGCTTAACACCCATTGTCACCTCGACCATGTTTTCGGCAATAAATTCGTTCACGAAACCTGGGGTCTGCCCCTGCACCTTCATGAAAAGGAAAAACCGGTGCTGGAATTCGCCCCGCAGGCCGGGATCCTGTGGCAGCTTCCCTTTGACAATTATGAGGGGCCGCTGGTTTATTTAAAAGAAGGAGAATCCATACGTATCGGGGAAGATAGGCTGGAGATCCGCTTTGTCCCCGGTCATTCACCCGGCAGCCTGGCATTCTATCATGAGGCAGGCGGGTTCATTATCGGCGGAGATGTGCTGTTCAGCGGTTCTGTTGGGCGCACCGATCTGCCGGGGGGCGATTTTGACACACTGGTGAACAGTATCCAAACGCGGTTCTTCACATTACCCGATGATACAAAAGTCTATTCCGGTCACGGGCCGGTGACAACTATAGGAATTGAGAAAATGAACAATCCATTTGTAAAGTTGCAATAGCGGAGTCTGCGCTCCCTCTCCATGAATGGAGAGGGCAGGGATGAGGCGGGTATGAGAAGATGAATAATCCCTTTGTTAAAATTTATTGAATTAAGAATGCAGAACAGGCCTGCCTGTCGGCAGACAGGGAATGTAGAATGTCGAAACAGTACCGTTCAACACTTCTGCATTACTTCTAAACACTACATTCCTTGTTCTGCATTCTTATCTCTCCCTTGCGCATTAAGGAGCCTCCCCAGTACCGGCAGCCGCGCAAATTCTTTCCGCTCTACATTCAGCACCAGCAGGGCGAACAATCCAACAAATCCGGCAGCCACGCCCCGGTTCACCCACCGGTTCATGTCCATCAACAAAAAGGCCTGGTGCAGACCGAAGAGAAGGATGCAGATGACGATATAGGCGAGGATCTTTTTCCATGCGTAGGGTATGGGGTAGTGTTTTTGTCCCAGTAAATAACTGCTCACCATCATGAAACCATAACAAAGCACGGTGGCGATGGCGCAGGCCATATAACCCCAGACGGGGATAAAGATCCAGTTGAACAGGATGGTGATGCCCGCCCCGCCCAGCGTGATCCAGGCCCCGGTAAGATTACGTTCTTTTATCTTATACCAGATGGACAGGTTGTAATAGATGCCGAGGAAGATCTTGGATGTCATCAGCAGGGGCACCACCTTCAGTCCCGTATAATATTCTGGATGCGCCGTACCCATGAAGTATTTCCAGATATCCAGGAAAAGGGTGACACCTAGAAAACAGAAACAGCAGGCGATTACGAAAAACTTCATCACCCGGGCATAGGTTCGCTGCGCGTTTTCTGTGGTGGATTGTTTAAAAAAGAAGGGTTCGGCCCCCATGCGGAATGCCTGTATGAATAGGACGATGATCACCGCCAGCTTGTAATTGGCGGAATAGATCCCCGACTGTGAAAAGGCTTCTTCGGTGCTGCCGGGGTAAAGCTTGAGCAGCATGATCCGGTCGATGGTCTCGTTTACCATACCGCCAAACCCCACGATCACCAGCGGCCAGCTGTAGCCCATGAGCTTTTTCCAGAAACGGGGATTGAGCCGGAAGCGGAAAGCGAGAAATTCTTTGGCCAGGAAAAGCAGGGTCAAACCACTGGCGATCAGGTTTGCGATGATCACATATCCCAAACCGATCTTTGGATTGTACAGTCCCGACAGGAAACTGCTCCCGTTATTTTCATAGGCGTTCCTGCAAAGGACCAGGAAGAAAACGACACCCCCGATATTGATGAGAATGTTCAGGATTTTGATGAACGCGAATTTCCTGGGCCGGCCCTCGTAGCGCAGTTTCGAGAAGGGCATTACCGCCAGGGTATCGAGCGCCACGATCAGGATGACCCAGGTGATGTATTCGGGATTACCTGGCATTTCCAGGAAACCGGCGATATCCGGTACGAACAGCCACAGGATACCTGCTAAAATAAGGGTGGTGATGATCAGGGATGAAGAACAGGTGTTATAAACTTTGGATTCGGGTTCAATGGAGGAAAAACGGAAATAGGAGGTTTCCAGTCCGTAGGTGAAAACGATATTCAGGAAAGCGGCAATGGTAAACAGGGTGCTGATCTTGCCATATTCACCCGTGGCGAATATGGTGACGAGCAGGGGGGTCAGCAGGTAATTCAGGAAACGCCCGAAAATGCTGCTCAGCCCGTACCAGATGGTTTGTCCTGCCAGTTTTTTGATGCCGCTCAAAGGATATGAAGTTTTTACCGGACGGCGCCCGGATGGTAACAAATGTAACTGATAGCCAGGCAAAAAACGAATATCCGCTATCCACCGCTGTTTATTTAAATCAAATACAACATCTTCAGGCGGCTGAAGCTGCTTTTCAGCCCTTCGCTTATCTTTATCAATAAAACTTACTGTTATGAAAAAGGCAATCCTCCTGATAGTTATGGCAACCGGCCTGGTGACCGGTCTCCGCGCACAGGCATACGAGGATAAAATCCAGTACGATAAGGATAAGCAGGCGGCCGTGGCCGTTGAATATGCGTTCCGGGAGGAAGCGCTGGAAAATGCCTTTATTGACCGGATGAGGAAACTGGGCTATAAACCCAAGGAAGAAAAAGGATTTTTGAACCGTGATAAAGGTTTCCTCGTGTTCAAGGATGCCCATGTTTCCGATATCAGCAAGGATAAACTGGATTATGTGATCAAAGTGGAAAAAAAGAGCAGGAAATCCACGAATGAATCCGTGCTCTTCCTGGTGATCCTGAAGGATGAGCAGAATGTGATCGCTTCGATGAGTAACGCGGATATCGCCAAAACCAAGAAATTCCTGAACAACCTCCTGCCCGATGTGGAAGCCGCGGACCTGGAATTGCAGATTAAAGACGCGGAAACCTCGCTAACAGATGCAGAAAAAAAATTAAGGACCCTGCAGGCGGAAAAGGAGGAACTGGACCGGAAACTGGCGGATAATGTAAAAACGCAGGAAGAAACGGTGAAGGAGATCGAATCCCGCAAACTGAGCGTGGAAACGCTGAGAGGAAAGAGAAAGAAAGAATAATCTATTGCGGTTGCCGGAAACGTGAGTCCTGTAAAAAAGCCGAATCGGTCAGTGTCTTTAAGAAAGCCATCAGGTCGTCGGTCTGGGCTTCGGTCAGCGAAATTCCATTTACAAGCAGGGGGTCAAGGTTCGGACTTTGCTGCACGCCGCTGCGATAATGATTGATACATTGCTGCACGGTGTTGAAGCGGCCGTCGTGCATATAATTTGAAGTGGCATAAACATTCCGCAGGGTGGGTACCCTGAACTTCAGGGAATCTTCTTTTTTTCCCGTAATCCGCATCCGCCCGAAATCGTTCAAAAAATTATCGGCCGGCAATCCCGTATTGCGGTAACTGTGATCGGTGAAAAGCGGTTCGGAATGACAAGAGGCGCAGTTGGCCTTGTAGAGGGCGTAGCCACTTGCTTCCTGCGAAGTATAATTAATCAATCCTTTTTTAAAGCGATCATAGCGTGAGTTTGCCGATACCAGGTAACCGGTGAACTGGCTCAATGCCTTTAAGATATGTTCGGGACGGATAAACGGGGAACCGAACACTTTTCTAAAATCTTTCCGGTACTGTTCATCCGCTTCCAGTTTCGAAATGATCCCGCCGTAGGTTTCTCCCATTTCAACGGGCCCGTTGATGGGTTGCGCGGCGGCGTCCGGGAGGTTGATGAATTCTCCGTCCCAGTGAAAACTGCTGCTCCAGGCCAGGTTAAAAAGAACGGGAGCATTACGAAGGGTATGTGAGTTGTATACGCCGTGACTCCGGTCGTGTTCAAAAGTGCCGAATCCCGCCACCTGCTGATGACAGGAGGAGCAGGGGTGCATGTTATCGACCGAAAGCCTGCCGTCATAAAACAGTTTCCTGCCCAGTTCAAAACCTTCTTTGGTGAGCGGGTTGTCGCTGAAAGTGTAACGTGGTGCGGGAAAGCCGGCCGGAATTTCCTGCGGGAGCGGGGTAAGCCCATTTGTTTTTTGTTCTTTTCTGCAGGAGCCCAGGAGCCAGGATAGCAGGATGAAGGTGCCGAAAAGGGTGAGTATCGTCAGGACGGTTTTGCGCACAGGG
>CAYRHU010000147.1:0-3978 GCA_964424155.1 uncultured Chitinophaga sp.
TTTGATGGTAACATCATTCGCGGGTAAACCTTGCATGCTGAAATGCCACGTATAGTACCGTTTTGAGGGTGGCTCGCCCAAGGACCGGATTTATCCGGGACATGGTACAGGGTAGGCAGATTGATCCCGGGTTGAACCGGGACAGATAAATGATGGCCAGCACCCGCCACCGCTTCGGCAAAGGCAGGTGATACTGAATCCGGCTTACAGGCTTGTAGTTTTTACCCCCTGTCCTCCTAAAGGGGGAACTTAGTTCTAATATGTTACCAAATAACAAATTTCTCCAAAGCATTAAGCCTCCGATGCGGAGACTTAATGCTTTAGGAGTATTTGATAAATAGAATGAATCTTTGATCTAAGTCTCCCCTTTAGGGGGACAGGGGGTATTGCCCCGCCCACTCCATCATCCACGCCACACCCAGGTGTACCATCAGCCCTCCCAGTATGGAGCGTGTATGATAGGCCACGATCCCTAAAATAATTCCCCCGAAATAGGAACTGATGCATTCGGCCAATGGTTTGCCGAAATGTATCGTGCAGTAAAAACAGGCCATGGGGAGAATCGCTTCCCTGCCTGCCCATTTGATGAAGGCGAGTACGAGGAATCCCCGGAAAAACAGTTCAATGGTAACAAAATCGCTGCCGTAAGAAAGTTCAAATAACAAATGATGCCAGGTGCTGATATCCTCATTTCCCGGAATGTCCGTGATGCTGTTTAATTTGGGGTAAGCCGCCCGGAAATCGGGCTGCAGGGAAGCCAGGGCTACCAGCGGCAGCATAACCAGGAGCATGAGCCAGTATGGTTTCCAACTGACCCCCCGGGTATTGAAACCATAGAAAGGCTGATCCCTATCCAGTTTTCTCCAGATCAAAAACAACAGGGCACCTGTGATCAATCCCAGCAGGGGCCAGTAAGCAACCTGGTTCCAGTAATAATTGTATGCCGGATCAGATGAAAATTTCAACTGGAAATTCAGCGAAAGTTTTAGCGCGAAGATCAGCGGGGCCAGCAGCAGCAATAAAACGTAACGGGAAGGAACCGGTTTTTTTATTGAACCGGTGGCCAGCCCGAACAGATAGGGAATGATAAATGCGGTGGCGCTGACTCCATACCAGGCGATAAGTTTAACCGGGAACGGATTTTTTCTTATCTGCGGATCCATCCCGTACCGGTAATTAAAAAAAACAAGCAACCCCGTAAATAAAGTGACCGCGTACATCAGCCGCTTATCCGATTCACGCACAAACAGGATGACATAATTAAATATGTTTTTCACCGGCTGAAAGTAAATTATTTTACCCTTCTTTAAACTTTCCCGCCCCGTTCGCATCCAAACTGCGTTACAATTTTAAACCCTAAAAAAAGTATAGCCATGAAAACTATCACCCTGAACAAACTTACGGTAGCCGTAACCTCTTTACTGTTTACCGTTTTCCTCATTTCCTGTCAGAAAGAAAACAGCACGGCCAGCGCCGATATCACGGAAGAGGAGGCCGTTGCCTACACCGATGAAAGCGCGCAGGCGGAAGCCAGCTTTGATGATGTGGAAGATATCGGCATGATCGCCGCCGAAGAGGAGGGCAGTGCCAGCGGCGGCCGCGGCGGGTATAATCCCTTATTTGAGGAACTGCGTTTACGCCTGGGCGTATGTGCCACCATTACAGTTACGCCGAATGACAGTACATACCCGAAGACCATCACCATCGATTTTGGCGACGGGTGTATCTGCGCCGACGGTAAATTCCGCAAAGGGGCCATCATCCTTCATTTAACGGGTCCCATCCGCCGGAGCGGTTCCGTGCTTACTATCAGTTTCCGCAATTTCTTCCTTAACAGGGCTCATATCGAGGGCACCAAGGTGGTCAGCAACCTGAGCGAAAACGGCAATATTAAATTCACCGTGCAGGTGGTGGGTGGAGCCGTTACCTTCCCCAACGGAAGGGGCTGGCAGTACGACGGACTGAAGTTCGTAGCCCAGGTCGACGGTGGGGCCACCCCGTTTGTGCGCGATGATGTATACAAGATTGAGGGCCGTTCCAAAACACAATTCAACAACGGCCTGACCGTGAACCTGAATACGGAAACCCCGCTGATTAAAAAAGTGGTATGCCCCTGGGTAAGCAACGGGATTCTGAAAGTGAAGATCAACGCCCGTGTGTTGTTCCTCGATTTCGGGGCGCCCAATAACGGCGACTGCGATAACAAGGCGCTGCTGACCTGGAACAATGGCAATAACCAGCGACTGATTACGCTTCCATAAGCCATGAAAACAATCGGTAAAAGCAAAACGTCCCGGCTACCCGGGACGTTTTTTTTATGTGAAAATTCAGCCAGTTATGGAACTTTTCAAAGGGTGCCGCGATCAGAAGAATTATTCTATATGGAATGCAACGAGCGTCAGGATATTCTGCAGTTTCAGGATGCGGGTGCCCATCGGCGCCTTTTCCTGTATGTATTTCAGCACACCCACACCCGGTTTGAAAAACACCTGGTCCTTTCGGTAATTACGGGCATGCTTTTCAAAATAAATACAATCGTCAAAAGTTCCGGCCGGTGTGTTCACCGCACCCGGAAGTTTAAGCGAACGACCGCTGGCCGCGATATCATCAAAACCGGCCAGGTAACGGAGAGAATCGCCCGCGAACAGGCTGTAATCTTTTTTCGCATCCACCCGGTCGGGATTATGAAGTTGTTGCTGGGTATAAAAGATGGCGGAATCATTCGTATATAGCCGCTGGGGCAGGCCAACGTACACGTCGCTTTCCCACCAAACCAGTCCGTCACTAACAGAACGGTAAGTTCTTTTAAAACGGAGGGTATCCATTTGTACCCGCTGGAAATTGCCGTCATTAAAAACCGAATCCTCATAAATCCAGTAGCCTTTAGCGCTCAGGGGCATTAACCCGCAATGTTTCTCCAGGCAGAGATAACCAACCAGGGAATCACTGTCATAAGTCCGGCCGGCCGGGTTTTCGGTCTGGTTGATGCAGGTGACGGGTATTTTTTCCTGCACGGGTGGCGGCAGCTCAAAAAGGTCTTCTTTCTTGCAGGACAGAAAGCAGACACTGCCCAGGATGAGGGTCGCAATAGTTTTTTTCAAAGGTTTCGATTTATATGTCCAAAGGGCTGACAAAATAGAAACTAGATTCCGGAAATCATAACATTACTAAGTATTTTTTCGATTATTCATGACCGTATTTTGTGCAAAACCTTTGAAATCATCAAACTTGCAACCGGTAATTAAAATAAAAAAACCGGCACTGTTCGGGCCGGATTTTCAATTACTTGCCGGGTTTACCGCAATACCTGCTTGAAAAAGCTTTTCATGTCTTCCCAGGAAGCGGAATCGGCCGTGGCGCTGTACTGGATGGGCATATTAAATTTTTTACCCATCTCAGTGGAACCCGGATTGGTGAAAGAATGAGTGGCTCCTTCATAAGCCCTGAATACGTATTTGGCACCTATGGAATCCATTTGTTTTTTAAACTGGTCCACTTCCGCCTGCGGAACAAACGGATCGGCTGCGCCATGACAAACCAGGATCTCGGCCTTCAGCAGGTTCTTATCCGCCGGCACGACGTTGAGGTTGCCGTGAAAACTGACAGCCCCCCTGAAATCTCCCCCCAGCCTGGCTACCCCGATGGCCACCGCACCGCCGAAACAATAACCGATGATCGCGGTGCGGGTTGCGTCAGCAATGGAATTCTTCCTGAAATTTTCCAGCGCGGCATCCACCCTCGTTTTTGCCAGCTGGGGATTCATATAAAAAGGCATCGCCAGTTTTTCCGCGGCGGCGGGGTCATCTCCCCGCTTTCCGTCGCCATACATATCCACCGCCATAGCGATATAACCCAGCTCGGCCAGTTTCCGGGCGCGCATTTTGGCATAATCATTCAATCCCCACCATTCGTGGATCACCAGCACGGCCGGTCTCGGACCTGTAATATTTTCGTCATAATACACATAACTGGTCAGGT
>CAYRHU010000148.1:0-3838 GCA_964424155.1 uncultured Chitinophaga sp.
ATCCTGTTCTCGATCTGGCGGGCGATCGTGTCGGCCACGATCATCGCATCCAGTTCGGGCCGGCGGATCTCCAGGATATTGATCTGCACGTCATCCTTACCCGTAAGCTTTTTCAGCTCTTCCTTGATACGGTCCACTTCACCGCCACCCTTACCGATGATGATCCCGGGCTTGGACGTGTGGATCGTGATGATCAGTTTACCCAGCGTACGCTCAATGACGATCTTCGAAATCCCGCCCTTGTTGATACGCGCATTCAGGTAAGTCCTAATCTTGTGGTCTTCGATCAGTTTGCCGGCATAGTCTTTTTTGCTGCCATACCAGTTCGACTCCCATCCGCGGATGATGCCTAACCTGTTACCGATCGGATTTGCTTTTTGACCCATGTGATTGGTTTATTAATGCTTTTATTTTAAGATTCTTTTGTGTCTACTATCACCGTTACGTGGTTGCTGCGCTTGCGCACGCGGTAACCCCGGCCCTGCGGGGCGGGACGCATACGTTTCAGGGTACGGGCGCCGTCCACGAAAATGGTTTTTACCACCAGCTGGCTTTCATCGCCGCCTTCATTCTTTTGCTTCCAGTTGCTGATCGCGCTGAGCACCAGCTTGCGCAGGGGCACGGCGGGATGCTTGGGATTATGCTCGAGCTCCGCCAGCACTTTCTCCACCTTCTGGCCACGGATCAGGTCGGCCAGCAGGCGCATCTTGCGGGGCGATGTGGGGTAATTTCTGAGTTTAGCTACTGCTTCCATTTATTTAGTTTTTATCCGGTGTAATCAGAACGGGTCGACTCCCGACTACCGACTCCTGACTCCCGACTGAATTATCCTTCTACTTTCTTACTTGAGTGTCCTTTGAACTGGCGGGTCGGGGCGAATTCACCCAGTTTATGCCCCACCATGAACTCGGTTACATACACGGGTATGAACTTGTTCCCGTTATGCACCGCGAAAGTGTGCCCTACAAAGTCCGGAGTGATCGTGGAACGACGGCTCCAGGTTTTCATGACGCCTTTCTTTGATTTTCCTTCGTTCATGGCCAGCACTTTCTTTTCCAGGTGCGTGGCCACGTAAGGACCTTTTTTAATTGAACGAGCCATTGAATATGACGTTAGTTAATGAATAAATTATTTTGCCAGTTTACTTCCGTTCTTGCGCTGGATGATCAGCTTATCACTTCCCTTGCCCCTGGTCCTGGTTTTCAGACCCCTGGAGTATTGGCCGTTTCGGCTCCGGGGTTGTCCGCCGGACGCTTTTCCTTCACCACCTCCCATCGGGTGATCCACCGGGTTCATCGCTACACCGCGGTTGCGGGGTTTGATCCCCTTCCACCTGTTGCGGCCGGCTTTACCCATGCTTTGCAGGCTATGATCACTATTGCTCACCACACCCACCGTGGCAAAGCAGTTGATCAGCACTTTTCTCAGCTCGCCGCTGGGCATTTTCAGCACCGCGTATTTTTCTTCCTTGTTGGTCAGTTGGGCCGACGAACCCGCGCTGCGGGCCAGTTTGCCGCCCTGGCCTGGTTGCATTTCAATATTGTGCACATTGGTACCCAGGGGGATGTTCTTCATCGGAAGCGCATTCCCTACCTCGGGGGCCACATCGGCACCGCTTTCCACTTTGGCGCCCACCTGCAAACCCTGGGGTGCCAGGATATAGCGCTTTTCACCATCCGGGTAATTAAGCAATGCGATAAAAGCGGTACGGTTCGGATCATACTGGATGGACTCCACCGTTGCCTCTCCGGCCTTATTCCGCTTGAAATCAACGATACGGTACTTCTTCTTATGTCCACCGCCACGGTAACGCATAGACAGGTGACCGGATGAATTACGGCCCCCTGTCCTCGGCTTGGCTTCCACCAGGCTCTTCTCGGGAACATTGGTCGTTACTTCCGCATACGCGTTGCCGATCCTCCAGCGGGTACCGGCCGTTACGGGTTTGAATTTTCTTAATGCCATCGTTTTACTAATTCGTTATTATGTTTTCCAACACTTCGCGGCGGTTGATTGCCATTCTTCGCAGAGACAAGGCATGCCTTGTCTCTACGTTTTATATATTCGAATACAGATCGATATTTTCACCTTCTGCCACGGTCACAAATGCCTTTTTATAGGCGGGCTTGCGGCCCGAGATCACGCCGGCCTTGGTAAAACGGCTCTTGTTTTTCGCGGGGGCGACGGCCGTGTTCACACTGGTCACCGTTACCCCGTAAAAGCTTTCTACCGCCTTTTTGATCTCCAGCTTGTTGGCCTTCCTGGATACTTTGAATGCATAGCGCCGCAGCTTGTCCTGCTGGGCATTGGCCTTCTCTGTCAGGATGGGTTTTATCAGTACTTCGGAAAGTTTCATGTCCTTCTCTTTAAAATATTATAAGTTTTATGCTTCTGCTTTCTCTTCTTCACCAAAGATTTTGGCCGCGCTCTCGGTCATAACCAGCACCTCCGCATTGACGATATCATAGGTGTTGATATCGCTCAGCAACACGCCCAGTACGGTCGGCACATTGCGCATCGACATGTCCAGGTTATCGTTGTATTCCGGTTGAACGAACATCACTTTCTTATCCGCGATCTTCAGGTTCCCGAGGATGTCCACGAATGATTTGGTTTTCGGGGTCTCCAGCGAAATATCTTCCACGACCAGGATGGCGTTATCTTTTGCCTTGTAAGAAAGCGCGGAGATCTTTGCCAGGTCCTTCACCTTGCGGTTCAGCTTGATATCATACCCATGGGGCTTGGGACCGAAGATGGTACCACCGCCCTTGTACAAGGGGTTACGGATATTGCCCTTACGGCTTCCGCCGGTGCCCTTCTGGCGGTGCAGCTTGCGGCTGGCACCTTTCACTTCGGCACGGGTCTTTACCTTGTGGGTTCCCTGGCGCTGGGCAGCCAAATACTGCTTCACGGCGAGGTAGATCACATGGTTATTGGGCTCGGCGCCAAAAATCTCTTCGGGCAACTCCACCGATCGTCCGGTGGCTTTTCCTTTTGTATTTAATACTTCGATTTGCATTTCTGTATATTTTGGGCGGAGACAGGGCATGCCCTGTCTCTACGTTATTTCTGGATTAATACAATTGAACCGTTATACCCCGGAACGGATCCGCTTACCAGGATATAATTCTTATCCGGGAAAATCTTCACCACTTTCAAACCCTTCATCTTCACCCGGTCATTTCCCATGCGGCCGGCCATACGCATCCCTTTCATTACCCGGCTGGCATCCGACGAGTTACCGAGTGATCCCGGGGCGCGCTGGCGGTCGTGCTGACCGTGCGACTGCTGGCCCACACCATGGAACCCATGGCGCTTCACCACGCCCTGGAAACCTTTTCCTTTCGTGGTACCTACTACTTCCACATTCTCGCCTTCGGTGAAAATGTCGACCGTTACGGTTTCCCCAATATTTTTTTCAACGGAAAAATCCCGGAACTCCCTGGAGAATTTCTTGGGAGCGGTTGATGCTATAGCGAAATGATTTTTTTCGGACCTGGTGGAATGCTTGTCGTTTTTGTCGCCGAATGAAAGCTGGAGCGAGTTGTACCCGTCAGACTCTTTGGTCTTGACCTGTGTCACTACGCAGGGACCCGCTTCGATGATCGTGCAGGCGGTTTGTTTGCCCGAGGGATCGAAAATACTGGTCATCCCGATCTTTTTCCCAATAATACCTTTCATGTTGTTCAATTTGTGCCTGCAGGATTATTGGGACATTCTTCATTGCAGCCGGCGACATTCCTGTCACCCCGTGCAAATCGAAGGGTCAATCCCCGTTTGCCGCCGACCTTTTCCTTTATGGGGAAGTACCGGCAGTAAACAAACCCTGAATGGCTTG
>CAYRHU010000149.1:0-3824 GCA_964424155.1 uncultured Chitinophaga sp.
ACCTCTTTGACTTATTTGACTTCTTTGACCTCTTTTCTGCCGGCAATATTACGGCTAATAATGCAATTCATGAATTCAGAACTATACGGTATTCTCCGAATGAATGCCCAATTACCCAATTAACCAATCAACCAATTAACCAATTAACAATTACCTTTGACCATGCTCCACCCAAAGCGAAAAAAAGCATCGAAAAAGGAACTGATCCTCCGTCGCGCGGCGTCGATGTTCCGGGAAAAAGGCTTTGCCGCCACCTCGATGCGCGACCTGGCCGAAACGGTGGGGATTGAAGCGGCCAGTTTGTACAATCACATCCGATCCAAGAACGAGATACTGGAAGCCATCTGTTTTGATGTCGCCAATATTTTCAATACCAACATGGAAGCGGTGGAAAACAGCCGCCAAAGATCAATAACGAAGATTGAGGAACTGCTCCGCTTTCATATCCGGCAAATGATACAGAATTACGAGGCGGTATATGTTAGTGACCGGGAATGGAAACACCTGGACGAGCCCTACCTGTCCAATTTCCAGAACCAGCGCCGGAATTACCGGAAAAAATTCGCGGCCATCATTGAAGATGGTATAGAGAAAAACGAAATCCGTAAAATAGACGCACCCACCGCGGTTTTAATCATGATGCATGCCGTCAGCGGCATTGAAAGCTGGCATCGCAGCAAGGCCAGGATCAGCGCCCCCGAACTGGAAGAAAATATGCTGAAGATCATGATCGACGGTCTGCGAAAACATCCCTGATTATGTCCATTCATTTCCACCCGCTCACAGTAAAAGAAATCAGAAGAGAGACTCCCGAATGTGTTTCGGTTGTTTTTGAGATCCCGGAATCGTTGAAAACCGCTTTTCAATTCCGCCAGGGCCAAAGCCTGACCCTGCGCGCAATGATCGGCGGGGAAGAAGTAAGACGCACCTATTCCCTTTGTTCAAGTCCGCTGGAGAATGAATGGCGGGTGGCGATCAAGAAAGTGGATGGAGGCGTTTTTTCCGTTTTCGCCAATGAAAAATTAAAAAAGGGCGATCCGCTTGATGTGATGGAACCAGTCGGCCGGTTCTACACCGAACTGAACCCCGCTCAAAAAAAGAATTACCTGGCCTTCGCGGCCGGCAGCGGGATCACCCCCGTGTTGTCGATTCTTAAAACAACACTCGCCACCGAACCGGGCAGCCGGTTTACCCTGGTGTACGGAAACCGCAACCGCGGTTCCGTGATCTTTTTTGAAGAACTGGAGGCGCTGAAGAATAAATACATGGATCGCTTCAACCTCCTGCATATACTCAGCCGGGAAAGAACAGAGTCACCCCTGAATTACGGAAGGATCGATACGGAAAAACTAAAAGAACTGGATCGCCTGCTCGGATTTTCCGGCATAGATGAATTCTTTCTCTGCGGACCGGAAGAAATGATCTTTTGCGTAAAGGATTACCTGTCGGCCCGGGGGATAGATAATAAAAGGATCCATTTTGAGCTGTTCACAACAGCCGGGCAAAAAAAAGGAACAACTCATAAGGTACAGGAAACAGGTGCGACCGGTACGGAGAGCCTGATAACGGTTAAACTGGATGGCAGGAGTTTGGACTTTGCCCTCCCGATGAACAGCGATCTGACGGTACTCGATGCCGCCCTCAAACAGGGCGCAGATCTACCCTATGCCTGCAAGGGGGGCATGTGCTGCACCTGCAAGGCCAAACTGCTGGAAGGGGAAGTAAGTATGGATGTGCACTGGGGACTGGAAGCGGAAGAGGTGGAAAAAGGTTTTATCCTCACCTGCCAGAGTCACCCGAAAACGGAAAAGATCGTAGTGGATTTTGATATCAAATAAAATGGATTAAAAAAAGGCCCCTTCTTTCATGGGTTTGTAAAAACCCGTTTCTCCCCTGACAAACATCATAAACAAAAGCTCCAGACAGGCGTTAGTTTTGGTTACATTTGTACACCTAAATTGATACGAATGCCCGTTCAGGAATTTGAAAAGATCTTCCAGGAAAAGATCGACAATGAAATGAAGATCGAGCCGAAGGATTGGATGCCGGATGCCTTCCGCAAGACCAACCTGCGTCAGATCAGCCAGCACGCGCACAGCGAGATCGTGGGCATGCTCCCGGAGGGTAACTGGATTTCCCGCGCCCCCTCGCTGAAAAGAAAAGCCATCCTGCTGGCGAAGGTGCAGGATGAGGCGGGTCATGGTTTGTATTTGTATTCCGCCGCCGAAACCCTGGGCATGAGCCGCGAGGAAATGATCAACGACCTGCACAGCGGGAAAGCGAAGTATTCTTCCATCTTCAACTACCCCACCCTAACCTGGGCCGATATCGGCGCCATCGGGTGGCTGGTAGACGGCGCGGCCATCATGAACCAGGTGATGCTCACCCGGACATCTTATGGTCCGTACGCGAGAGCGATGGTGCGGATCTGCAAGGAAGAAAGTTTTCACCAGCGCCAGGGATTCGAAGCCCTGCTGGTATTGTCGCGCGGCAGCGAAGAGCAAAAAGCCATGTGCCAGGATGCCATCAACCGGTGGTGGTGGCCCTCGCTGATGATGTTCGGCCCGCGCGATTCCGAAAGCGCCAACAGCGACCAGAGCATGAAATGGAAGATCAAACGGAAAAGCAATGACGAACTCCGGCAGAATTTCGTGGATATGATCGCCGAGCAGATCAAGGTGCTGGGAATGAAACTCCCGGACGATAAATTAAAATGGAATGAAGCAAGAAGACATTATGATTTCGGGGCAATCGACTGGGACGAATTCTGGCGGGTGGTAAAAGGCAATGGCCCCTGTAATAAACAAAGATTGGATGCCCGGAGAACGGCATGGGAAAAAGGCGAATGGGTGCGGGAGGCAGCAGCGGTGTATGCCCGGAAAAGGACGGAGAGATCAAATCAAAAAGTGGCCTGATGCAACTATCCCTGATTCAGAACAAAATTTTCGAGATCCGTGGATTGAATGTGATGCTTGACAAGGACCTGGCATTAATGTATGGTGTAACGACGTCCCGGCTGAATGAAGCTGTTAAAAGAAATGCGGGCCGATTCCCCCCGGATTTTATGTTTCAGCTAACTAAAAACGAATTCAATGATTTGATATCGCAAAATGCGATATCAAAAAGCCCGGGCCGGGGCGGTACCCGCAAAATGCCGAATGTGTTTACCGAACAGGGGGTGGCTATGCTTTCAAGCGTACTCAACAGCGAAAAGGCGATCCAGGTAAACATACTTATCATACGCACATTTGTGCTGATAAGACAGGCCGCTATTGCGCACAAGGATCTTTATGATAAAATTCTAAAACTCGAAAAAAAATACAATAAGAATTTCAAAGAAATATTCAGCGCGCTTGATTACCTCATCCATGATAAACAACAGGAAGAGGACTTTAAGAACAGGAGAAGAATAGGTTTTAAATCATAAATCTGTCTATTATGCTCATACAGGTAAGAAAATTATTTTACGGTGACATCCCCGACGAAAAAGGCGGAGGTCAAACGACGGCTAAAAACTCAGGTCATGACTGGCCGCTCTGGGAAGTGTTTATACGCAGCAAGAACGGGCTCGATCACAAGCATGCCGGGAGCCTCCATGCCGCCGACGCGCAGATGGCGATCGAGAATGCCCGGGACGTGTACACCCGCCGCATGGAAGGCGTGAGCATCTGGGTGGTGGAAAGCAAATACATCACGGCCTCCAAACCCGAAGAGGCCGGGGAGCTGTACGAACCCGCGGCGGACAAGATCTACCGACACCCGACCTTTTATAACCTGCCGGACGAGGTGAATCATATGTAACTTTTGGGCAAAAGCTGCGAGCC
>CAYRHU010000150.1:0-3633 GCA_964424155.1 uncultured Chitinophaga sp.
ACCGTTGATAAACGGACAGGAAAAGACCATACATTTGAACAGAACCGCCAACGAACCAAAACTGTAACCACCAACCCGACTGCTGCATGGCCGCCCGTCAACGAATCAATTCCGCCCGGAAAAGGATCTGGCACAAATGGTATATCGCTTTCCGGATCATCCCCGCTATCATTATTGTGGGCGTATTAAAGTATTTCGCCAACCTGTATGGTTACGAAGTGCTGGAACTGAACGCGCTCTTCACCAGCCTGGTGGCGGGTACCATCTTCCTGATCGGGTTTTTGATCAGCGGGGTGCTGACGGATTACAAGGAAAGTGAAAAACTGCCCAGTGAACTGGCGGCCACGCTCAAGAACCTGTACGACGACACCTATACCATTTTCAAAAGCAAGAATTCCACCACGGCCGCACGCTTTCTTGAATACCAGCAGACCTTTTCCGGCTTAGTGATTGACTGGTTCTACAAAAAAGAAAAAACATCTTCCATATTGTCCCGCATCGGCGGGATGAATGAATTTTTTGCCGAACTCGATAAAGAAGGCATTCAGCCCAATTATATCATTAAGATGAAGAATGAACAAAACAATATCCGGAAGATCCTGCTGCGCGTGGATACGATCCGGGATACCGGTTTTGTGGGTTCCGCCTACGCGATCGTGGAAGCGATGGGCATCCTGATCGCCATCGGGCTGGTGATCATTAAGATCGAACCCTTTTATGCCGCGCTTTTCCTGACCCTGCTGGTGAATTTCCTGATTGGCTATATGTTCTTCCTGATCAAGGACCTTGATAACCCGTTTGAGTATTCAATTAAGGGCGAACACGGCAATGAGGTTTCGCTGAAGCCGGTGCGGGACCTGGCTGACTTATTGAACATTGATCGCTAGCGCAGTATCCACTGATGCTTTTACAATACGGCCCGAAATTGCATCAGGTCCTTACATCATTTTTTTGCCGTCAACCTCATCTATTGCACCCGGCCCCATACACTGGTAAATCCTTTATTGCCCGATTGCGGATTGGTGGACCAGGTGGCGGGATCGGAGTCAATGACCGTATAGGTGCCCGCCGGCAGGATCCTGTTGGGACGCACCACCCAGTAAGCGTTCTGCACCCCTCCCTGCCCGGTGGTACCGGTGGCATACCAGGGCCCGAACTGGTCGCCTTTGCTGTTCACCAGTGTGATCGTACCGGGCAGTCTCCCGTTATTGAAGTAATGGTAATTCTCGATCCGGGTGATAAAGGTGGGTTGCGTGAGCGTAAATTTCGTCGGGCTTCCCGGCCCGTTGGTGACGCCGTAAATATTGCCGTTGTCAAATATTTTTTGTTCCGTGCCTTCTGTAACCGCTTCCCCGTTATCCGCCTGCGTGATCCGGGTACCCGCAATCTCTCCCTTCCTGTTCCTGCCGGAAAGGATCTTAATCCCGGCATTTTCCTGGTCCTGATTAAGCGCATATTCCTGCCCGTTAGCAACATTTAATGAATATTTATAAATGCTGCGTCCGGCCGGGTCTTCCTGCATGTTAAACCCGGATAATACTTCCGCACGGCCGGTACCGGTGCCTTTCAGCATCAGCGTATAGTCACCCCCGGGCGGGTATGCCAGTTCTGTCCAGTAGGTTCCGTCTTCCAGCTGAAAAGTGTTCACGGAAACCCCGGGGATATCGGTACGCAGGCTGCCGCCCGGGAAGCCGCTGATCCGGCCTGCCCCGTCAACAAGGTAAACTTCCAGGGGGCAATCGACAGCCGTTTTGGAAGCCTGGTTACGGTTGGCATAGGCGATCTTGATCCTTCTTTTCCGTTCTGTCGCGTCTTTGATCTTTCTGAAATCTTCCTGTCCCTGTCCTGAAAGGGACTTATACCACTTGTCCTCCGCCGGTGTCAGTGTTGTTTTCCGGGGATCCGCATACCCGCTTCCCCCGCAAATGGGATATTGCCCCTTATAATAACCGGAAGGATTGAGTCCGTGAGGGAATATTTTCTTCCATTCTTCGATCGTGTATGATTTGGGTCTTTGTTCCGGCCAGGGATCCAGTATGGTCCCGGTTTCCCTCCAGTTGGTGCCTTTGGGATAAATGATCACGGCCTGGTGACCACCGGGAATCACCCCGCAATTGGTTTCGATGGGTCCGAATTCGTATTCATCCATCAGTTTTTTCTGGTCGGCATTGGTTCCGAATTTCATTTCTTCCAGCATCTTAAGCACTTTGGCCTGGTATGCGCCACAGACAAAATCATCATACTTTTTATCAAACCACCAAAGCTTGTTATTATCCGGCCCGTTGCTCACCAGCCCCCTCGGTATCCTGTTTTCATCCGAATAGAGTTTGAGAATGTCTTTTAATACGGCCACCGGCGATGGTTTCGGTTTATACTTGTCCGGCTCAGCCGGTTTGTTCTCCGAACCCCACCGCGCGCTCCAGTTGCCCTGCAGGATCACACCCCGGTAACCGCCTCCCATGCTGTAGCGGCCATCCATTTTTACGTATATGCTTGCGGTTTCCGCATCCCCGGGTATGTTCACCGTCTGCGAGTAATTTTTTGGATTTCCGGGCTGCACTTCATAAGTGCCACTGCTCGACTTTCCGCCGGCACTCACCGTTACCGTGATTGTACAACCCAGTCCGCCGGCCGAAAGAGTGCCTGAAATGCCCAATACGCCTCCCTTCTGGATTCCGGTGATCACAAGGCTGCGGGTACAGGTGAAGCCGGGTACATCCGTATATTTTGAAATGGTCGCCCCGGTAATGTTATAAGTGACCTGCATTCCATTGAAAGGTTCAGCAGGGTAAACGCCCGATGACTGGGCCATAATTGTACCCGCCAGTATGATTGATATAATAAAAACAATTCCCTTTTTCATATGACTGTTTTAATACCACAAGGTATCCGTATATACCAGCCATATTATTGACAGGAATTGGAGCGGAGCGTGATTTTTATCAGTATTTCAACAGTGAACCTGCCGGTTTTCCATTCCCGGCGGGTCTCCTCCCGCGGTGTCCGGCATCAAACGATACCCTGGGAGGGACTCTTTGGACAATCCACAAAAAAAAGTAGCTTTCATTTCCCGGAAAGCGAAAAACAACAGTTATTAAGGTGTATTCAGATGGATACCGCAATGACCATCATAGTGGCGCTGGCAATCTTTGTCCTGCTCTTCAGCCTGATTGCGCGTGGGCGCAGGAAACCTGCAGAAGTATCCCCTCTCCCGGAATCATTCAGGGCTATTCTGAATAATGATGTTCCATTTTACACATCGCTGGATATTGCAGGTAAAAGTAAATTTGAATGGCGGATGATGCATTTCCTCGCAACGACCCGGATTACCGGGGTTAACACGGAAGTCGAAGAAAGCGATAAAGTCTATATTGCCGCCAGCGCCATCATTCCCATTTTCGGATTCGATGATTGGGAATATATCAATGTGAACGAGGTGTTATTGTATCCTGATTTTTTTAACCATGATTTTGATCAAAAAGGAAAAAACCGGGATGTACTGGGCATGGTGGGTGACGGGGCACTCAATAACACCATGATCCTTTCCCGGCGGGAACTGCGGGCGGCATTTCAAAACAAAACCGGCAAAACCAATACCGCTATCCATGAATTCATTCACCTGGTGGATAAAAC
>CAYRHU010000151.1:0-3625 GCA_964424155.1 uncultured Chitinophaga sp.
AGGACATAGAGCACATAGATTAACACATAGTATATTACAGTAAGGCTTATTCTATGTGTTCCCTTCTGTGCTCTGTGTCCTATGTGGTTCAAAAAAAATATTATTGATATTTCAAACCAGGGCACTATTTATAAATTGAAACCGCACAGAGGATAAAAGACAGGCGCCGGATCTGGCGATCCGTCTCATTCTCTTTTTCCCGTGCATCTAAAATCTGCAAACCGCTTTACTCCGTATCCTAGCTTCTCGTCTTTCGCCTCAATAAAAATCCTGTAACCGCAATCAATACGGCAGCCAGGGCGATGATCCATTTTGTCCATACCAACGCATGATACAACCCCGTATCGCCCACCGATCCGGGATCGCGAAGCCATTTCAGCAGGTACAGGTTTTCCGTGACATCGCATCCCCAGGCCACTATCTGCCACACTGCCAGCCACCGGAGCATTTTCTGCAAGAGCGGCTTCCCGGTTCGCATGGAAGCCATCATGCACAGCGCGGCGATCCCCGGGTATACCCCGGCCATAAACGCAAAATCAAACAGCAACTGGTAGCGAAGCAGGGAACGGGCGGGTTCCACCAACCCCTGCAGCACTAAAATGATCTCTTCCCGGGTATAGCTGATCTCCAGCCCGATGATCGTGAATAACCGGCCCTGGGCTACAAATTCCGTCTCCAGCCACTTCATGCAGAAAGCCGAACCGGCAAAAAGCCCGAGACAGACCAGGAACCCGTTTTTCCAACCTTGATAATTCATTGCCATGGGTTTGTGAGCATTTTTTTTGTGATTTTCAGCTGTTTTTCGCAAGTCAATTGATTGTTTTGACTATATTCGTAAATTAATGTGTTTTTAAAACACATACCACCAGTCAAACCATTCGAACAGCGATTGCGATGAAGCTCCAGTTTTACCTGCGTTATCATACCCAGTACGGGCAAAGTTTATGGATTTCCGGCAATACCGATGAGTTGGGAAACGATGATCCGGGAAAGGCCCTGCCGATGGAATACCTGAATGAAGAATTCTGGACCGCGGAAATGGAGATCAAACGGAAAGACCTTACCAAAAACATCACTTACAAGTACCTGCTCCAAAATAAGGACGGGGAATGGATCTATGAATGGGGGCAGGACCGGTTCCTGGAAGGACTTAAGAAATCGGACCTGCAGGAATTGCAACTGGTGGATACCTGGAACCACGCGGGCGAATATGAGAACGCGTTTTTTACCGCTCCCTTTGAAAAGGTGTTGCTGAAAAACAAAGCGGCGAAGAAAAAGAGAGCAGGCGACAAGGAACCCACTCATATTTTCAAAGTGAAGGCGCCCCTGCTGCCAAAAAATGAAGTGGTTTGCCTGGCTGGAAGCGGCGAACGGCTGGGAGAATGGGATACCGAAAAACCCATACTGCTTCAGCAGGAAGGCCAGGATCATGAGGGCCACTGGTGGTCAGCCAAACTGGATCTGTCCGGAACCGGTTTCCCGGTCGCCTATAAATACGGGGTATACAACACCCGCGAAAAAAAATTCATCCGCTTCGAGGACGGCAATAACCGGCTCCTTTACAGCGACGCGGCTAAACGCAAACTCACCCTGCTCCACGACGGGTTTGTTCATCTTCCCAACAATACATGGAAGGGCGCCGGCGTGGCGATACCGGTATTCAGTCTGCGGAGCCGGAACAGTTTTGGTGTGGGGGAATTCACGGATATCAAACTGCTGGCCGACTGGGCTGCCCGCACCGGGTTAAAAATGATACAGCTCCTCCCGGTCAACAATACCATGTCCAGCTTTACCTGGATGGATTCCTATCCCTATTCCGCCATATCGGCCTTTGCCCTGCATCCCCTCTATATCAACCTGGCCGAATTGGCCGGTAAAGAATATGCCGGCGAACTGGAAGCGCTGAAGAAAAAACAAAAAGAACTGAATGATCTCTCCGTTGTGGATTATGAGGAAGTGATGAAATACAAGTTCCCGGTGCTGAAAAATCTTTATGAAGTGATGGGAGAGGAGACCCTTTCCTCCGCGGGATTCGACGATTTCTTCAAAGAAAACCGCCACTGGCTTGAACCCTTTGCCGCCTTCTGCTATTTCCGCGACAAATACGGTACGGCCGAATTCAGCCTGTGGAAGACAAATGCCGTGTACAATAAAGAAGCGGTTGAAAAACTCTGTTCGCGCAAATCGGCCGCCTTTAAGGATATCGGTTTTTATTATTTCAACCAGTACCACCTGCACCGGCAGCTCAAAGACGCGGCGGATCATGCCCATAAAAAAGGGGTGGTGCTCAAGGGCGATATTCCCATCGGCATCTCGTGCAACAGCTGCGACGCCTGGGTGGAACCCGAAATGTACAACATGTGCTGGCAGGCCGGCGCCCCGCCCGATGATTTCACCGCGGTGGGACAAAACTGGGGTTTCCCCACTTACAACTGGAAGAAGATGCAGGAGAACGGCTTTTCCTGGTGGAAAAAACGGTTTCGCCAGATGAGCGATTATTTCGACGCCTTCCGGATCGATCATATTCTCGGGTTCTTCCGCATCTGGAGCATTCCTGCCAATGCGGTGCAGGGCATCATGGGACGGTTTGTTCCCTGCCTGCCCGTTCACATCAACGAATTCGGCGAAAACGGCATCTGGTTCGATTACCAGCGTTACTGCCGTCCCTTTATCACCGATGAAGTGCTGGATGAACTATTTGGCGACCAGGCGGCCGAAATAAAAGAACAGTATTGCACGCCCAATGAATTCGGCGGTTATGACCTGCTGCCCGAATTTGAAACACAGCAACAGATCGAGCTGCATTTTGAATCGCTGGAGCAAACCGAAGAGAATGAAACCCTCAAACTCCGGTTATTCGACCTGGTATCCAATGTGATCCTTTTTGAAGAAGCAGGTACGCAGGGTCAGGAATTCCATTTCCGGATCTCGATGGAAAAAACCGCTTCTTACCGGCACCTGATCCCCCATGTACAGGAAAAACTGAAAGCGCTTTACATAAATTATTTCTACCGGCGCCAGGATGATTTCTGGTTCCGCGAAGCCATGCATAAACTCCCGCAACTGAAAGCCGCCACCAATATGCTCGTGTGCGGGGAAGATCTGGGCATGGTACCGCATTGTGTGCCCGACCTGATGCAGCAACTGGGCATCCTCAGTCTCGAAATTCAACGGATGCCGAAGGATCCCAAAAAAGAATTCTTCCATCCCAACGACGCGCCCTATATGTCCGTGATCACACCCTCCACACACGACATGAGCACGATCCGCGGCTGGTGGGAGGAGAACCGGGAACGCACGCAGCATTTCTATAATAACGTCATGGGACAATGGGGTGAAGCGCCGGTTTATTGCGAACCCTGGATCAACCGGGCCATCGTCATGCAGCATTTGTATTCACCCGCAATGTGGAGCGTATTTCAGTTGCAGGACATACTCGGCATGAGCGAAACCCTCCGCCGCGAAAACCCCCACGACGAACGTATCAACAACCCAGCCAACCCCCGCCACTACTGGCAGTACCGCATGCATATCCCACTCGAAGACCTGATCAGGGAACAGGAGTTTAATGAAGAGCTGAAAGGTTATGTGGTGAACAGCGGGAGATGAGATTCAGTCTACAGTC
>CAYRHU010000152.1:0-3610 GCA_964424155.1 uncultured Chitinophaga sp.
TGGGCGGGATCGTGGTGCTGATCATTTTCTCCATCTTCCTCACCCAGCAGGCGGGTGAAAAACTGGAAAGGCCAAAAATCGGGCGGCAGGTGTTCTCGGCGCTCGCTGTGTTTTGCGGTTTCGCGCTTACTATGCTGCAGGTATATCAGCATTCTTTCCCACCTGTAAACGGGATGGGCAAGTCGCCCACGGTGCAGGATATCGGCCGGCAAATGCTCAATGTGGATGAAAGCGGGTATGCGCTTCCGTTTGAAGTGATCTCGATGCTGCTGCTGGCGGCGATGGTGGGATGCATCGTGATTGCGTTGAGAAGCAAGGGAAATAAGAATGATGAACAAGGAGTTAAGAATAATGAAGTAAATAAAATTGATAGCTAACAAACTGGTCATGATTAATCACACATATTTCAATATTCTTAAATCCTTGTTCTTCAATCGAAATTCAATCTGATGGAACCCGGGTTATATCATATTTTATTCATCAGCGCCGCGTTATTCTTCATCGGCGTGTACGGTTTCTTCACCCGGAGAAACCTGATCACCATGCTGATGAGCGTGGAGCTGATCCTGAACAGCGTGAACCTGAACTTCATCGCGTTCAACAAATACCTGTGGCCGGGCCAACTGGACGGTTTATTCTTTACGGTATTTATCATCGCCATCGCCGCCGCCGAGGCCGCCGTGGCCATCGCCATCATCATTAATTTATACCGCAGCCATAATTCGATCGATGTTGAAAACGCGGAGGAACTGAAATACTGATGCCCAACGGAACACTCATATCGCTGATACCCCTGCTGCCCCTCGCGGGATTTGTTGTGCTGGGGCTTTTTGGGAAAAAATTCCCGGGACAAAGCGCGGGTTATTTCGGCACCGCCCTGTTACTCGCCTCAACGGGTATAGCCGTGTATACGGCTTATTCCTATTTCACATTACCACACGAAGGACCTTATGCTTCCATGATCCCGCTGCAATACAGCTGGCTGCCTTTTACGGATAGCCTGTCTATCAACATGGGACTGTTTCTCGATCCCATTTCCATGATGATGATCGGGGTGGTGTGCTTTGTTTCGCTGATGGTGCATATCTACAGCCTGGGTTATATGAAAGGCGAAAAACGGTTCGCCACCTATTATGCTTTCCTCGGGCTGTTCACATTTTCCATGCTCGGTCTCGTTTTATCATCCAATATCTTCCAGATCTATATTTTCTGGGAACTGGTGGGTGTTTCCTCCTTCCTGCTCATCGGATTCTATTATGATAAGCCCAGCGCGGTGGCGGCGGCCAAAAAGGCTTTTGTCGTTACCCGTTTCGCGGATCTCGGTTTTTTAATCGGAATACTGGTTCTCTCTTACACATCCGGCACGCTCGATTTCAATACGATGATCGCCACGCTCACCTCACCCGAATCGAGCCCGCTGAAGAACGCGGCGGCCACTTCATTCCTCGGCGTATCGGCCATTACCTGGGGAGGAGTTCTCGTGTTCATGGGCGGCGCCGGCAAGAGCGCCATGTTCCCGCTGCATATATGGCTGCCCGACGCGATGGAAGGCCCTACCCCGGTATCGGCCCTGATCCATGCCGCCACCATGGTGGTAGCGGGTGTGTTCCTGGTGGCAAGACTGTTCCCCGTTTTCGCGATCACAACACCGGTGGTGCTCGAGATCGTAGGATGGGTGGGCGCCATATCGGCTATCATTGCCGCGGTCATCGCCTGCACGCAAACCGATATCAAACGGGTGCTGGCCTATTCCACCATGTCGCAGATCGGGTTTATGATGTTTGCCCTCGGTGTATCCAGATACGGCGGTGAAGCCGGGCTGGGTTATACCGCATCCATGTTCCATCTTTTCACTCATGCCCTGTTCAAGGCCCTGCTCTTCCTCGGCGCCGGCGCGGTGATCCACTATGTGCACAGCAACGAGATGAGGGATATGGGAGGATTGCGAAAGCTGATGCCTGTAACGCATATCACTTTTCTCATCGCCTGTCTCGCCATCGCGGGTATTCCGCCCTTCGCCGGTTTTTTCAGCAAGGAAGAGATCCTGCTGGCAGCCTACCAGAATAATGCCGCCATTTACTGGATCGCGCTGATCACTTCGGGGCTGACCGCTTTTTACATGTTCCGTTTATACTTCAGCATCTTCTGGAGTAAACCGGCTCCCTCTCTAATGGATAGGGCGGGGGGTGAGGCGCATCATGGTGAAGGCGGTTTCGCGATGATGATGCCGCTCGTGCTGCTGGCCATCGGGGCCGCCGCAGCCGGATTCATTCCCTTTGGAAAATATGTGAGCTCGGACGGGCAACCGCTTGAAACACATTTACACCTTTTGTTCTCTATCGCGCCCGTCGCGCTCGGACTGGCAGGCATAGTCACCGCGATGTGGCTGTTCAAAAGGAAGAACGAAGGACCGGATCGTATCGCCGCCACGTTGGGAGGCTTTTATAATACCGCGAAGAACAAGTTTTATATAGATGAACTCTACCTGTTCATCACTAAAAAAGTATTGTTCAACCTGGTGGGCCGGCCCGCTGCCTGGATCGACCGCAACGTGGTGGACGGGTTCGTGAATTTCACCGGTAACAGCACCCAGTTCGTGGCGGAAAAAATTAAAAAACTGCAGTCAGGGAAAGTGCAGCAGTACGCGATATATTTCCTGGTCGCAGCCATCGTTCTGGCACTGGTATTTATTTATGCATGGACTTAAACTTGTACTAGTTGACTGTCAAAAAGAAAAATAGAAAATCAATACTCGCTGACGAAAACATCGTCAGTAAAATATATTTTATCCGCGGTCAAAAGATAATGCTTGACCGCGACCTGGCAGAAATGTATAATGTGGAGACCCGGGCACTGAAACAGGCCGTTAAAAGGAATTCAGACAGATTTCCTCCCGATTTTATGTTTCTTTTACGGCCTTCTGAAATCAATGACCTGGTATCACAAAATGTGATACCATCAAAAAGCTACTTTGGGGGATCAAGGCCCATGGGATTCACGGAACAGGGAGTAGCTATGCTTTCAAGTGTGTTAAACAGTCCCGTGGCTATCCAGGTGAACATTCAGATCATTCGGATTTTTGCCAAAATGAAGGAACTTTTAATACACCACAAAGACATTTTAATAAAGCTGGAAAAAATGGAAAAGGATGTCAGGGAAAATAAAAATGACATCGCCACAATCTTTGTAGCATTAAAGCAATTATTAAATCCCCCTCAGCCCAAAAGGAGACTGATCGGATTTAACCGGAAAGATCAGGAATAATATATAAACATGAACCTGTTGTTACTCATAGTGATCCCCATTCTGACCGCCCTCGCGGTACTGTTCTGCCGAAACAAGGAGCAGGTAAGATGGACTTCACTGGCGGGTTCCCTCGCGCAGCTGGGTATCGCTTTCTTCCTTTTATACTCATTCAATAATGAACGGGCGGCAGGGAATATGGCGCAAATGTTCTTTGAAGAGAATTATCAATTATTCAATACGCCCCGCATTAATTTTCATTTCGGGGTGGATGGTCTATCGGTGACCATGATCCTGCTCACGGCCTTTGTGGTGCTGGCCGGCGTGCTGGTTTCCTGGAACATTGAAAAGATGACGAAGGAATATT
>CAYRHU010000153.1:0-3503 GCA_964424155.1 uncultured Chitinophaga sp.
ACGTTCTTGAGATTGAACCTGCCAAGCAGCTTCGTTTGTATATCAGGCTGATTCTTTACTTCATCATACATTTTATCCGAGATCAGCACGGACCCCGGTACGGACAGGGCTTCAATGCGGGAAGCGAGATTCACGCAGTCGCCATAAACCCCCTGTGCGTCGTAGACAATATCGCCGGAATGAATACCGATACGCAGGGAAACCTTTGGTTCCTGCTGCAATTCCAGCTGAATGGCGATGGCTGACCGTACCGCGTCGGCGGCGCTGCTAAAAATGCTGAGTGTTCCGTCGCCGAAATACTGAATGATCTTCCCGTTATAACCGGGGATGAATTTTTCAAGTGTCTGACGCTGGCGATCGCGCAGGATACGGGCCCGCTGCTCATTTTCCTGCATCATCGCGGTATAACCCGTCATGTCGGCAAACAGGATCGCCGCCAGTTGACGTACAGTCCCGGAATTGTCTGTTGGAGTATGTGACAGGTTTTCCAACCGCGGTAGTTGTTTCTGAAAATCCTAACCAAATTTAATGATTTGTATGGTAGAGAACGGTCGATCATCCCTTACGGGTAATTCGGACTATATTAGCCGCCTAATTTCACCCATTATGCGTCGAATCCTCAGGATATTTTTCCCGCTATGGCTGCTGGTAACTGGTTTATTCCATGCGCATTCGCAGCCTTTTCCCAAGAAAATGAAAAAGGAAATGACCGCAAAGGTCGTGGATGCCTGCCGCCACGCCTGGGAGGGATATAAAAAATATGCCTGGGGCTATGATGATCTGCGCCCGCTGACAAAAGATGGCCGCAACTGGTACAGGCAGTCCCTGCTCATGTCGCCGGTCGACGCTTTTGATACGTTCATCATGCTGGGGATGAAAAAGGAAGCGGCCGATGCCAAAGACCTGATCCTTTCCAAACTCAGCTTTGACGTGGATAATGATGTGCAGGTATTCGAGATCGTCATCCGCCTGCTGGCCGCTTTGCAGACTGCCTATGAAATGGATGGTGATCAGCGTTTCCTTACTTTGGCCAAAGACCTGGCGGATCGGCTGATGCCGGCATTTAACACCCCGACGGGCATTCCTTACCGGTATGTGCATCTTCAGACAGGTAAAACCAGGGATGGCATAAACAACCCGGCGGAGATCGGCACCCTGATGATGGAGTTCGGGAAATTGTCCAAACTCACCGGCGATCCCAGGTACTATGATGCGGCCAAAAAAGCGATCATGGCGGTATATGAACGAAGAAGCGCGATCGGGCTGGTGGGCGAACAGATCGATGTGCAGACCGGCAAATGGGTGCGCACCAACAGTCATATCAGCGGGATGATCGATTCGTATTACGAATACCTGTATAAATCATGGTTGCTTTTCGGCGACCGGGATTTTAAAAATGCCTGGGATCTGCATGAAGCCGCCATCAAAAAATATTTGATCCGCAAACAGGCTAACGGATGGTTCATGGCCCATGTGGATATGCATACCGGGAAAGAATTGTCGACCCGCTATGGTGCGCTGGATGCGTTCTATGCGGGACTGACCGCTTACGCGGGGGATATCGCCACCGCCGCGGAAATGCAAAAAGCCAATTATTACATGTGGACCCGTTTCGGGATCGAACCCGAACTATTCGATTTCAAAACCGATTCTGTTTTATATGCTTCCTATGTGCTGCGGCCGGAAAACCTGGAAAGCTGTTTTTACCTGTACCGGTACACCGGTGATAACAGGTACCTGCATATGGGAAAACGCATGGTGGATGATATCCTGACCCATTGTAAAACGGACGCGGGATTCGCCGCGCTGAAAAATGTGCTCACGAAGGAAAAATCAAACGGGATGGAAAGTTTCCTGTTTGGTGAAACCTTCAAATACGCGTATATCTTATTCGCGCCCCGTTCTGCGCTGGACCTGGATAAGTATGTGCTCACCACGGAGGCGCATCCGTTCCGGATCAGTAAGAAAAATAAAAACGAATGAGCAGGCAATTTCGGTTGGCTACGAAGGAAGATATCCCGCAGATCCAGGTCGTTCGGCATTCCGTAAGGGAAAACACACTGTCCGATCCATCGCTGGTAACAGACCAGGATGTGGAAGATTATATCATCCGGCGCGGCAGGGGATGGGTGGCGGAAGAGGGCGGGCGGATACTGGGCTTTTCAATTGTTTCCCTGGCCGACCGGAATGTATGGGCGCTCTTCGTGTTGCCGGACCAGGAGGGTAAGGGAATTGGCGGAAAGCTTCATGAGTTGATGATGGACTGGTATTTTAGCCAGACGGACGGGGAGATCTGGCTCAGCACATCCCCCGGCACAAGGGCCGAGGGTTTTTACCGAAAGACCGGCTGGAGGGAAAACGGGTGGTATGGTAAAGGGGAACTGAAATTTGAAATGACAAAATCGGAATGGCTGCAATCCAGGGCCGTCTCATAATTTTCAAATAACTTTAAGTCATCCGGGAAGCAACCATTTGTTCGTAAAACCTTGTCTTTGAGACAACGGGATCAAAATACCACACATGAAGTATTTTTCTTTTGCACTTGTTCCGCTGCTGATCGCGGGTTTCCTTCTGCCCGGTGAAGAATGCAACGGTCCCCGGCCGCATACCACCCGGTTCGACGGACCCTATGTGCTGTACCGGAACAACCAGTTGTTTGTGAAATATATCGTGGATGAGCACGGCACCAAAAAACTGCAGACCGACAGCATGGCCTTATCGCAAAGAAAATCGGTGACCCTTCAGGTGGCTACCGATGATCCCGCAAAGATGTTCGCGGTAAAACTGAAGGACAGGATAGAAAACGAAAAAACGGAATACAGCGGGATCGGCAAACTGTTTATCGTTTCGGATATTGAAGGAAATTTCTCCGCTTTCCGGAAACTGTTACAGGCCGGCGGTATTATTGACGCGGATTATAACTGGACATTCGGGAATGGTCACCTCGTTCTGACCGGCGATTTTGTGGACCGGGGTTCGATGGTGAATGAAGTGCTCTGGCTGATCTACTCGCTTGAGGACAAGGCCAAAGCGGCGGGCGGATATGTGCATTATATACTCGGCAACCACGAGATCATGAACCTGAACGGAGACCTGCGCTATCTACATCCCAAGTACCTGGAAAGCGCGGGTTTGCTGGGTGAAGGATTTACCTCGCTGATTGGTGAAGATACCGAGCTGGGCCGCTGGTTCCGCAGTAAGAACGTGATGGAAAAGATCAATGATATCCTGTTTGTGCACGGCGGGGTATCGGCCCCGGTAAACCGGATGGATCTTTCCACCACCCGGCTGAACAAACTGGTGCGGCCCTATTATGCCGACAGCCTGATGGAGTTCAAAAATCCGAACCTGGATACCCTGTACAGTGATCTCGGGCCGTTCTGGTACCGCGGTTATTACAAGACCAATCCCTCCTCCGAAGAGGAAACGGTCAATACCACGCTGCGGCAGTATAAGGTTAACAGGATCGCCACCGGTCATACCGTGATCGCGGATACCATCAG
>CAYRHU010000154.1:0-3437 GCA_964424155.1 uncultured Chitinophaga sp.
GGGCGCAGGATGCCATCATCCAGATGCGTCCCTATGCGCAAAAACTGCAGCAGATGCTGAGCAATATAGTCAGCAACAGCGAAGGTGGATCGGATATGGCCCTTGCCACGGAACGCCCGGTGGAAAAAGTGCTGCTGATCGTGATCACCAGCGACAGGGGCCTGGCCGGCGCCTTCAATGCCAACCTCATTAAACTGACCAAAGCTACCATTGCGGAACGCTACGCGGAGCAACTTAAAAAAGGCAACGTCACCATTTGGGGAATTGGCAAAAAAGGCTATGAGCATTTTACCAAGAACAATTATAAAACGGATGCCGCCTACAAGGACATATTCCTGAACCTGACATTTGAAAATGTTCAGAAGGCTTCCCGGGCGGCCATGCAGGCTTTTGAAGAAAAACAGTTTGACGTGGTAGAGATCATCTATAGCCAGTTCAGGAATGCGGCCACTCAGCGATTTGAAGCAGAGCGGTTCCTTCCTATTCCCAAAGCAGCGCCCGAAACCGGTAAAAAGGACAAGAAAGCCGCCATGAAAGCCGATTTTATTTATGATCCTTCCAAAGAGCAGCTGATCAAAGAGCTCATGCCCAAAATCCTCAATACGCAATTATACAAGGCTGTGCTTGATTCGCATGCCTCCGAACACGGGGCACGGATGACGGCCATGGACAAAGCCAGCGAGAACGCCAACGAAATGCTGCGCTCCCTTCGTATCTCCTACAACCGGGCCCGCCAAGCGGCCATCACCACCGAGCTCACCGAGATCGTGAGCGGAGCGGCGGCGTTGCAGGGGTAAAGCCCCCTGTCCCCCGCAGGGGGAACTTAGATGCGGAGATGCTGATTGTTGTAAAGGGTCTTTGTTAACAATGTTAATAAGTGCGCTTTCACCTTGGGGTAAGTAATATTAATTTCGTTCAAACCGTTTTGAAATTATCTCATGGAAATTGTTAATCTGATACCGCATATCGAAGCGCTCATTTTTGCAAGCGAGAAGCCGTTGACCACATTGGAGATCACTGAGCTGGTCAATAATACATTTGAAGAATCGGAAGAGAAAATACCACTTGACAAGATTGAAGCGGCATTGGAAGGAATCCGCGAAAAATACAGCGCCGATTTTTATCCTTTCGAGGTAAAGCAAAGCGGTGGCGGCTGGCAGTTCCTGACGAGGCCCGAATTTCATAAAACCGTAGCCCAGCTCAACAAGGATAAGTTCATGAAGAAATTATCCGCCGCCGCCATGGAAACGCTGGCCATCATTGCCTATAAGCAACCGGTAACCAAGGGAGAAATCGAAGCGATACGCGGGGTGAGCTGCGATTACGCCGTTCAGAAACTCCTGGAAAAGGAACTGGTCATCATCAGCGGCCGGAATGAAAAGGCCCCGGGTCAGCCGCTGCTCTATTCCACATCCGGGAACTTCATGGATTATTTCGGCATCAACTCAGCCGAAGAACTGCCCAGGATCAAGGATGTACTGGCCGATCAGCTGATCGATCCCACCGCTATCCGGGAAACCGGCCCCGAGAAAGGAACCGGTGCCGATGAGAGCGATGCGATCACCGCCCTCGCGGTGACGGAAGGAGGGGAGCTTATCGTTAATAATGACGAGGCGGAAAGCGAAGAATCCTGAAATAAGTTATATATGTACCTGCCTGTGCCACCCTTCCGGTGGCACAATTGTTTACAGTATATTCGCACCTATGCCGGAAAAATTATCCCGTGAGCAGTTGCTGAAGGCAGCCAGTGAATATGGTACGCCTCTCTATGTCTACCATGCCGAAAAAATAATGGAACAGTACCGGAAACTGGCAGGGGCTTTCAGTGAACTCGACACCACATTCTATTATGCCGGCAAAGCACTCACCAATATCAGCATACTCCGCTATATCCGATCGATCGGTTGCAACGTGGACTGCAGTTCGATCAATGAAGTAAAACTTGCACTTGTCGCCGGGTTCGAGCCCGGGCAAATACTTTACACATCCAATGGGATTGCTTTCAGCGAAATCGAAGAAGCGGTGGAAGCCGGAGTGCATATCAATATCGACAGTCTTTCCAACCTCGGGAAATTCGGGAAAAAATACGGGCATGATTATCCCGTCGGGGTGCGCATTCGTCCCAATATCATGGCCGGCGGCAACCTGAAGATCTCCACCGGTCATGATACCAGCAAGTTCGGGATACCGGTTAACCAGCTGGGCCGGATAGAGGCATTGATGAAGGAGTATGATTTATCCATTCGCGCCCTGCACATTCATACCGGGAGCGATATACAGGACGCCGGTGTGTTTGTTCGGGGGATCGAAGTTTTATTCGAACTGATCCCCCATTTCCCGGAGCTGGAAGTGATCGACCTGGGCGGTGGTTTCAAGGTTCCCTACGAACCGGGCGAACAGGAAACCGACGTGCGCCTGCTGGCGCAAAAGATCCGGGAAACCTTTGCCAGTCACCCGGTGGCCAACGGGAAAAAATTTCAACTCTGGTTCGAGCCGGGCAAGTACCTGGTGAGCGAATGCGGGTATATGCTGGCGGAAGTAACGGTGCTCAAGGATACCGGCACCATCGAGTTTGCCGCCGTTAACAGCGGTCTCAACCACCTGATCCGGCCTATGATGTACGATGCCTATCATCATATCGTCAATCTCTCCAATCCCGCGGGGGAATGGAAACGCTATACGGTGACGGGCAATATTTGCGAAACCGACACTTTTGCAAGTGATCGCGAACTCAACGAAATCAGGGAAGGGGATATCCTCGCCTTTTATAACGCCGGCGCTTACGGGTTTGAAATGGCCTCGAATTATAATTCCCGGTTCAAACCTGCCGAAGTGATGTTCGTTGACGGAAAGTCAGGGTTGATTCGCCGCAGGGACACGCTGGACGACCTGCTCCGCAACCAGGTATACTGAATTTAATCCCTCTTTTTTACTGTGATCGTGGTGGTGGTCCGGGAAGTAACGGGCAGGGTGCCAAAGGATGTTTCCGTATTGCCGTTGGATTCCGTGTTTTCTGTTTTCTCACGCATGATGCCTGATGCCCGGTCAATGAGTATCGTTCCGGTTGATTTATTGTTCATGGTTGTGGTAGTTTCGTTACCCATCATTTCGGCTTTGCTGATGGTTACGGACTGGGTGGCAAAATCCACCACGATGACGGTGTCACTGATCTCCCTTATTTTATAGGCGGCTTCATATTTTCCGCTTTCCCCTGCCCAGGATTCGATCCATGATTCCCCGACACCGGTTTCGGCTTCGGGTAATATTTTAAAGAAACTCGCGCTCCCCTTCGCGGGCGGCTGCACCAGTCCGAAAATATCTTTCATCATATTGCGGAGAATCGCCATCCGGTTGTCGTCGCCGCTGAGCGTTATTTTTTCAGGGAGACACATCAGGGTTTTACCGGAAGTGTCGATCACCATATCATATTTTTTTTC
>CAYRHU010000155.1:0-3268 GCA_964424155.1 uncultured Chitinophaga sp.
CACCCTTTCCCCAAATTGCATGTATCTTGTTTCCCCAATGAAACCCATCCCCATCAGGAAGATCAGGGCGGCCGGCAGCGAGCCCGGCGAGATGGCCCGGTTCAGCATCCGCGGGCTGCGGGAGCTGATGAACGGAAAGGGCCTGAACCAGGAACTGCATAAACACGATTTTTTCCTGGTGCTGGCCATACAAAAAGGCAGGGGGCTTCATGCCATTGACTTTATTGAATACAAAGTGCATGACCATACCGTTTTCATCCTTCGCCCCGGCCAGGTGCACCGGCTGGAGCTGAAAGCCGGCGCCACCGGCTTCCTCGTGGAGTTTGATCCCGGTTTTTACCAGCCCAAAAAAAGCATTACCGAACAGCAATGGCAAAAGGCATCGGGCAGGAATTACTGCGAACTGAACCCCGCAAGGTTCACAATACTGTTTGCCCTCCTCGGCAACATGCTCAATGAATACACGGCAAAACCCGAGGGCTACCGGGAAGCCATCCGGGCCAGCCTGGATCTTTTCTTTATTGAACTGATCCGCCAGAGCCGCAACCCGAAAGGCATAGCCAAAAACACAGACAGCTATACCCAGCAGCGATTGGAAGAGCTGCTCCGCCTCCTGGAAACCCATATCGGCCACATGAAAACCGTTGCGCAGTATGCGGGGCTCTTAAACCTGTCGCCCTACCAGCTGAATGCCATCACCAAATCCTCTGTGGGGAAAACCGTATCGGATCTTATCAATGAGCAGATCATCCTGGAAGCAAAACGGTATTTACTGGCCACCCCGCACCAGGTAAAAGAAATCGCCGATCACCTGGGTTATGAAGATGTTTCCTATTTTATCCGCTTTTTCAAACGGCATACCGGTTTTTCACCGGAGGCTTTCCGGAAGAATTTCAGATAAGTCCTGTTTTATTGCTGAATCGTCCTGTCAACCCCCCGGCCGTCCCGATTAGTTTTGTACTGTTAAACTCATTAGTCAAAAATTAAACTAACCGGGATGAAAACAAAAACAAGACTTTTTATGTCGCTCAAGATCTGGATGGTGATCTATCCCTCCATCACTCTCTTTCTTTTCCTGTTCGGGAGCCAGCTGTCGTCGCTGCCACTCTACCAGCGAACCTTTATTCTCACTATCTCGCTGGTGCCATGGATGATGTTTATCGGCGTGCCCTTTCTTGATTTCCTGATCCGCCGCTTGTCAAAAGCGGGTGGATCGAAATAAATACGCCAGGCTATTCAAAAAATTTGATAGTGTCCTGGTTTGTATTCATTTTTTTTGCCACATAGAACATAGATCATATAAGGGAACACATAGATCATGACAAATCATCCATCATGCCGCAACGGCGCGATTTTTTAAAACAGGCGGGCAGGGCAACCGGGGGAATGCTGTTTCCCCGGCCACTCACTGCTGCAATAACCAACTACACGATGAAAACGGAAAATGTATACGAGGTAATCGTCATCGGCGGCAGCTACTCAGGGCTGGCGGCCGGTATGGCCCTGGGCAGGGCGCTGAGAAAGGTACTGATCATCGACAGCGGGGATCCCTGCAATAAACAAACCCCTTATTCGCATAATTTCCTTACCAGCGACGGAAAACCGCCGAAAGAAATCACCCGTATCGCCAAGCAGCAGGTGCAGCAGTATAAAACGGTGACCTTTCTGGATGCCTTTGTAACGGCAGCCCGTAAAACAGCGACCGGTTTTACCATACAGGTCCGCACAGGTGAAACTTACCATTCAGGAAAACTGGTTCTGGCAACGGGTATCAAAGACATTTTCCCGGGCCTGCCCGGTTTTGCGGAATGCTGGGGCATCAGTGTGCTCCATTGCCCCTACTGTCATGGTTATGAAGTGCGGCAGCAACCGACCGGCATCCTGGCCAATGCCGATGCGGCCTTTGAACTTGCCACGCTGATCGCCAACTGGACCAAGGAGCTGACGCTTTTTACCAACGGCAAAGCCAACCTGAGCGACACGCAGATAAAAAAACTCCGGGAACACCGGATCCGCATCGTAGAAACAGAGATCGCCCGGCTTCAGCATAAGAATGGTTATATCGAACACATTGTTTTCAAAGACGGAGTCCGGGCCGGCGTAAAAGCCCTGTATGCCCGATTGCCCTTTGTACAACATTCTTCTCTTTCCCAATCCCTTGGTTGCGAATTAACACCCGAAGGGTATATGAAAACTGATATGGCTCAAAGAACAACCATACCCGGTATCTATGCCTGCGGCGATAATACCACCCGGATGCGAACGGTGGCCAATGCCGTGGCCATGGGTACGGCCGCCGGGATGATGCTGAATAAAGAAATGACTGAAGAAGAATTCTGATACCACCGGAATCCTGCCTAAGGAATTAATACTCTAATTTGCAAACCCGGAAACAATCCGCAAAAACCTCATCACTGAATGAACAAACTTCTCATAGAAACAAAACGGCTCCTGATCCGGAACCTGGAACCCGATGATCTTGCCGATTTTCACTTTTACCGCTCCGATCCCGAAGTAACCAAATACCAGGGCTTTGATGTTTTTTCTCCCGAACAGGCGGCGGATTTCATCCGGGAGCATTCCGGCAAAATTTTTGGAAACCCCGGAGAATGGGTGCAGTACGGAATTGAAAAAAAGGAAACAGGCAGGCTGATCGGTGACTGCGCCATCAAACTGGACAGGCAGGATATACGTCTTGGCGAGATCGGCATCAGCATTTCACCGCGGGAGCAGCAGAAAGGTTATGCCAGGGAAACCCTGCTCGCCATCCTTGATTTTTTATTCAGCCGCGACGATTTTCACCGGGTTACCGAAACGGTGGATGCGGAGAATACCGCTTCCATCCGGTTACTGAAGAGCGTTGGATTCAGGGAGGAAGGACATTTTATCGAGAATATTTTTTTCAAGGGCAAATGGGGCAGTGAATATCAATATGCCATGCTGAAAAGCGAATGGTTGCAATTGAAAAAAAGCACGGGGTTGTAATTCACTTACCTGTTTGATGCATTCGGGGAAATTATTTCGAACAGCAACATGTGGCTCCGGTTTTTTTAACTTACTACAAACCCCGGTCTCCTGAAAAAGAGCACGAATCCACCCATCTAACTAAAAAACATTTTGCCGTAAAGTCTGTGCAGGAATTGATTCGGATACTGCAAAGTTTTTCATGGATAAGACACAATTGGAGCAAATGAGTAATTTTACCGCATGGATTACTCCCGCGTCTTCAAAATGTCATTCGCCGGCGTGTACCCGCATTATATAACCA
>CAYRHU010000156.1:0-3233 GCA_964424155.1 uncultured Chitinophaga sp.
TTTTTCATGCTTCAAGGTTTTTTTCCTGCTTGTTGGCAGAATGATTAAAAATTGTTTACATAATTCCGAATACTGCTTGCGCAGTGGTTTATGATGAATCATTTCATCCACGTTGATGTGGTGATTCACGGTCTGGACCTTGTGGCATTCAGAAAGGATGGAATTCTACTGTTTTCGGGACAGGGGGATTGCTTTAGGCTTCAGGAGAGATTGGATAATTCTGGTTATACAACGGCATACTAAACAGATAACAGGACAGGCCTGAACGCTGTTAGACAGCCGGATTTTCTGCAAAGAGATCGCGGATTTTTGCTGGTTTTTCGAAAAAGGAGAGTCGGAAAGAACCGGCACTGAGGCCCGGTGGAAATACGAAACTAGTCTATGAATCTGAAATTTGCAAGATTTCGGGATAACTTTCACCTATTGTCCGGTCAGGACTGTTTTTTACCGGTCAGCCTTGCTTTTACCCATTCCAGGGCCTTTTCAAACTGTTCTTTCTCATTCAGATAGGTATTATCAAGAACCAGGGCATCTTCCGCCTTTCTAAGCGGGCTTACCGCCCGGTTGGAATCTATATAATCCCTCATTTCGAGATTGTTTTTCACTTCCTCGATGGTGATATTGGGATTTTTCTCATACAACTCCTTAAACCGGCGTTCCACACGCACTGCGTTATCGGCCGTCATGAAGATCTTCAGCTCGGCTTTCGGGAATACCACCGTCCCGATATCCCGGCCATCCATGACCACTCCTTTTTTATTCCCCATTTTTTGCTGCTGGGCCACCGCAAATTCCCGTACTTCGCGGATGGCGGCCACCTCGCTCACCTTTTCGGCGATCACCAGGTCGCGGATCACATATTCCACATTTTCACCGTTCAGGAATATTTCGCTGGTTTTACGCTGGTCGTTATACACAAATTCGAGATTGATATCCTTCAGGGCCTTTTTCACTTCCTTTTTTTCGGTCCAGTCGATATGGTTGCGCATGAAATAAAGCGTAATGGCCCGGTACATGGCCCCGCTGTCCACATATACATAACCCAGTTCCGCGGCCAGTTGCTTCGCCAGCGTGCTTTTGCCGCAACTCGACCAGCCGTCGATGGTTATGATGATTTTTTGGGCCATAAACTGTCATCAAAAGTACGATAATTGAAATTCCAGGAACCGAAGCTCCCTGCCTGCCGGCAGGCAGGCAAGAACCAAATAAATTCGAAATACAAAAATCAATACTCAAAAAGGTCTCCGCTCATTTTAATTTTTAATTTATTACGCCATTGCGTAAATCGTTGAATTAAATAGAAATCAGAGTCTGTTTTTTATTTTTTAATTGGTGCTTATCTGGTTCTTGGATCTTTGATTCTTGTTATTTATTTGTCTCCCGCCTACGCCAAAGCTTCGGCGGGCAGGCAGGGATCTTCGGTTCTTGGTTCTTTTTCATGTAAAACCCGAAAAAAAAGGAGCACCCCTAAAGGATGCTCCAGTAAAAAATTAGAATCCAAAATCAGGCCTTCGACTTCTCTTCCGATTTCGATTTGAATGTAAATGCTAATTTCTCCTTCTCGGTGTCCGCATCGGCGATGAGCACATCGCCGGCCTTTACATTCAGGTTGAGGATCTCCTCCGCCAGCGGGTCTTCCAGGTATTTCTGGATGGCGCGGTGCAGGGGCCTGGCGCCGAACTGCTGGTCGTAACCCTTGTCGGCCAGGAAGGATTTGGCGGCTTCGGTAAGTTCGAGACTGAACCCGAGATTGGCCAGTCTTTTCAGCACGCCCTTCATCAGGATATCGATGATATTGAAGATATGCTCCTTCGTCAGGCTGTTGAAGATCACCACGTCGTCGATCCGGTTCAGGAATTCGGGTGAGAAGGTCTTTTTCAGGGCCTTTTCAATGACGGCTTTGTTGGCCTCATCCTCGCTTTCCATCTTGGCGCTGGTGGTAAAACCCACGCCGGTGCCGAAATCTTTCAGCTGGCGCACGCCGATATTGGAGGTCATGATGATAAGCGTGTTCTTGAAATCCACCTTCCGGCCCAGCCCGTCGGTGAGTTGCCCGTCGTCCAGCACCTGCAGCAGGATATTATAAATGTCCGGGTGCGCTTTTTCGATCTCATCCAGGAGGATCACGCTGTAAGGTTTGCGGCGCACTTTCTCGGTAAGCTGGCCACCTTCTTCGTAACCCACATAACCCGGGGGCGCACCGATCAGGCGGCTGACGGTGAATTTTTCCATGTATTCACTCATATCAATCCGGATCAGGGAGTCCTCCGAGTCGAACATATGGCGCGACAGGGCCCGGGCCAGTTCGGTCTTACCCACACCGGTGGGACCCAGGAAAATAAACGTACCGATCGGTTTTTTAGGATCTTTCAATCCCACCCGGTTACGCTGGATGGCCTTCACCACTTTCGAGATCGCCTCATCCTGGCCTACCACCATCCCTCTCATTTCATCCGCCATCTTTCTCAGTTTCTCGGTTTCTGCCTGCACCATCCGCTTCACGGGTATGCCCGTCATCATGCTCACCACTTCGGCGATATCTTCTTCGCCGATGGGGAAGCGCTTATGCTTGCTTTCCTCTTCCCATTCGTGCTTGGCTTTTTCCAGGTCTTCCTGCAATCTTTTCTCCGTGTCACGGAGCGAAGCGGCCTCTTCGAATTTCTGGCTCTTCACCACTTTGTTCTTTTCGTTCTTCACATCCTCGATCTTCTGTTCCAGGTCAACGATATTCTGGGGAACATTGATATTTTTCAGGTGCACCCTTGCGCCCACTTCATCCATCACGTCGATGGCCTTGTCCGGGAGCAGGCGGTCGGTGACATAGCGGTCGCTCAGTTTCACACAGGCGTCGATCGCTTCCTGGTCGTAATTCACATTATGATAATCCTCGTACTTGGATTTGATATTGTTGAGGATCTGGATCGTATCATCCACGCTCGGGGGATCCACCATCACTTTCTGGAATCGGCGGTCAAGCGCTCCGTCTTTTTCGATATACATACGGTATTCATCCAGCGTGGAGGCGCCGATACACTGGAGTTCACCCCGGGCCAGCGCCGGTTTGAAGATATTGCTGGCATCCAGCGATCCGCTGGCGCCGCCCGCGCCCACGATGGTGTGGAGCTCGTCGATAAAGAGAATGACATCCCGGTACTTTACCAGTTCATTCATGATCGCCTTCATCCTATCCACAAACTGGCCCCGGAACTTGGTTCCTGCTACAAGCGCAGCCA
>CAYRHU010000157.1:0-1615 GCA_964424155.1 uncultured Chitinophaga sp.
GCCTACGCATACGCTTCGGCAGGCAAGCCGCAAGGGGGACTTCAGGTCGTTTCAATTTGATAGTTCACTACTGGATACACGAAAGGTTTACGCAAGCAGGAAATCTGATAAATTATACAATACCGGAGTCTCTTTTTGATTTTGAATTTGGTGCTTATTTGGATCTTGTATCTTTGGTTCTTGGAACTTTTTTTTAAGTATCTTTGCAGTATCAACAACTCCCCCCGCATATCATTCCTCCGCCAGAATCTCGACTGGCTCAATCACCGATGACCCGATGGGTGTGATCGATCCGGTTTAACACCGGATCTGCTGTTTTTTTCCAATTTCTCCGATTCATTCCAATTACATCGTCTCAATTCATTTTTATGCATACTGCAACAGATAGGTCCCGCACGCAATACTTCCTGGATCTCGAAGACCGCTACGGCGCGCACAACTACCATCCCCTGCCCGTGGTGCTCACCCGGGGTCTTGGGGTGCATGTATGGGATGTGGAAGGCAAACAGTATTATGATTTTCTCAGCGGGTATTCCGCCATCAACCAGGGGCATTGTCACCCGAAGATCGTAGCCTCGCTCACGGAGCAGGCGCAGCGGCTCACCCTCACCAGCCGGGCTTTTCACAGCGATTGGCTGGGTGAATACGCGCAGTATATCACGCGATTATTCGGGTACGACAAAGTGCTTCCCATGAACACCGGCGTGGAAGCCGTGGAAACCGCGATCAAACTATGCCGGCGCTGGGCCTACCGGGTAAAAGGCATTGAAGAGAACAGGGCCCTTATCATCGTGTGCGAAGGAAATTTCCATGGCCGCACGTCCACCGTCATTTCATTCAGCAGCGATCCCTCCGCGAGGAACCAGTTCGGTCCCTATATGCAGGGATTCGTTTCCATTCCTTTCAATGATATCCCCGCGCTGGAAAAAGCGCTGGAAAATAAACAGGTGGCGGGTTTCCTGGTGGAACCGATCCAGGGAGAAGCCGGCGTGGTGGTTCCCGGTGAAGGATACCTGCAAAAAGCGAAATCATTATGTGAATCCGCGAACGTGCTGTTTATCGCCGATGAGATCCAGACCGGGCTGGCCCGCACGGGAAAGATGCTGGCCTGTGATCATGAAGCGGTGCGCCCCGATATGGTATTGCTCGGCAAGGCCCTGGGTGGCGGGCTGCTCCCCGTGAGCGCGGTGCTGGCCGATGATGAAATCATGCTTACGATCCGGCCCGGCGAACACGGCTCCACCTATGGCGGCAACCCCCTGGCCTGCAAAGTGGCCATAACCGCCCTCAGTGTATTGAAAGAGGAACAGATGGCGGAAAATGCGCACCGTATGGGTGAATTGTTCCGTTCGGAACTGCAGCGACTCAACAGCCCTCATATCCGTATCATCCGCGGAAAAGGTTTGCTCAACGCCATCGTCGTCGATCACGCGGAAAAAGACGCGGCCTGGCAACTCTGTCTCGAACTGATGCGCAACGGACTCCTCGCCAAACCCACACATGGCGACAAAATCCGCCTGGCCCCCCCGCTGATCATTACCGCTGAGCAGATACATGAATGCGTGAATCTTATTGGGAAAAGTGTGGCTGTTTTGGATTAGCTGTAAGCTAGAAG
>CAYRHU010000157.1:1715-3086 GCA_964424155.1 uncultured Chitinophaga sp.
GAGCTGCAAGCTTTGAGCTGCTGCTTTGAGCAGCGAGTAGTTCAACCTGAACTTTAGTGACCCCATTCACTATTCACCATTCACTATTCACTATTCACTATCCGATACCTAACGGAACCCGTCACCAGCCTCCTTTAAGGATTTCCCCCTAAAGAAAAAATTCCCGGAAAAATACTTTCCCGAAAGCTTGCATCTACGAAATCCGCATGATACTTTTACGGAGTAATTACGTGAAAGCACAGTTCATACACCGTAATTTTACGAAGAATCAATACCCCTGAAAACAAACCGTACTAAATGAAACGAATTTTACCCTTTCTCTTTTCTTCCGTCAGCTTTTTAATCTCCTATCATTCGAATGCCCAGTGTACCGAGATCGTACGGCCTACGTTCCATATCATTACGGACGGGTCCAATCCCTGCCTGAGGAGCGTTACGTTTGATTATATACCGAAAAACAATGGCCGGGCCGGGATCAGTCTCACCGTAACAGTAAACGGCAGCACGGTGATCAGCGAATGCATCAGTTTCCAGCACATGAAGGATATCCAGACAAACTACACGTCCGCGGAATTCACGGCCTGTAACCTCCTGTTGGTCGAGGTTTCGATCACTCCGTTTAACGGCAATCAATGCCAATCAGCCGGCAACGGCTGCTCCCCCACCCTGTTCTCATCCGGTGGCGCGCCCCTGCCCGTGCTGTTCAGCGGTTTCAGCGTTACGAGGAACAGGAACCTCGTGACCCTGAAATGGGAAACCGCCACGGAGATCAATAACTCGGGTTTCGTGATCGAACGCAACAGCAACGGGGACTGGCAGCAGGCGGGATTTGTAGCCACGCAGGCCCTCCATGGCAACAGCAGCGACCAACTCAGCTACGAGTTCAGCGAGATCAATAACAATAAAAGCATGACCCAGTACCGCCTCAGGCAGGTGGATATGGACGGCGCTTTTAAATACAGCGATATCCGGGCCATCCGTGGCACGGAGCAGGATGTGAAGACCACGGTCTTCCCCAATCCTTCCGTGAACGGGAATGTAAACCTCGTATTTGGCGGGGCCGGGGTTCGCGACATCGTTATCACCGACCTGGCCGGCCGCACGGTGAAACAATGGAACGGGTATAACAGTAACAGCCTTCAGGTAACGGGGCTCGGCGCGGGGATGTTCAGCATACGGATCTCCGACCGGGTATCGGGATCGCAATCAACCGAAAAGATCATCGTCGCCGCGCGATAATAATATTCAGGACGATCACTAAGGGGACGGACCAAGGCCGGGGGGAGACTCCCGGCTTCTTTTTTAGTCGATAGTCCATAGTCCATGGTCCATGGACAATTCACTATTGGTAAAAATTCCTTCCTGTGCTGA
>CAYRHU010000158.1:0-3007 GCA_964424155.1 uncultured Chitinophaga sp.
GGGGGACTTTGGGTCGTTTATTACTTAATATTTCCTAAAGTTTGCATGGTTCGTATGCCATTACTTCTCGCCCGGTGTGAAAGGTTTCACATTGGAGAAAATCTTTACGCAGGATTTTGCATCAGCAGGTCTTTATGTAATTACGGAGTTAAACTGTGGACCGTCGACCCGCCTTCGCAAAGGCTACGGCGGGCAAGCTGTGGACTGTGGACTGTAGACTGTCGACTGAATCAGAACAACACCCTCAACCCCATCCCCAGCATCCCCGTCCACGGCGCCCTTTCATTTATGTAGATGTACCGGCTGGGATAACCGTCTGTAGGGATCCAGATCCTTCCTTCGCCATAGATATAGAGATCACCACCAAGGTATTTTTCAACACCCAGTCCCGCATCCAGGGTGAGCCGCTTGAAATTGGCGCGGCCGCTGATCACGGGAACATTGTATTCGTTGGTATCGATGGCCACGGAATGGGAGTTTTCGATCCGGCCCAGCAATAACCCGAAACCGGCATAGGCGTATAGATTCATCCCTTTTTCCGATTCGGCTGTGCCGAACAGGTATTTTTTCCAGCCGGCGGAGAACTGCTTGAGCCGCATGTTGGCCTTATTCGTATAAGCGATCTGCTGCGGGTTGGTGAGCGGCGATTTGGCGGTTGCCGTCAGCTCGTTTTTGTACTTGCCGTTGGAGTAATAGGCGAACCAGACATAGATGCCCTCCTTTGGCGTGAGATGAAAATGGGCGTGTACGGTCTGACCGATAACGGTGAAACGCTGTTCTTTTTTAAAATTATGCTGGATGCTGAGGTCGGTGGCGATGCTGAAACGGGTGTTCTGGGCGGATGCCGCGGTATACAGCAGGCAGAAAAGGAACGCTATGATGATGCTTTTTCTCAATCGCTGATCGGTTCACAATGATAAGAATTAATCCCGGGAAATGTGAGTGTGGGTATGTATGTCGTTTTTTGGTTTTTACCACATAGGCACATAGACACATAGAAATTCACATAGAGTTTTCCTAAGTGTTCGCCTATGTGTTATCCTATGTGTCTATGTGCCTATGTGGTTCAAAAAAAAACCCCCGCAAAATTCGCGGGGGTTCCTGGTTAGTATTGGTTGCTGGTTCTTTTTACAATTTACTTCATCAGCTTCAGCTCCTTAATGATATTCTGCCCGCCGCCCAGCTTGTCGATGCACCAGAGAACATAGCGGATATCCACGCAGATCGTGCGGTTCAGGTCCTTGTCGAAAGCGAGCTTATGACTCAGCGCCTCGTAGTTGCCGTCGAAGGCCAGCCCGATCAGTTCGCCGCGGTTATTGATCACCGGCGAACCGGAGTTGCCGCCCGTGATATCGTTGGTGGTGATGAAACCGATCACCAGGTCCTTGCGGGTGGGATCCATGTACTGGCCAAAATCCTTTTTCTTCAGCAGTTCGATCTGTTTGGCCGGCAGATCGAATTCATAATCACCTGCCTTGTATTTTTCAAGCAGTCCTTTGGAGGTGGTCACATAATCATAGAAAACCGCGTCGCGGGGACGGTAGGATTTCACATTGCCATAGCTCACGCGCATGGTGAAGGTGGCGTCGGGGTACATCATCTTCGCCTTTACGGGATCCATTTCCATAATCCCTTTCAGGTAAAGACGGCCCAGCTCCGCGTTCTTCGCGTTGAACTGCTGGAAGAGCGGGCTGTACTTGCTTAAATAATTTTGGAAGAAAGTGCTGGCATGCGCGAAAGCCGGGTCGGTTTGGAGTGTGTTGGCATCGGGGTTCTTGATGAAGGCGGCCCATCTCGCGTCATCAAAGATCATGGTGTTCTTGAACATCTCGGCGGCGTATTTCCTGTAAGTGGCGTCATCATCCAGTGGCCCGTATTTATCTTTCAGCCCGCCGTAGAAACCGATCGGCTGCTGTTCCTTCACCACATCTTCGTAAAACATCCGGGTGGTGGCGGCTACGATGCGTTCATCGGAGGGTTTGTCTTCATCAGCGAGAAAATTCTTCCGCTGATTGTCGGCCGCTTCCGCTGCTTTTTTGATATCCGCTTGCGAGGTGCCGGTCTTTACCAGCAGCCCTTCCAGTTGAAGGAGGGAACCGCAGAATGCGATCAGCGGGGAGCCGTTGATACCTTCGTTGATATACTGCCGGTGTTCGGCATAGGGTCTCCAGTCCTCGTAGATCTTCGCCCAGTCGGAAAGCAGGCTGGCATATTCGGGTTTGTTCTTCGCCCAGGCCTGGAATTTTTCCTCAAAGGCTTTTTTCTGTCCGTAGATATCGTATTTCAGCAACTGTTTGGTCTCGCCGTCGTAGAATTTCCAATAGTTGGCGATACCGGCATAAGAGGAAGATAGTTTTAATTTAACGGCGGGATCCTTCTTCATTTCCTCGAACATATATTTCAGCCGCACGTCGCGCAGTTTCACCAGCGTGGGGTTATTGATATCGGTGGCCAGGCGGATACCGTAAGATGTTTCATAACGGTTGGTGCCGCCTGGATAACCCCAGATCATCGCGAAGTCGCCGTCCTTCAGCGGGCGGAGGGAAACAGGCAGGTACCATTTGGGTTTCATCGGCACATTGCTCTCCGCATATTTCGCGGGCTGACCCTTGGCATCGGTGTACACGCGGAACACGGAGAAGTCGCCGGTATGACGGGGCCATTCCCAGTTGTCGGTGTCGCCGCCGAACTTGCCCACGCTTTCGGGGGGAGTACCCACGAGACGCACATCGGTGTAACGCTGGTATACAAAAGCGAGGAACTGGTTGCCCTTGAAGAGGGCGCTCACGCGGGTTTCAATGTTCTGGTCCGGATTGCTCATTCTTTTATTGATGGCGGTGAGAACGGCGGATTGCTTTTGCACTCTTTCCGGTCCGGATAAACCTTTTAAGGAATCCATCACTTCTTTGGTCACATCATCGATCCGGAGCAGGAACTGCACCGAGAGGGTGGTGGGGATCTCTTCGCCTTTATTGCGGGCATAGAAACCGTTTTGCAGGTAGTTGTG
>CAYRHU010000159.1:0-2933 GCA_964424155.1 uncultured Chitinophaga sp.
TGTTCAATTTTCAATTTTGGCTCCGTAGGAAAAAAGAATATCGAACAATAGAACAAGCCTGCCTGTCGGCAGACAGGGAAATAAGAATTATGAAGTGAGAGAAGTCGCGAGCTAAAAGTCTCAAACTGCGGGTGCGAGTCTTGCGCGACAAGTAGAACAACCTAAACAATCGGAGTCTGACTGTGGACTGTCGACTGTGGACTGTCGACTGTGGACCGTGGACTGCCGACTGTCGACTGTTTACTGTGTAACATCCTGCACACACCTGCATGAGTACCCGTTACTGGCCGAAAGGTAGTTTCTCCCGATCTCCAGGCTGTTGTAATAGAAATGCCGGTTCCACAGGTACAATGAATAGGGATTCTCATACACGGTGGAGGTCCAGAAGTCGCCGTACTGTTTCAGCACCATAAACTCCCCGTTTGGCGCCCGGATACCCGCGGGCCGAATGGAAAAACCGCTGCTGTTGGAACTGGGCTCGCCGGACGGATCCCAGAGTCCGGGCTCCTTCAATGCCCCCGCGATATTTCCCCTTCCGCCGATATTTGCCAGCAGATCCGCTCCCATGCCGGTTAGGGACTCCAGTTCCTGCCAGTCTTTGTCGGTGGGCACACGCCAGCCTTTGGGACAAAGTTTTCCCGTGGCCACGGCATACCCGTTGTAGAGTTTTCCGTAGGTGGCATCATACTGGTTGTTATTCTCGTAAACGGCATAGGCGCCCTCGCGGGTGGTTTCCCAGGCGGTGTTGGAAAGATTTCCGGCGATCGGGGTGCCGTCGTTATACCGGGTGGTGCGCAGGTTTTCCCGCATCCACCGCAGTTTTCCGATTGTGATAGTGGTATAAGGATTGCCATCAGGGTCCTGTACCTGGTCTGCCTGGACGACTGTATCCTTCACCGGTTCCTCTCCTGGTTTGATGCGAATGGAATCGTGTACCGGGCGGGGCGGCTTCACCTCAATGGGTGGCGCGGGACCGCCGCCGGGCGGAGGCGGGGTGCCGGTAGGTGCGGCTACAAAGACCGGCGAAAGATATATTTCATAATCCCCGTTGGGGTGCACCCTGTTTTGCGAATTCGGATTTCCATGGGTCGGGTCGTAATACAGCTTGTCAAGCAACCTGAAGTCTTCATCGCTGATCGCGGAATACCCGGCGACCCTTTTCTGATCATAGATCTTTACATAGAGCTCTTCCGTGGGATATAACCCGGTAGAGGAAAGTCCAACCGGCCGGGTGGCGGGCCGGTCCTTTATATTCCGCAAAATATATTTTACCCGGTTAGTATCAATGAGGCTGCTGAGCCGCAACCCTTTTATCACATACTGATGTTCCTTCGGGTACTGACTGAAAGCCCGGTGCAGTTTTTTGTTGATGCTGTCCATCGAGTTCAGGAAGAATGCTTCCAGTTCCGACTGCACGGAGGGACCGGCATTATCCCATTCCCATACCAGGGGCAGTATGGAAATAAAATCCCCCACCTCCAGCGACCTATCAAGTATTGCCTCTATTTTAGGGAAAACTATATTACCGCGGGTGATACCGCCCATTTCGCTCTTGCTGCCGGCCTGGATCCTGGCCGGGAAACCGTTTTGGTCGCCAAAAGTTTTCGTGGAGATCTTTCCCCTGGATTTTGTTCTCCCGTTTGAGTCGGCGATGGAATAAATAAAAGTGAAGAACAGCTCGTCGCCCTTGCCATCCGTTTCCAACATGTCGTCCGTGGTCGGGTTCAGGCATTTGAATTTTAAAAAATGGATGGTCATGCGTCCCCTCGAGGTTGTTTGAGAAGCCAGCGAAAGGGATAATAAAAACGATACGATAAAGAAAGCCAGGGGTACGAATGGGTGACGCATAAAAATGTATTTTGAATTCATGTGGCCGGATGCAGTAAAATATTATTGCGTTTCAGCCGGTATCCGCACTTGCCCGTTAAGCCCTTCACCCCGGATCCATTGCTTTCAAAAAATAAAATTAACACCTGCCGTTAACAGAAAAACATTATAGCAATTATTTGCCGGTCCTAAGCTCCTGTGCATCAGAATATTAGTTCTACCGGGGCAGTAGAAAATACCTATAAACAAAATATATTTTTCGTTTTTCTTAATATATTTATTGTTTATCAATAAACATATTTATCTTTGTACTATAAAACAAGGAAAGATGGAAATCAAGATCAGCTCTAACCAGGTATTGAAGGTGCTTCATATCCTTTCCTGGGTAATTTTTCTCGGGCTCTGTGTGGAGGCCGGGGGCATCCTGTTCAACGCGGCCTACGCATTATACAACCCGGTAGCCGCGAAAAATTTTTGGAACGGCGCCGATCTCTCGGCGCTGTATGCCCATGACAAGGGTTATTTCATTACCCAGGCCATATTGATGATCATCGCGGCGATCATGAAAGCCCTGATTTTTTACCTCATCATTAAACTGTTTTACCACAAAAAATTCAGCCTCGCCAAACCGTTCAATGCAGATGTAACGGTTCTCGTGTATAATATCGCCTGGCTCTGCCTGGGCACGGGGCTGTTTTCCTACTGGGGCGCCCGGCAGGCGGCCTGGATAAAAGAGAAGGGCGTACCGATGCCCGATATCGAAACCCTGCGGATCGGCGGCGCCGATGTATGGCTGTTCATGGCCGTTGTGCTTTTTGTGATCGGCCAGGTGTTTAAAAAAGGAACCGAACTGCAAACCGAAAACGATTTAACTGTATAAGCCATGCCGATAATCGTAAACCTGGATGTGATGATGGCCAAACGGAAAATGTCGCTGAACGAGCTTTCGGCTAAAGTGGGCCTCACCCTCTCCAATCTTTCCATTTTAAAAACCGGGAAGGCGAAGGCGATACGGTTCAGCACCCTGGAAACCATCTGCAAAGTGCTGAACTGCCAGCCCGGTGATATTCTGGAGTATGCGGGTGAAAAATCCCCCGGGGAAGATG
>CAYRHU010000160.1:0-2924 GCA_964424155.1 uncultured Chitinophaga sp.
CACATACTTTTGTGAACGGGCATTTGGTTTATGGAAATGGTATTTGGGATGAATCACAAATGGGAAGAAGGCTGGCATTTGAGGCATAAACAACTGCAGGTTTCAATGAGCGTATGTTCAATTACATCGTTTAAATCCCCCTTTAGGGGTTAGGGGTATGCAAATCGACAAAATATCGTTCAACGACATCTCCATCTTCCACCAGGAAGAAGAATTCTCCATTTTCCATAAACTCAATTTTACCCGGACGGTCGGCGGCCGTGAGTGGCTGAGAAAATTTTTCAGTGAGCCGTACGACAATCTTGAAAAAATCCGGGGCACGCAGCGGGTGATCCGGACCTTTATGGAACATGTGAAGGACTGGCCCGCCGGGATCAGCAACGGCACCATCCTGGTAATGGAAAAATTCCTGGATTACACCCTCGACCCGATCAGCGAAGCGCCCGCCTCCCTGAACAACCTCACCTATAAGTGGCTGCACAGCGAGGATTATTCGATGCTCAAATACTCCGTCACCCATTTCGGGGATTTTTACCGGGGACTGAAAAGCATCGCCGAATTGCTCGACAATGTGGAACTGCCGCCCGCCATCCGTATTTATATCGACCGGATCAACGGCCTGCTCCGGGAAGAACCGCTGGAAAAATTAGCTCTGACCGAAGCCGGCAAAAAATTCAGCCTGCGGCAGAACCTCTATTTCGGTTATCATCTCCGGGGCCGGTACAAGACCAATACCTTTGAACTCATCGATATCTACAGCCGTCTCGATGCCTGGTACTCGATGGCGGTGGCCGTTAAAACCTACGGGCTCAGTTTTCCTGAATTCGTGGAACAGGAAACGCCGCTGGTGGACGCGAAAGGACTGTATCACCTGCTCCTGCACGACCCGGTGGCCTATGACATGCAGATGAACCCCGAGCACAATTTCCTTTTTCTCACCGGCGCCAACATGGCCGGTAAAAGCACCCTGATCAAGGCCGTGGGCTCGGCCGTATTCCTCGCCCATATCGGGATGGGGGTGCCGGCGGAAAAAATGAAACTCACCCTTTTCGACGGATTGCTCAGCAATATTAATGTTGAGGATAATATCGCCAAAGGCGAAAGTTACTTTTTCAACGAAGTGCAACGCGTGAAGAATACGGTGGAAAAGATCAACGACGGAAAGAAATGGCTGGTGCTGATCGATGAGCTCTTCAAAGGCACCAATGTGCAGGACGCCATGAAATGCTCGCTGACAGTGATCAAAGGACTGATCAAAATAAAAAATTCCTTGTTCATTCTCTCCACGCACCTCTACGAGATCGGGGAGGAACTGAAAAACTACCCGAATATCTCCTTCCGCTTTTTTGAAACCATCGTAAAAGACGAACAGCTCCGGTTCAGTTACCAGTTAAAAGAAGGGATCAGCAACGACCGTATTGGGTACGTGATCCTGAAAAGAGAGAAAGTGGTGGATATGCTGGAGAAGCTGTAAATTCATCGGCACAAGCCTGGTCATGAAAAAACTGCTCCTGCCTGCAGGATTACTGATCTTGTTTGCCGCGGAGATCCTGCGCGTCTATTTCATCATGCCATTTCCCGGAAGCCAGCTCGGCAATACGGTTGCCATCGCCTACTTTCTTGAGAAATATATTTTCTTTATCCGCCTCACCGCCTTATTCATGATCGGGGTGGCCGTTTACCATTCATTCGGGAAATGGAAAAAATGGAAAAGCGGGCTCTTCATTCTCTGCATGGGGGTATATGGCTTTCTCTTTTACATGGTCAATTACCGGTTCCTGGCCGACAAAATGTTTTACCAGCCGAAAAATAAAGTGCTCGCCCCTGCCGGCGGTAACCAGGTGGGCATGAATCAGCTCGTGCTGGGCGTAACCCTCAACAATGAATCAAAGGCCTACCCGCTCGAGATCATCGGTTATCATCACCAGGTACAGGACAGTATCGGCGGCGAACCGGTGATCGTTACCTACTGTACCGTGTGCCGTACCGGCCGCGTATTCAGCCCGGTGGTCAACGGAAAAAAAGAATATTTCCGGCTGGTGGGCATGGACCACTTCAATGCCCTACTCGAGGATAACACCACCAAAAGCTGGTGGAGACAGGCAACCGGTGAAGCGATTACCGGGAAATTAAAAGGAACCAAACTGCGGGAGATCCCTTCGAAGCAGATGCAACTGGGTGCCTGGCTCCGCTCCTATCCTTCCTCCCTGGTCCTTCAACCCGACCCGGTGTTCGTGAAAAAATACAGGGACCTCGCCGGTTTTGATGCCGGCACCATCCACAGCAGCCTGGAAAAAAGAGACAGCGCCTCATGGCATTTCAAATCCTGGGTGCTGGGTATCCGTCATAACCATTATGCAAAAGCGTATGACTGGAACCGGCTTTTGGCATCCAGGATCATACAGGATTCACTGGGTGACCTGCATGTGTTGATCGTGATGGAAGATGACAATGCCAGTTTTCATACGTGGAACAGGATGATTAAAGGCCGGGTGATGGATTTTTCTCAGGACAGTTCGGGATTAATAGATAACAGCACTCATTCCGTCTGGAACCGGGACGGTCTTTGCATAGCCGGCGTGCTAAAGGGCGAGCGGTTGGAACCGGTGCAGGCTTCACAGGAGTTCTGGCACTCATGGAAACAATTCAATCCGGGAACAGGTATCTACAGGTAATTGGTGTCTCCGTCTTGTAGTGATCAAACTACACACGCCGCAGGGGTTTTCCTATTTGCATACCGTATTTTATTTCTCTACTTTTAGAGTCGCATATTTTCAAAAACTGCTGTATGAGTAACCTATACAAAACTATTCTTGCCGCGTCCCTGATCACGGGCGGTACCCTTTTCTGTCCGCCGGATGCCCGCAGCCAGTGCAGCACAAGCAACCCGGCGGGCTGCTCCTGTCCCACGCCCGGCGCCACGA
>CAYRHU010000161.1:0-2664 GCA_964424155.1 uncultured Chitinophaga sp.
CGCACAAGTCCGCCTCCGCCCGCCGAAGTTTTAACGAAGGCGGGCTTTTTATTGCTTCGGCGCACAAGTCCGCCTCCGCCCGCCGAAGTTTTAACGAAGGCGGGCTTTTTATTGCAAAGTTTGAATGCAGTCATCTGTTACATTGTGCTCCGACGGATGAGGTCCTCCTTATCAACCTGTCTTTTTTCTACGAAGCAATTTCGACTGCCAATTCTTTTTTCAATTGGTTGAGATCATCTTGGCCCAATAGTACCTCTCCAAGTTTTTTTGGCAGAATAGTAAATTGAATGTAGTTTTTAATAACCAAAACGCCGTTTTATGAAAAAATTCCTCCTGTTCGCTATCGGGTTTTGCATGATTTCCGGCACGAATATTACCCATGCTGCCAGCATCAACAAACCGGTTGATCCAATTTTTAGCAAAGCCCTGATGCAGATGAGGGCCACAGATTTTATAGCACTTTCAATGAAGGAATTTGCCCGACTCAGCAATAAAAGATTAAGCCTGAAAGAAAAGATCGCATTTTCTGTTCTGAAGAAAAAATTAAAGCGTGAGATCAAAAAGAACCCTGACCTGACTGTAGGCGGTTACCTGGCAGCGAACAGAAGTATCAGTACATTATCCTGGATCGGAATTATTATTGGAGTATTGTCGCTTATATTGGTCATTATAGCATCCAGGACTGATTTTAATTAATAAGTAGTGATGCGGAAAAGGAGGTAATTATTTTTTTACTTTTTGCCTGCATCCATACAGAAACCATCGTTGGCCCCAGGTAAATGCAGTGTTCAAATTGAACAGCCAAAAAGCACCTGGGCATTGGATGAAGTGATACGTGCAATTTGGTCTTTGGGGCAACTTTTAATTCCCGACAGCTTCTCCACCACATACTTCAGGTACCCCGGTTCATTTCTCTTCCCCCTGAACGGCGCCGGCGCGAGATAGGGCGCATCGGTTTCGAGTACCACATGCTCCATGGATACATGTTCCATCACTTTATCAAGACCGGCATTCTTAAACGTGAGCACCCCACCGATGCCCAGGTAGAATCCGAGACCGGTAATTTTCTGCGCTTGAGTGATATCCCCGGAAAAACAATGAAACACGCCCCGCAATGTTCCTTTCTGATGTTCAGCTACCACTTCGATACACTCATTCACGGCCTCGCGGGAATGAATGACAATGGGCAGGTCGAAATGCAGGGCCCATTCTATCTGCTCATGGAAGGCGGCGTACTGCTGATCAATAAACGATTTGTCCCAGTAAAGATCCAGCCCGATCTCCCCCACGGCTACAAAACCCCCTTTTTCCAGCCGTTCCCGGGCATCCTGCAATTCCTTCCTGAAATTCTCTTTCACCGAACAGGGGTGCAGACCCATCATGCTGGCGCATAAATCCGGAAAAGCCCGTTCCGTTTCCAGCATGGCATCATGGGTGGTACTGTCTATAGCCGGCATCAGGATTTTCACAACCCCCTCTTTTTCAGCTCTTTCCAGCATAAGTCCCCGGTCGGCCGCAAATTCCGGCAGGTAAATATGGGAATGGGTGTCGGTCAGTCGCATCGAAAAGCCTGATTTTGAGGGCAAAACTCCGCAAAAAACTTTAAGAATCCTTTAAACTTTACCGCCAATGCACAATCTTAGTATAGCCAATCAAATCAACCTTTTAAAACCCGAGTCATGAAACATTGGTTTATTTCATTCAAACTGGCTGTTGTTATAATCGTTTCCGGTCTTTTTGTGCTGCTTTCCTGCAGCAAGGAAAACAGCCAGACAGGTACTGATGCCCAGGAAGAAGAAGTATCGTCTGTTTCAGCCGAAGCCGAAGCGGAGGCCGAGGGCACGTTTAATGAATTCTTCGATGATGTCATGGGTGTTAACGATGAGGTGGGTGTATCCGGATCCGGCGTTTTCTATGGTCGTCCCGACAGCCTCAACCCTACCGCCCGTTGCTTCACGGTTACCATCACCCATCCGAGCAACACGCCATTTCCCGCCGTGGTGACAATTGATTTCGGAACCACCGGTTGTCCGGGCCCCGATGGCCGTATCCGCAGGGGAAAGATCATCACCGAGTACACAAATCGCCTGATCCATCCCGGAGCAGTGGCCACTACCACGTTCGACCGGTTCTTTGTCGGCAATGTAAATGTGGATGGCACCCATCGCATCACCAATATTTCCGGCACACCTGTTCCGCCGGCCAATATTTCCCGCAAATTCAAGATCGAAGTCATCAACGGCAAACTCACCAAACCCAACGGCGATTTCGTGGAGTGGAACAGCACCAAGACCATCACCCAGATCGAGGGGCTGATCACGCCCGATTTTTTCAGGGATGATGTATTCAAAATTGAAGGGAATGCCAACGGTCGTGTGAGAAGGGGTAACCTGCTTGTTCGTTGGGAATCAAGCATTATTGAGCCGCTGATCCGCCGGTTTACCTGCCGCTGGATCGTTAGGGGAAAGATCCGCACCGTCAGGGCCACCCTGCCTTCTAACAGTCCCTGGATCGCCGTTCTTGATTTCGGAGCCGGTGTTTGCGACAACCTGGCCACCCTTACCATCAACGGCCGGACCCGCCAAATTACTTTGCCGTAATTAAAAAATTATTATACCTTTAAACCAGTTTTCATAGGGTACGGATTAAAAACGGGCCAGGGTT
>CAYRHU010000162.1:0-2655 GCA_964424155.1 uncultured Chitinophaga sp.
GACCAGATCGCCGTAGTGAACAGGACCCTGCAGGAACTGAACGCCCACGACAAACCCACACTGACGATTTTCAACAAGATGGACCTCTACGAGGTGCGCACCTTTGACGAATGGCTGGAAGAAAGCACCCGGAAAGAGATACTCGAGGACTTACATGACCGCTGGCAGAATGAAACAAACGGGAATGCCGTGTTTATCTCAGCGATTGAAAAAAAGAATATCGACCAGCTCAGGAAAACGATATTGGAGAAAGTGCGGGAGATGTACAGGGTGAGGTATCCCTATAAGACAGAATTTCTTTACACCCCCTATCCACCTAAAGGGGGGACTTGATACCCCCTGTCCCCCTGAAGGGGGAATTTGATACCCCCTGTCCCCCGCCAGCTGGCGGGGGAACTTAGGTCTAAAAGTCATTCACTTTATTTCGGCATCCTAAAGAATCAGACCCGATACACAGCAGGTACTTTCTAAGTTCTACTTTTGACTTTAAACATTCTCTTCATGGCCTGGCACAAAATAGCTGATCATATCAACGAGCTGGACTTTGCCGAAAATAACATCGCCGTTACTGAAGTAAAGGGAAAGAAGATCTGCATCGCGAAATTCAAGGAATCGGTTTTCGCCTTTGCGTATAAATGTCCGCATGCCGGGGGTATCCTTGCTGATGGCTATATTGATGCAACAGGAAATGTGGTTTGTCCCCTGCACCGCTATAAATATGATATGCGAAATGGCCGCAACGTAAGCGGCGAAGGGTATTACCTGAAACACTGGCCGGTGGAAATACGGGATGAAGCCGTATACGTGGAGATGGAAGAAAGCGGGGGATTGTTCGGCTTGTTCCGCTGATAAAACCCCGGACCCGGAGTCTAAAACCAATAAGGCATTTTAGCATTAAGGAAACTATCTTCCGGACTTTCCCACTTCCCTACTTTACTCCGCAAGAAAGTACATTTTCAACAGCCCCCTGTTCTTCACTTCGATCTCACCGCGGTATTCGCAGGCAAATTCATCCTTGATCTCACCAAACGTGGTTTCCGAGAGATTGATCCTTCCGGGCAGTGAGCCCGATTCCATTCTCGAGGCGATATTGACCGTGTCGCCCCAGATATCGTACTGCCATTTTTTAATGCCCACGATACCCGCCACCACCGGCCCGGTATGAATGCCGATCCGGATCTCGAAATGGGTCAGCCCGTCATCGCGGTCCTGGGTATCGCGCACCAGCCGGAGCATTTCCTTTGCGGCCATGACCATTTTCCGGGCGTGATCGTCCGTAACCACCGGCAGGCCGCCCGCGCACATATAGCTGTCGCCGACGGTCTTGATTTTCTCGAGACCGTATTTCAGCATGATCTCGTCAAAACCCCGGAAGTAGTGGTCGATGCTTTTTACGAGTTGTTCGGGATCGGTATGTTCCGCCACCCGGGAGAATTTTACGAAATCGGTGAACAGCACGGTCACTTTTTCAAATTTCACGGCTTCCACGCTGCCGTTCTGTTTTAATTCCCGGGCGGTTTCGGCGGGGAGGATATTCAGCAGCAGGCTTTCGGAGCGTTTCTTTTCCCGCGCGATGGCTTTATAATACCAGTACAGGGTGCCCAGGATGATCGTGGCCAGCAACAGGATGATGGCGAGGGAGATCATGATATTGCGCTGGTTCTTTTTCTGCTGGTTGAGCAGGTCCACCTCCACCTGTTTTTTGGATACTTCAAAATCGGTGCGCAGTTCGGCCATCTTCTGCACCGATTTTACATTGCTGAGGCTGTCGCGGAAAAGGATATGATCCCGGTAATGCGTGTAGGCATTTTGCATGTCGCCGGATTTCGCATAGAGTTCCGAGAGTTTGAGATGAGCCTCGCTGATCTGTTCTTTCAGTCCGTATTTACGGGCCAGTTCCAGGCTGCGCTGAGCATAGCCGAGGGCCGCCGGGGCATCTCCTTTTTCCAGGGAGATATCACTCATCGAGACCAGGTATTCGCAGATGGGGTGATAGTCTTCCAGTTTTTCCAGCAGGGGGATGGCCTCGTTGATATATTGTTCGGCCAGTTCTTTTTTGCCGGTATGGGCATAGGCCATTCCCATATTGCCGAGGCTGTAGGCCTTCCCTATTTCATAGCCGATCCGGTCGAAGAGACTCGCCGCCTGCTGAAAATAGACCAGGGCCGAATCGTAATTGCCGTGGTTGACGAATTCATCGCCCGCGTTCAGGATGGCGGTGGCGATGATGGTCGTGTCTTTTGTTTGCCAGAGCGTGGCGATCGCCTTGTGATAGTAGAGCATCGAATTTTCGTGATGCCCCGAAACGGAATATACGTCGGCGATGGCGCTTAGAGCCATGCCCGCCCGCTGCACCAGTTTTCCCTTGCGGGCGGCCTCCTCGCTTTTAAAGTAGGCGGCGATGGCCTCTTCCAGGTCGCCCAGCAATCTCTTTTTATTCCCCTTTTGAAAATAGCCTTTGTGAAGGAAAAATTGATCCCCGTTCTTTTCCGCCAGCCGGATCAGTTCTTCCGCGTACCCGAGCGAGCGGTTCAGGTCCCTTGCTTCATGGAAGGACAGGTCGCCCAGTATCCTCATCCTTGCCGTATCCGGCAGGTCTTCATTTTTCAGCAGCAGGGCCAGGCTATCGGCCACATGCGGGTCCTGCGCCGGCGC
>CAYRHU010000163.1:0-2641 GCA_964424155.1 uncultured Chitinophaga sp.
AGTCGACAGTCGGCAGTCGACAGTCGGCAGTCGACAGTCGGCAGTCGACAGTCGGGAAGCAGCCGTAGGATGAGTTTTGGTAAAAAGAGGAACTCCGGCATCCTAAACAACCATAAACCATAAACAATAAACTATAAACTAACATGGAAGTCCACCACCACGCCCATACCGCCCGCAAGAAATGGACCCACTATTTCTGGGAATTTCTCATGTTGTTTCTGGCTGTATTCTGCGGGTTCCTGGCCGAGTACCAGCTGGAACATAAGATTGAACGGGACCGGGCCAGGGAACTGGCCAAAAACCTGTACGAAGAACTGAAGGGGGATTCGGCAAACGTGGTTGCGAAAGCCGCCGAACGGGAAAAACAGGAAAATGCCCTTAAATACCTGATGAAGTACTTTAAAGACAGCAGCCTGACAAACGTTTCCAAGGCCTTTGCGCTGAGTTTTCAGTACGGGATCAATTTTCGCAGTCCCTCTCTGTTTGAACCCCGGACGGTCGTGTTGGAACAGTTAAAAAACTCCGGGTCCTTACGCTATTTTAAAAACGATGAACTCCAGAAACTGATCGGCGACCTCTCGGTAGCCATTCATAACATCAACGACCGGCAGGCGCTGGAGAGCACGGTGAGAATAGAATATATCAACCCGATGATCGTTCGTCACTATGATTTTGATTTTAATTCACAGCTGAGCCAGGACGGAAAACTTTCCGTCATTGTTGCTACCGAAGAATATGAAAAGAACGGCGAATGGATTCCTTTCCGGTTAAAATCCATTGAAAAACTGGACAGGCAGGGCACCATCAATGCGCTGGGTTTTTATTGTTTTAACGCGCTCAATTCCACACGCACGTTCCATTTTAAAAATTACAGAGAGATCAATGCCCGGTTACTGGAGTTGTTACGCAGGGAGTACCGGATAAAATAACTTTTTCGGAATTCACCACCTGGCCGGTAACACTGACGCCTCTTCTGCCCCGTCATGAGTTCCTGGATGGTTCCGGTCAAACCCCGGGGCCGGGTTGAAGAAAAAAAGTTATATTCGGAAACCCAAACCAACAATCATGACTCCTCCTGCCAAAACCCGCTCTTTTTCCGTTGCGGGCGTATTCAGCCTGCTGTTAATTTCCGGCTGCACTTCAAAACCTAAATCAACCGCAGACGACCGCCTGGGAGAAATCCGGTTTGAAGTAACGGGGAAAGAAACGGCGCAACCCTTCTTTAAAAAAGGCCTGCTGCTGCTCCACAGTTTTGAATACGCCGATGCCGCGGAGGCCTTCCAAAAAGCACGCGAACAGGATCCCGCTTTTGTGATGGCCTACTGGGGTGAAGCGATGACAAAAAATCATCCTTTATGGCAGGAACAGGACTATGACGAGGGTAATAAAATTTTGGGAATACTTGCACCTGAAGCAGAGGAAAGAGTAGCCAAAGCCGAGAAACCCATTGAGAAGGATTTCATACGTGGAATAAATATTTTATACGGTTCGGGCAATAAGGCCGAACGCGACAGCAGCTATGCGGCTTTCATGGAAACCCTGTATAAAAAATATCCCGGCAACGATGAAGTAGCCTCTTTTTACAGTCTCGCCCTGAACGGCTGGGGCACCACCGATCTTGATATTAATACGTTGAAAAAAGCGGCGGATATCGGCTTTGAAGTATTGCAGCGTAATCCCAAACACCCGGGGGCTCTTCACTACGTGATTCATGCCTATGATAATCCCGACTATGCCGCGAAAGCCCTGGAAACAGCCGATAAATACGCAAAGGTGGCTCCGGATGCCGGTCACGCACTTCATATGCCCACTCACACCTATGTAGCTCTCGGACTTTGGGACAAGGTGATCAGCAGCAACGAGGTTTCCTGGGCCGCGGAAAGAGCCAGAAAGCAAAGAAAAAGCCTGGACAATGATGCGTTAGGTTATCATGCCTATCACTGGCTGCAATACGGTTACCTGCAAAAAGGCAATACGGCCAAAGCCAGGGCGATGATCGACAGCATGCGAATCTTTTGCACGGAGAAACCCAGTCCGAGAGCCCGGACGCACCTGATCTATTTAAAGTCAACCTATCTCGCAGAAACCAACGACTATGCCAGCGGACTGGCCTCCCTGGCGGTGGATCAAAAAGACCTGAATATCGCCACCCGGTCACAAAACCACTATGTAACCGGGATGAACGCCTATTATAATAACGACACCAAAACCCTGGATGCCGTCATAACAAAAATGAACGGAGAACGACTCATCGATGAAGAGCGTTCGGCCGATAAGGGCATCCGGCTTTGTGGCAATATCGACCGCTCCCTTCCAACTAAAACGGATCTGCTCCAGGCCGGAGCTTTGGAAATGCAGTTGAAAGCCATGCGCGCCTGGATGGAAAAGGACGGTGCCGCCGCTGAAAAATGGCTGAAAGAAGCCACCGCCCTGCATAAAGAGAGTGGTTACCCGTATGGTCCTCCCGGGATCGTAAAACCCGCTTTTGAAATGTACGGCGAATGGCTGCTGGAAAACAACCGGCCCGACGAAGCGCTGGCCCAGTTTGAACAAAGCCTGAAACTGATGCCCAACCGGTACCTATCCCTGAAAGGGAAAAAAATGGCGGAAGAAAAAACCAAGGCCACCGCTTCGCGCTGAT
>CAYRHU010000164.1:0-2559 GCA_964424155.1 uncultured Chitinophaga sp.
GAACTGTGAGATAAAAGAATCTATTCACTATTCACTATTCACTATTCACTATTCACAATAAGAATAACAATTAATACAAGAAAATATGCCAAATCCGAAACGCAGACACAGCCAGCAAAGAAGCGCCAAGCGCCGGACGCATTATAAGGCTACCGCTTCCACACTGACCACCGACAGCACAACCGGTGAAATGCATGTGCGTCACCGCGCACATGTGAGCGAAGGGAAGCTTTACTACAAAGGAAAAGTAGTGGCGGAGAAATCTCCCGTTAAGAAGTAATTCATAAAATCCCGGAACTGAAATTCCAGATTCCAGCATTGGAAACCTACGTTTTCATTGGAATTTGGAATTTGTCGTTTTTGAATTTCTATGGTGATAGGAATCGATATGATGGGAGGCGATTACGCCCCGCTGGAGGCAGTGAAAGGGGTCGGTCAGTACCTGGCCGGCCACAATATACCTGCCACACTGCTCCTGATCGGTGATAAGGACCTCATTGAACAACTTCTGGCGGAGAACAATATTTCAGCTGAAAAAATCCGTATCGCGCATGCGGGGCAGGTGATCGACATGCACGAGCATCCTACAAAAGCCCTGAAGGAAAAGCCCGACTCTTCCATCGCCATCGGTTTTCATTTACTGGCTTCCGGTAAAATGGACGCGTTCATCAGCGCCGGCAATACAGGCGCCATGCTGGTGGGGGCACTCTTCAGTTTAAAAGTACTGGAGGGAGTGATCCGCCCTGCGATCTCCACCATTGTTCCCAAAGTGAGCGGGGGGACCGGTTTGTTGCTCGATGTGGGTCTGAATGCCGACTGCAAACCGGAGCACCTGAACCAGTTCGCCATCATGGGTTCGGTGTACGCAAAGTTGATCCTTGGCATTGAAGACCCAAGAGTGGGTTTGCTGAATGTCGGGGAAGAAGAAAGCAAGGGCAATACGCTGGCCCGCGCCACATACCCCCTGCTGAAAGAAAACAGGCATATTCATTTCACCGGCAACTTGGAAGGAAGAGATGTACTCACTGATACCGCCGATGTAATGATCTGCGACGGCTTTACCGGTAATATCATTCTCAAAATGGCTGAATCGCTCTATGATATCAGCCGCGAGCGCAATGTAAAAGATGAATTCTTCAGCCGTTTCAATTTTGAAAATTACGGCGGCACACCGGTGCTGGGCATCAGCCAGCCCGTGATCATCGGTCACGGCATCTCCGGCTCTCGGGCCTTTATGAACATGATCCACCTGGCCCAGCTGATGCTGGAGAAGAATGTGATGGAGAAGATGAAGGAAGAACTGGCCTGAAATCAGTCTACAGTCTACAGTCTACAGTCTGCAGTCGCGCAGCCGCCCAGCCGTGCAGCCGTGCAGCCAGTTCACGATGATACGGGGTTCTGACTCCCGCCTGCGCTCAGGCTTCGGCGGGCAAGCCCGACTCCTGACTCCCGACTCCCGGCTCCCGACTCTCAAAATACCCAACTCCCGGTATAACAACTTCCCGACTAAATTGTACTTTTAAGGGCAAATTCGAACCTTGAAGCATATTTTCACCACCATCCTGGCATTGGCTGTCACTCTTTTTGCCGCCACGCAACCCATCACCGAAAACCTGGCATCCACGGAAGCCCGGTACTTTCCGTTTGAAAAGACGATCTTTTATAAGCTTGGAGAAAAGAGCATTCCGCTTAAAGTGGTGCAATACGGCCCTTCGAATGACATACTCTGCATCAACCTGCACGACAATGAATTCACTTCCGTGGAAGCCGCCCGCTCCGTTTTGGAACTGAAGGGCGGGACCCTCGTCAAAATTGAGAACAATGCCCAACGGGTCATCCGGTTCAGGCTCCGCGGGTTGGTATATGGTTTTGATCCCAATCGCATTTTCTCCCGCACGGGCATCGAGCAAACCCTCCGGGAAAATGGCCGTATCAGCCCCCAGGCGATCGATGAGGTGGAACGTTTTGCACAACGGTTGCTTGAGCTGATCCCTGAAACGGCCTCCTGCGTCATCGCCCTGCATAATAATACGGAAGAAGCTTTTTCGGTTAAAAGCTATCTCCCCGGCGGCGACCGCCAGTCAGATGCCGTTGAAGTGCATCCGAAAGAAGACCAGGATGTGGATGATATCGCCCTGACCACCGACCGCACCCTTTTCGAGACCATGTCATCCCTGGGTTATAACAGTATCCTGCAGGACAACGAAAAAGTAAAAAGGGACGGCTCGCTCAGCGTTTATTTCGGCGAAAAGAACCGGAAGTATGTCAATATTGAAACCCAGCATGGACGTATGTCCCAGTACCAGGAAATGCTGGGTAAACTGCTGGATTTCCTGAATTCACGCAAGCTGCCCGTTCCCGCGAACACTGAAGGGACTTTTTGAAAGAATCGCCCCGGTTCCTGTTGATAATTAATCCAAAAACATTTGGCACAAACTGCCCCGGACTGTATTTTTGCACTCCCAAAAAGGGCGATCCGTTTCAAGGTAATTGCAACGGATCAGGATCTCGTAGCTCAGCTGGTAGAGCACAACACTTTTAATGTTGGGGCCCAGGGTT
>CAYRHU010000165.1:0-2512 GCA_964424155.1 uncultured Chitinophaga sp.
CAGGTGCGCGACGTGGATGTTCTTCGGGCCCAGTTCGCGTGCCGCGCTCTGCGCGAGCGCGCGCAGGCCGAACTTCGCGGCCGCGAACGCGGCGTAGCCGGGATTGCCGCGCAGGCCGGCGGTGGCGCCGGTGAAGAAGAGCTTGCCGCCCCCGCGCGCGAGCATCAGCTTCGCCGCCTCGCGCCCGGTGAGGAAGCCCGCGTAGCACGCCATCTCCCAGACCTTGCGGAACACCCGCTCGGTGGTCTCGACGAACGGGAAGTTCACGTTCGCGCCGACGTTGAAGATGCACACCTCGAGCGGCGCGTCGGCGTCGGCGTCGCGCAGGAACGCGGCGACGTCGTCCTCCTTGCGCGCGTCGAGCGAGCGCGCGCGCACGCGCCCGCCGGCGGCCTCGATCTCGGCGACCAGCGGCGCGAGCTTCTCGCCGTTGCGCCGGCCGGCGTGCACGAGAAAGCCCTCGGCGGCGAAGCGCTTCGCGATCGCGGCGCCGATGAAGTCACCGGCGCCGACGACGGCGACTGAGGCGTTGCGCGGCTGCATCGGGCGGGCTCCCTCGGGGAAATGGTCGCTCGCAGCGTATGTTTCAAAGCCGCGCGCGTCAATCGCGCCGACGTTCTTCCCCGAGGGGGGGCGGCTATTCGCTCTTCGCCGGCGGCGCCACCACGACGCCGCGCACGCCGTTGCGCCTGATCACGTCGGCGACCAGACCCGACGACTTCGCTTCCTCGACGAATTGCCTGAGGAACTGCGCTCCGGCGGTTCGTCCCTTGGGCGTCCCGACGGCCTGGTCGGCGAGCGCGAAGTGTCCCGGCAGGACTCGCGCGCCCGGAAGCACGGCCGTATACGGATGAAGCATCTCCGTGAGCGCCCCGACCGCGTCGACCTGCTTGTTGCGCATCAGTTCGATCGCCTCGGCGTTCCCCGTGACGCGAACGAGCTCGGCACGCTTCAGTGTACGGGTCAGGTACAGCTCGTACGCCGTCTTGGCGCCGACGCCCACTCGCACACCGGGCCGATCGACCTCCTCGACCGACTGGATGGACGACCCCGGTGCGACCAGATAAGTCGCTTCGAGCTGCACGTAGGGCGGAGAGAAGTCGATCGTCGCGGCCCGCTCCGGACCGGCCGCGATGAAGACGACATCCCATTCGCCCTTGCCGACCGCATCGGCCGCCTGGCCCGGCGTGTCGTACGTCACGAGTGCCAGCGGCACGCCCAGCCGTCTTGCCAGCTCGCCGGCGAGATCGACCGCGACCCCGCGGGCCGATCCTCCTGGCGCTGGCCGCTTCGTCAGCAGTGAATTTCCGAAGTTGATACCGGCGCGCAAGCGGCCGGTGGGGGCGAGGTCCCCGAGCGCCAGCGGGCGATCCGGCCGCGTCGCACAGCCGGCGTGGGCGAGCACGAGCATCGCCGTCCCGCCCGCCAGCAGCGCGCGCCTGCTCTCCGGCGCGGTCGCCCTCGATGTCCTGCGCATTGCGCTCTCCTCCACGACCCGTTCGCTCTCTTAGGCCCGGCGCCGACTCATGCTACGGCATCGCCGCCGAGCCGTCAATTTCCATCGGGGAGCGGCGTGGGCCGGGACGATGCGATCGGTCGCCCGCTCGGGCGTCCAGTCCGACGCGTTCACCAGGTCGACGCCCGGGCGGCGCGTCAGTGCGCGTCCTCCCGCAGCCGCGTGATCGCCGCCTGCACCCGCCCCGGATCGTCGCTGCCCATCAGCCGCGTGACCTTGCCCGAGAGCTGCGCCAGGTCCGAGAGCAGGATCTCCCGCTTGACCCGCAGCAGGCTCGCCGGGTGCATCGAGAACTCGGTGAGCCCCATGCCGAGCAGCAGCCGCGTCGCGGCCTGGTCGCCGGCGAGCTCGCCGCAGACCGCGACCGGCTTGCCGGCGCGCCGCGCAGCGCGGATCGTCATCGCGATCAACCGCAGCACCGCGGGGTGGAACGGGTCGTACAGCGAGGCGACCGTGTGGTCGGCGCGGTCGATCGCCAGCGTGTACTGGATCAGGTCGTTGGTGCCGATGGAGAGGAAGTCGAAGTAGCGCAGGAACACCGGCAGCATCAGCGCCGCCGCGGGCACCTCGATCATCGCCCCCACCTCGACGTCGACGTACGGCCGACCGGCGTCGCTCAGCTGCTGCTTGGCACGGGCCAGCGCATCGAGCGTCAGCTTCACCTCGCTGAGGTGGGCGACCATGGGAATCAGCAGACGCACCTTGCCGTAGGCGCTGGCCCGCAGGATGGCCCGCAGCTGCTGGCGGAACATGCCCGGCTCCGACAGGCTCCAGCGGATCGCCCGCAAGCCCAGCGCCGGGTTCAGCGCATGCTCATGGCGCAGCTCGTTCACGGACATGCGATCCAGCGGCTTGTCCGCGCCGATGTCGACCGTGCGGATCGTCACCGGCAAGCCGTTCATCGCCTCCACCGCGGCCCGGTAGGCCTCGAACTGCTCGTCTTCGCCGGGCAGCTCGCCGCCGCGGTTCATGAAGAGGAACTCGCTGCGGAACAGG
>CAYRHU010000166.1:0-2508 GCA_964424155.1 uncultured Chitinophaga sp.
TCCTTACCATGATGGCCACGCATACCGGTCATTCGCAACAGCCGGGAAAAATCACTTTATATACAAACACGAAGATCTGGACGGGCGATAAAAGCAATCCCTCCGCCACCTGTCTTGCCGTAGAGGGAGATAAGATAATTTATTCAGGCAATGACCCGGCGAAAGTAAAGGCGGATGTGGTAGTGGATCTGAAAGGTAAAATGATCGTACCCGGTTTTATTGATAATCACACTCATTTTTTAAGCGGCGGGTACCAGCTCAACGCGGTGGATCTTCGCAAGGCAAAAACGAAAGAAGATTTCATTGCGATACTGAAAGACTATATCCACGCCAATCCCGGCATAAAATGGATACAGGGCGGCGACTGGGACCACGAGGCATGGGGCGGTGAACTGCCACGAAAAGAATGGATCGACAGTGTATGCGGTGATCATCCCGTATTTGTTTCCCGTTACGATGGTCATATGGCGCTGGCCAATTCAGTGGCCATGAGGCTGGCGGGGATAGATAAGAATACCAAAACCCCGGATGGGGGTGAGATCGTAAAGGATCCTGTAACCGGCGAACCCACCGGTATTCTGAAAGATGACGCCATGGGTTTGATGTACGGCAAGATCCCGGATCCCGGTCCTGCGGAACTGGATAATCAGTTGCACCGGGCCACTGCGCATGCGCATCGGAACGGGGTGACGCAGGTGCATGACGTGGGCAGCTATGGCGGATGGGCCGACCTGGAAACCTACCGGCGGGCGGTAGCAAAAAAGGAATTAGCTATACGGATCTATTCATTTGTTCCGGTGAGTCGATGGAAAAAGATGGCTGATTATATTCAGCAGAACGGAAGGGGAGATGACTGGCTCCGCTGGGGCGGCCTGAAGGGATTTGTGGACGGCTCCCTTGGTTCCACCACGGCCTGGTTCTATAAACCCTATCTCGATGCCCCCAACAGTACGGGTCTCATACTGAATGATACGAATACTTTGAGAAAATGGATACTGGATGCGGACGCGGCCGGATTGCATGTGGCAATCCATGCCATCGGCGACCGGGCCAACGACTGGCTGCTGGATGTTTTTGAAGAAGCCATACAGAAGAAGGCGAACAACGGCAGCCGTTTCCGGATCGAGCATGCCCAGCACCTGAGTGAAAAGGCCATTGGCCGCTTTGCCAGACTGAACGTGATCCCTTCCATGCAGCCCTATCATGCCATTGACGACGGTCGCTGGGCGGCCAAGCGTCTTGAAGACGACCGGTTAAAAAGAACCTATCCTTTCCGGTCCCTGCTGGATGCGGGTGCAACGCTTACGTTCGGCTCCGACTGGACCGTGGCCCCCCTCACCCCGCTCGAGGGCATCTATGCGGCTGTTACCCGCCGCACCCTCGATGATAAAAATCCCGGTGGCTGGTACCCGGAGCAGAAGATCAGTGTGGATGATGCGCTTCGTTGCTATACGGTCAATAACGCCTATGCAGGTTTCCAGGAAAATAAACTGGGTATGTTAAAACCCGGCATGCTGGCCGATTTTGTTGTCTTAAGTGACGATCTCTTTACCATCCCCACGGAAAAGATCCGCGAAGTGAAAGTGCTGCAAACGGTGATCGGGGGGAGAGTGGTGTTTGAGGATTGGAGGTAACCCATCAAAGCTGCGTCTGGCAAGGTTGGCACTGCGCGCACTGGATCATTTGTACCATCCTCCCGAAAGCATTTTGGCATCCGAAGCGGGTAAAGGATAGAATTCGCATTGTTTCCCGGGCCGGGTGGCATACTCATACACCCGGTCAAACTCCCAGGTTTGGTATTCCATGTATTCTTTTCCCCCAAATGTTAGCGTGCGTTTCAGGTAGACCAGCATTTCAATTTTATACGGGTAGATGAATTGTCCCTTGTTTTTTGGATCATCATAACCATGCTGCGCCTTGAAGGAAGTGATGTCAACATAGATGTCCGGGTAGTCTTTAAAGTATTCCGCCAGTTTGGCTTTTACGTTTTTTTTGATATAGGTTTCCGAGGGGCGGCAGGAGAAGCCCTTGATCAGCCGCAGCCTGTTTTCATAGCGGATGGGTTTGTCGGGCCCCAGCCGTGCCAGCGTGGCGGCCACGGGCCGGATCCATTTCTCGGGGTTATGGGAAGGGATGTCCATTTTAGTTCCATCGTCCAGCTTTACCCAGTACGTTTTGCCCGCGGAATCATAATCAAGGACGGTTGCCGGTTTCCAGTTATTTGAAATAGAATCCGGTAGCAGCGGGGCCACTTCCACCGGGTTGTCCTTTTTGAAAAGTTGTGATGAAGCGGTGAGTGTGAAAAGAAAGGCCGGCAGGAAAAGGAATGCTCGTCTCATGGTTTTTTATTGATTTAAATGTTGTTTAAAAGCAGCCGCGCCTGCCTGATCAGGACCCGTCTGCGGAACAAATCTAACCCAGGTTCAGGCGGTTTTCCAAATGCAGGTGATCAAAATGTCACATTATGACGAAATCGACACTAAATGACGAAATCGACAGTTTTTGTGC
>CAYRHU010000167.1:0-2395 GCA_964424155.1 uncultured Chitinophaga sp.
AATTAACCGGCCATGTACCTGGTCGCCCGAGATGCGGTTGCCGCACCGCATGCACACGACATGCACGCTGGGCACGGACTTGCCATTCGCGAGCTTCATAGGAAGCAACGTGTGGAGCGGCGGTTCGTTCTTGAACTCCACCATCCAAGCCAAAGTCTTTGCTTCCGATACTGCCACGGTGTCATCCAAGGCGACCTCGGCGAGCGGTGACGCCGGCAACGCGCTGCTCAGTTCCGCGCGTGATAGACATAGCTCATCCTTCTCCGCGCCGGCGTGTGGACAAAGAATGGGCAATGGCTCGCCAGCGCGGAGTATCCGCAACTGCCCATTCGGAGTCCGGTTGTTTCCGGTCGCGCCGCTCTAACGGCCGGGCGACGTTGCGTCGCCCTTAGCAATCTCGCTCCCCCGGTGGGGGTTCCCTCATCGCGAGGGTCGGCCTGCGCGGGCCGGGGCGCGGGGCAAAGTGCCACGCGCGGGGATCAGACTACGATGCCGATTCTACCGTCAATGTTTTACCCGCACCAACATTCCCAGCGAAATATTCTTCCGTTGGGCGTTAACGGGAAAGGTGATGATTGCCCGCGACGTGTTTTATTTTTTTCCTCTCCGACGCATCGTTCGTCTCGTCCGATCGCGCGCATGCGTAAAGATCGTTGAGCCCGATTTAGGGTCTTCGGTGAAGGTGAATTCGTCGTCTGCAACGCGTCTGAAGGTTATGATGTAAACGAGAGCCGATCGACATGCCCTGCCGCCTGAACCGGATGGTCGACAAGGGACGACTAGAACTCTCATGAATGAGCGGCCGGCGTAAGCCTCGGCTACGTCAATACCGTAGATCATCAGCTGCCCAAGTCCTTGCTCGACAGACGGTGCTCGCGTATCGGTCTTTACCTCAAAGAGTATTACCCGGTCCGGCCAGATGGCGACGAGGTCTTCGCGCACTGGGTCGTAACGTAGCTCACATCTCGTCGGCAGCAGCGTTCGGGCAAGCGCGTTCACTATCGCCTCGTGCGTGCGCCTGGCGACGCAATTCATGCCAAGCCTCGTTTATGACCGAGGAACGGTAGTAGAGGACTTCGGTTGAAAGGGCAGGAGCTGGAAGCGCCCCACGCCTGTCTTCCCGGCTTCCGTTTGCAGGGTCCCATCGGCCGGTTTCCTGAGGCGACGCTGTTGGTCACCCGGCGGCTGCTCGCTATGCCGCTCGAAAATGGCCGCGTGCTTCGGCTTCAGGATTTCGAGCGCTTTGCCTAGGTAGGGAGCGAGGTTCCCCCTCAACTTCGACCAGAGGGCCCGCTCCGGGGATTTCTCGGGAGGAAGGAATCCCACATCCTGACCAGACCTCAGGTTCAGCAGCTGCACCAACTTGGGCGCGACGCTGAATGGAGTGCGCGGCTCGACAGAAGCTGTCCGTGCTACCGGTGTAGGCAGGCCGGCGGCGTGCAGTCGCTGCCGGACCGCGCCGGAATTTAGCGCGTCACAGAGGCTTTGCACGCGGGAATCCGTATGTGGGTAGGCGCGGTCATGCGCATGTAGGAACGCGAACAGGAGCGTCAGTTCGAGTTCGCTCCAATCGGAAACGTACTTCGACTCGAAGCGAAAGTACTGAAGGGCCGGGTGGCGCAAGTAGCCATGGATGTCCTTCGGGCCGAGAAGTCCTGCGGCCGGGTACTCCTTACCTTCGTGCACCAGCACGTAGTGACTGGTTCTCTTCGCGGTGCTCTTCCAGTCGTCCAAGGACCCGTGCTTCCGGTCGAGACCTGCCATTGCGTCCAGCACGGCCTTCTTCACCTGGAAGTTTGTCGGGACGTTAGGAACCATCGTTTGGGCAGGAATCCGCATTTTCGTTTTCATGAGTCACACCTGAAAGATAGGGGGTGTCCAAAGCCTGCGTAGCAAATAGACACGATGAAGAGTAGCACGGTAGACAGTCTAAGTCAAGTCTTTCCGCTAGACGGGAAGACGGGGTGGGCGGTTAGACGTACACTGCTGCCTACACCTAGACACAGTTCTTGGGGGCCGTGATGAAGAAGGCTGAAGCAGACCGACAGCAGGTCAACGTCCGGCTTACCGACGAATTGGTTCGCCTCCTGGACGCCAAGCGGGTCGAGATGCTCCCGGAACTTGGAGCGATCCCGACGCGGTCCGATGTTGTCCGAATCGCCATCGAACGGTTTCTCAAACCCGCGCCCAAGGCGAAAGCGGCTCAGAAATGAGGGGACTTCGCAGGAAGCAAAGTCCGCAGCTCAAATAGTCCGTCTCTCTCGTCGGCAACCCGAGATCGTCGCGATGTCTAACCCGTTTTTCGATCACCCGATCCTCAACTCTCCCTACGAGCGCCCACCGCGTCATTGGGAGCTGGACGAGCAGGGTCAGCCAACGCAGCGGATCATCGAAT
>CAYRHU010000168.1:0-2394 GCA_964424155.1 uncultured Chitinophaga sp.
GGCGCAGCGCCTTGGGGAACTTGCCTTCCTTCATCAGGCTGTAGATGTGCGCGCGTTTGAAGCCAGTTTTGACCTCGACTTCGGTGCGGCGCAGGATGCGGTGCTCGGGCGGCAAGGCCGGCGCGGTGATCTGCGAAGACATGAGAGACACTCCTAGACGCTCGACGGCGCTGATAAGAAAGTGCCTCGTATTCCATACGCTGCCGCTGCGGAATTCACTGCAACTGCAGAACGCACAACTGCAATTGCAGTGCGCCGCCGCAGGTTCAGCGCGATGCTTCCAGGTGGCGGCGCGCTTGGGCGAGCTTGCTCCACAGCGTCCGCTCACTGATGCCAGGCCGTCCTTCATGGTGGGCCAGCAGCGCGCTGACTACGGCGCCCACGTTGTCGAAGGATGAATAGGATGTGCCGGCGGGTGACTTGCCTAACAGCAACGTCAGCAAGCCGCCAATGATGTTCAGATAGGTCGATTCGCTGCGCAGTCCCGGCTCACGTGCGCCGTCACCCTCGGCTGTACGGATGGCATATTCCTTCGCCAACGCTTCGTGCTGCGCATGCGACGCCGCATGCAATTGTGTGAGTTCTGCGAGTTGCATCTTGGTCGCTTCGCGGTCTGCCAACAGCACGTTCAGCGTTGCCAGGTTCACAGCGGGATGCAACTCGCGCTCGATTTCGTCGAACAGGAACGGCGGCCGCTCGCCAGGGTAGTAATACGACATCCACGCCTTCAGATCGACATGGCGCACGATCAAGTCAGGGTCATCGAGTGCGGGGCGCTGCGATTCCTGTGCGATACCGGCTTTGCCAAAGCGCAGTTCATCGTGTGTCAGCGCGTCAAAGATTCGCTCCGCGAAAAGCCGCAACACCGGCCAGCGCGGGAAATCGCTCGTCTCGGGGATAGCACGCGGCCCGAGCGTTTCCAGAATACGCAACTCGAAGCGCAACAGGCCCGCCCAACGGATCGCCGCCTCGATCGGTCGGTAGTACGTCCTGGCGCCAAAGGAAAGGCAGCTTGATTTCTGCATATCGCGCTTCTCATCGTCGGATCAAACTCCGGCAATCGCGCCCGACCCACCTGGGCGCGGCGATTACCCAGGAACCCGGATGAACCGCGCGGCCGGCATCGTGGTGAAGATGCCGCCCGTCGGTTATGCCCTCAATCAAAATTGGACGGTTGCACCTTAAGACGCCGCGTAGTCCTCCACCATAATGCCCCGGACAAATACCCTATTACCTGGGCAGCAGCCCGAAAGGTCGCGCGCCCTAACTCATCAAAAGGACAGGAGTGGCACCGCGCTCCACCTGGAAACCTTTGACAAGGTTTTCGCCCGAAACCGTCTGAGGGTAAAGAACTAATGCGTCACCTCTCCGGGCCGGTTTGCACTCAGCAACGGCGCATGCGTTCCGCGTCACTTCACTGACTCGCCCGGCAGAGATGGGTGCGTCACGCACCGGCATCAGATCGACATGTGCGGCGGCTCGCAAAGGAGCGATAGGTAGCTGCCTGGCCGTGATGCAATTCGGGTCAGGCGTAAGACCGAAAAGGAATCACGCCGTCCGATAGACGGTCTTTACAAAGACCATTCTTCAAGCGCCTGAAGGCGGCCCGACACGCGTCGCATGATCGATGAACTGCCTCAACGCTTTTCCCATGTCTCTTTCTGGTCGCAGCAGATAGGTGGTCAGCGATGCCGTCCGATCAACCAGCGGCCGGGCCACCACGTCTGCCTGTTGGCAGCCCGCAAAATGTGCAGCGCTCGAAAAGCCGACTCCGTACCCCGCCGCCACCAACGTCAGCATCAGACCACGGGTGGTGATGTACTCGTCCATCATCGGCCGCACCTCGAATGACCGGAACAGGCGTTCACGCTGCTGCCTGCAGCCTTTACAGCTCTGTGGATCGCACAGCACCAGCGGATATCTCACCACTTCTTCCAGCGGTACCTCCTTGAAGACCAGCAGCGGATGTCGTGCGGACAGTGCGACCACCAATGGGTCTACCCACACCGGCGTAGCAATGATCCCCGCGCCCACGTCGTCGATCATTGCAAAGCCGGCATCGAACAGGTCCGAGTTCAATCCATGCACCAGTTGGGCTATTGGCATCTCGGATAGACGGATGTTGACCTGCGGAGCTTCCTGCCGGCACAGTGCGAGCAACGTCGACAACCGAGACCGTCCGATGTCGCCTGCAAGTGCAATGCGCAGCGTATCCTGACACCCCTCGGCCGCAGCGCGCGCTCTGGCTTCAGTTTGCTCGACCGCCAGCATGATGCGGCGGGCATCCTGCAGGAAGATCTGCCCGGCGCAAGTCAGGCTGGCACCGCGCGCCGCGCGCCGGAGCAGTACCACTCCCAAGTCTGTCTCCAGCGCGCGAATAGTGCGGGACAAAGG
>CAYRHU010000169.1:0-2267 GCA_964424155.1 uncultured Chitinophaga sp.
CGGGCGCAGGAAGCTGCCGACGTGGTCGGCGCGGAACGGGGGCGTGGTGCGTGCGGTCATCGTTTGTCTCCTGGAGGTCGTGGTGATTCTGCCGCGCGTGGCAGCAAGGGTCAGAGGTCCAGCACCAGCCGCGGCGACTTGGCGCGCGAGCAGCAGGGCAGGAACTGGTCGTGAGCGGCCTGTTCCTCGGGCGTGAGGTACATGTCCTTGTGGTCGCACTCGCCTTCGAGCACGCGTGTCAGGCAGGTGCCGCACACGCCCTGCTCGCAGGACGTGGGCACCAGCACGCCGGCAGCGTCCAGCGCCTGCACCACGGTCTGGTCGGCCGCCACCGGGATCACGCGACCGGAGCTAGACAGCACGACCTCGAAGGCACCGTCGCCGGCCGACGGCCCCACCTCGGCACCGAAGAACTCGTAGTGCAGCTGGGTCTCGGGCCAGCCGGCGGCGCGCGCGGCGCCGAGCACCGCGTCCATGAAGCCTTTCGGCCCGCAGACGTAGACGTGCTCGCCGGCGCGCGGCGTGCCCAGCAGCGCCGGGATGTCGAGCTTCTGCGCCGCGTCGCCGTCGTCGAAGTGGAAGTGCACGCGGTCGGCGAAGGACGACGCGGCGATGCGGCCGGCGAAGGCCGTGCGCGCCTTCGACCGTGTCGCGTAGTGCATCTCGAAGGCCGCGCCGGTGCGCGCCAGCCGCTCGGCCATGCACAGGATGGGCGTGACGCCGATGCCGCCGGCCAGCAGCAGGTGCCGCTGCGCGTCGTGCGCCAGCGCGAAGTGGTTCTTCGGCGGGCTGATCTGCAGCAGGCTGCCTTCCTGCACCTGTTCGTGCACCGCGCGCGAGCCGCCGCGCGAGGCGGCGTCCTTCAGCACGCCGAGCAGGTAGCGGTGGGTCTCGGCCGGGTCGTTGCACAGCGAGTACTGGCGGGTCAGGCCGCCGGGCAATTGCACGTCCACGTGCGAGCCGGCGGAGAACGCCGGCAGCGGGCCGCCGTCGACCGCGGCCAGCTCCAGGCTGCAGATGTCCTCGGCCTCGACGGCCTTGCGCACGACGCGCACGTTCAGGGTGGTGGGCGCAGTCATCGGGCGATGGTAGCGCTCAGGCGGCAGCGGGCTGGGCGGCCTGCTCGGTGGCCACCAGCTTGTCGATCACCTTGCGCGCCTGCACGCCGCCGGCGTCGATGTTGAGCATCAGCAACCGGCGCTCGGGCCACCGCGTGAGGTTGGCCTGCTGGCGTTCCAGCATCTCCAGGTCCTCGGCGAAGATCTTGCCCTGCCCTTCCCGGATCTGCGCCGTCAGCGCCTTGTCCTGCGCGCGGAAGTTGCGCGCCATGCCCCAGAAGTACCACATCGAGGTCTCGGTCTCGGGGGTGATGAAGTCGACCACGATGCTGTAGACCTTCTTGTCTTTCGGCGCCTCGTAGCCGCCGTGGCCGGCCAGCGCCACACCCACCTCGATCATCACGTGGCTGGGCGGGGTGTAGCGGCAGATCTGCCAGCGGTCCACCTTCTGATCGTCAGGCAGGCCGTGGGCGCGCATGGCCATGCGCCAGAACGGCGGCGCCGGGATGTCGTTCATGAAGCGGCTGGTGACGGCACTGTCGCCCTCCACCGTGGTCTTGCACGGCGTCTCGTCGATCTCCGGCTGGCCGATGCTGGTGGCGTGCACGTAGGTCTCGTGCGTAAGGTCCATCAGGTTGTCGATCATCAGGCGGTAGTCGGCCTTCACGTGGTACAGGCCGCCGCCATAGGCCCACTCCGGGTCGTCGGCCCAGTGCAGGTGGGGCAGCTCGTCCTCGCTGGCCTGGGCCGGGTCGCCGGTCCAGACCCAGACGAAGCCGTGCTTCTCGATGACGGGAAAGCTGCGGATCGCCGGGAAGCCACGCACGCGCTGGCCCGGCATCGCGATGGTCTTGCCGTCGCAGCCCATCTCCAGGCCGTGGTAGCCGCAAACGAGCTTGCCCTCCACCACCCGGCCCAGCGACAGCGGCGCGCCGCGGTGCGGGCAGAAGTCCTCCAGCGCCGCGACCCTGCCGTCGTCGCCGCGGTAGAAGACGATGCGCTCGCCACAGATGGTGCGGCCCAGCGGCTTGTCGTCGATCTCGCCAGGCGTGGCGGCCACGTACCAGGCATTGCGGACGAACGGGGTGGATGCGGCGTTGGACATGGCGGGCTCCTTCAGCGGCAGCTCAGGCCGACTCACATTCAGTATACTGGCGCATAGGAATTTCAAACGGTCTGTGGAAAGCCTGGAAAGCCCGACTCAGCCCT
>CAYRHU010000170.1:0-2162 GCA_964424155.1 uncultured Chitinophaga sp.
ATCGTTCGCGGCGCGCGTCGGCCCTCCGGCCGATTGCAGCCCGCCTGGCCGACCCGAGCCGCAAGACGCTGACGGATGCGCAGGCGCGGGCAGTCATCGCCCGCCGTCTGGTCGCGAAGCACACGGCACGATGATCGCGCTGGACACGAACCTGCTCGCGCGGCTGCTGTTGCGCGACGACGCCGCGCAGTACGCGCGCGCCCGGGCGCTGCTTCAGCATCGGAACCGGAAATTCACCGCGGCACCCACGGTCATGCTCGAACTGGTCTGGGTGCTCGAAGCCAACGAACGCGGTGCGAGCGAAATCGCCCGGGCCCTGCGCCTGCTGATGGGCCTGCCGAACTTCGAGCCGCTGTACGCCGATTCGGTCCGCCAGGCAGTGGACGCCTGCGAGCAGGGCATGGACTTCGCTGATGCGCTGCACCTGGCGCTGAGTTCGGGCAGCGAGCGCCTCGCCACGTTCGACAAGGCGTTGGCCAGGCGGGCTGCAAGATTGCGCTTGTCGCCGCCCGTGATGCTTGCGTAGCGCAGCGCGAGGCACGAGCCTGCGCGCACGGGGCGCGAACGTCGGCCTGCGGGGCCGAGCCGTCAGGCAACCCTGACGCGCATCCCGTCGACCCTTGCGGCGCGCTCGGCCGCTTCGTCGAACCTGGGACGATAGTCGAGCGCGTCGATGGCATCGAACTGCGCGCGAAGCACGGCCGCACGGCTTTCGAGCTGGCCCACGAACGTTTGCCGATGCCGGGTGAGGAACGAGTGCGCTCGTCGAAGCATCGCCGGCTCGCGCTCGATGACGAGCGACAAATCGAAGAGATCACGAGCGCTCGGGGCATCGCCCCGATGCCAGAGATTCTTGGCGATGATCTCCGTCGCGGTCTCGACGCGCACCGGCCGATTCAGCACCCGCCACGACTCGTAGGGCGTGTCCGTCAGGTTGGGCGACGCGACGAAGTCGATCTCGCCTTCGGGACGCAGCAGCTTGACGTACCCGGCGCCCTCGAAGTAATCGGTGGCGATCGACTCGGCCACGTCGCTCAGGCGTGGTGTCACGTACCCGAGGTATTGCGGATCCGGTACGAAGATCTCGATATCCTTGCTGCGCCGGTGTCGGTAGCGAAGTCAGCGCCGTGCCGCGAGCTGTTGCGGCGTCAACGCCCGCCGGTAGCTCACGTTGGCCGTGCGGCTGACCGACGCGAGCCCACGGCCCGGGCGCTTCGGGTGCTCGGCTCGAAGCGAGAGGCCGAGCAGATCCAGCAACTGCGCGAGCTTGGTCAGGCCCAGATCGACGATGACGCCCGTTTCGAGCTGATTGATCGTTGCCCGCGACAAGCCGGCCAGCCGGGCCAGGCGCTCCTGGGACAGGCCAAGCGCTTCGCGACGTTGGCGCACCAGCAGACCGATCTCGTCGAGGCGGATGGAGGACATGGCATCGACCTCATACCGTGAATCAGGCAGTCAGCACCTGCACCGTCTCCGACAACCGCTCGCCCTGCTCACGCTGAACGACCTCGAGGTCGTACTGCGACTGCAGATTCAGCCAGAACTGCGGGTCGATGCCGAAGGCGAGCCCGAGGCGCACCGCGGTGTCGGCCGTGATCGCGCGGGTGCCCGCACAGATTTCATCGATGCGACGCTGCCGCACTCCGATTGCCTTCGCCAGGCGATATCGGGTGATCCCCAGCGGCTCGATGAAGTCGGCAAGCAGCACGTCCCCAGGGTGCACCGGGGCAAGTTTGCGGCCGGTCGTGATGCCGCGGAACGATTCGCGCTTGAGTACGCTGCGGTGGATACTCATGCCAGCCACGAACTCCTCGAGAGCGGGACTGCCTCAGTGATAGTCGACGATCTCGTCGTCATACGCGAAGCCGGCCTCCCATCGGAAACAGATTCGCCACTGATCGTTGACGCGAATGCTCCACTGATCCGCTCGATCGCCGGCGAGCTCGAGTCGGTCGATAGTATCGCGTGACGACTCTAGTATCGTCAATCGATACTAATGAATTACGACCTTCGTGCCTCCTCGCGGCCACGACAAACCATCGGATAGAATCCCGCCACCGATCGCTGCGTGCCGCGCACCTCCGAACGACCCTGCCGCGCGCGGCATTCGTCCTTCGCAAGGTACCGCACCGCTCCGCCCGCAGACCGCCGCACCGTTGAAC
>CAYRHU010000171.1:0-1993 GCA_964424155.1 uncultured Chitinophaga sp.
GATGCGCCCGGGCCCGAGCCGGCCCTGCGCGATCTCGAAGCCGCGCCCCTCGCCGAGGAGCCGGTTCTCGACCGGCACGCGCACGTTCTCGTAGACGATCTCGGGGTGGCCCATCGGCGCGTCGTCGTAGCCGAAGGTCATGATGTCGCGCACGATGCGCACGCCGGGCGCGTCGCGCGGCACCAGGATCATCGACTGCTGCTTGTGCGCGTCGGGGTTGTTCGGGTCGGTCTTGCCCATCACGATCAGCAGCTTGCAGTGCTCGCTCATCGCGCCCGACGTGAACCACTTGCGTCCGTTGATCACGTAGTAGTCGCCGTCGCGGCGGATCTCGCAGCGGATGTTCGTCGCGTCGCTGGACGCGACCTCCGGTTCGGTCATCGAGAACGACGAGCGGATCTCGCCGGCGAGCAGCGGCTCGAGCCAGCGCTTCTTCTGGGCGTCGGTGCCGTACTTGGCGAGCACCTCCATGTTGCCGGTGTCGGGCGCGGAGCAGTTGAACACTTCCGACGCCCACAGCACGCGGCCCATGATCTCCGACAGCGGCGCGTACTCGACGTTGGAGAGCCCGGCGCCGTGGTCGCCCGGCAGGAACAGGTTCCACAGGCCCTGCGCGCGCGCGAGCTTCTTCAGGTCCTCGAGCACCTGCGGGTTGCGGTAGCGATTGCCCGACGACACGATCTGCTCGTCGTAGAGCTTCTCGACCGGATACACGTGCTGGTCCATGAACTGCTGCACGCGCTTCTGCAGCTCGACCGATCGGGGGCTGTGCTCGAAATCCATCGTCGCTCTCCTCGGGGCCGCCGGCCGGTGCCGGCGCGCCTGCTTCGTGATCCCGGGGCCGCCGCTGCCGGCGCGCCCGTGTCTTCGCCGCCGGGTCGCCGGCGGCGGCCCGTCGAACGCTATTGTGCCCCGGCCGCGGCGTCGGGCTCGATCTCGGCGACGATGCGTCGCGCCGCGACCTGGTCGCCGACGCCGACGTGCACCGCGGTCACGCGGCCCGCGACCGGCGCGCCGTGCACGTGCTCCATCTTCATCGCCTCGAGCGTGACCATCGGCTGGCCCGCGCGAACGACGTCGCCGACCGCGACCTGCACCGCGACCACGCGACCGTTCATCGTCGCGCGCAGTTTGCCGTCGCCGCCGCCTTCGGCGCGGCGCGCGGTCGCGCTGCGCGTGCGGTCCTCGACCGTGCAAGGCAGGCCGCGGTAGTGCACGAGCAGCCGGTTGCCGTCGCGGTGATACGCGGCGCTCTCGAGCACGCCGTCGCAGCCGAAGCGCACCGCGTGCGCGCCGAGCTCGACGACCTCGAGCTCGAAGTGCCGGCCCTCGACGTCGACCGAGTAGTCGTGCGTCGCGTGCTGCACGACGCTGGCCTGGCACACCGCCCCGTTCAGCTCGAAGCGCAGCGGCACCGGCAGCGAGTGCGACAGGCGCCGCCCCGTGGGACGCGCCCGCGCCCCGCCTGCGGTCTCCTGCAGCAGCACCGCGGCGACGGCCTCGGCGCGCACGCGCGTATCGGCGTCCGCCTCGAGCAGCGCGGCCTGGTGGCGGCCGATGAACGCGGTCGTCGCGCCGCCGGCGGCGAACTCCGGATGCGCGAGGCAGCGCGCGAGGAAGACCTGGTTCGTCGTGATCCCCAGCGCGACCGTGTCCTCGAGCGCGTGCACGAGGCGGCGGCGCGCCTCGTCGCGCGTGCGCCCGTGCGCGACGATCTTCGCGATCATCGAGTCGTAGTACGGCGGGATCTCGGCACCCGAAGCGAGCGCGTGCTCGACCCGTACGCCGTGCGGCGGCCGCCACGTGGTGAGCGTGCCGCTCTGCGGCATGAAGCCTGCCGCGGCGTCTTCGGCGCACAGGCGGACCTCGATCGCGTGGCCGCGCCAGCGCACGTCGGACTGCGCGATCGGCAGCGGCTCGCCGGCCGCGACGTGCAGCTGCAGCTCGACCAGGTCCAGCCCCGTGATCGCCTCGGTGACCGGGTGCTCGACCT
>CAYRHU010000172.1:0-1985 GCA_964424155.1 uncultured Chitinophaga sp.
CTCGACCTCACCGACATCTCGGCCGGCAACGCGCTGGGCGTCGGCACCGCCGACTTCATCCCTGCCGCGCTGGCGAACAAGATCGACTGGCAGAAGACGTACGTCAACACGTTCACGTCAGCGATCGCGGGTCTGCAGCGCTCGAAGATGCCGATGGTGTTGCCCGACGAAGAGGCGTGCGTGAAGGCCGCGTTGTCGATGTGCGGCCGCGACTACGACGAACCGGCCAAGGTGGTGCGCATCGAGAGCACCCTGCACCTCACCCGCTGCTGGGTCAGCGACGCCCTGCTCGGCGAGTTGCCGCCGGGAGCGCAGATCGTTGCCTGATCACGTCGACCTGCCGGCGCTGTTCGAGGCGTTGCGCGCGGTGGTGGGCAAACAGCACGTGCTCACCGACCCCGACATGAAGTCGGGCTACGAGATCGACTGGCTGCGCCAGTACATCGACGACACCCCCTGCGTGGTGCGGCCGCGCACGGCCGATCAGGTGGCCGAGGTGTTGCGTGTGTGCGCCGCTGCCGGTGTGGGGGTGGTGCCCCAGGGCGGCAACACCGGATTGGTGGGCGGCAGTACGCCACGCGGTGGTGCGGTGGTGCTGTCGATGCGCCGCTTCGACGAACTCGGTGTGATCGACGCCGAGGCGCACCAGGTGACCGCCGGCGCGGGCGTGACGATCGAGCAGTTGCAGCAGCATGCGCGGGCGGCGGGGTTGGACTTCGCCGTGGATTGGGGTGCCCGGGCGACGGCCACGGTCGGCGGGGCGGTGAACACGAACGCCGGTGGTTCGCGGGTGGTGCGCTTCGGCACGATGCGCGCCCAGGTGATGGGGCTGGAGGCGGTGTTCGCCGACGGCTCGGTCATCACCCAGCTCGACGGCCTCCCGAAGGAGACAGCGGGGCCGTCGCTCACCCAGTTGCTGGTGGGCAGCGAGGGCACGTTGGCAGTGGTGACCGCGGCACGCGTGCGCCTTGTGCCGTGGTACCGCCAGACCGCGGCTGCGCTGGTGGCGTGCGACTCGTTGGTGCACGCGGTGGGCCTGCTGCCCCGGTTGCGCCGCCTTGCGTCGCTCGACGCAGCGGAGGTGCTGCTGCCCGAGGCGCTGCAGGTGGCGTGCAAGCACCTCGGGGTGAAGGCGCCGATCGATCCGTCCTCGGCCGGGGCGTTCGTGCTCATCGACTGTGCCGCGCACACCGACCCGGGCGACGAGCTGGCCGAGTTCCTCTCCACCGAGACCGGCGTGATGGCGGTCGGCCCCCAGCGCGACCATCTCTTCGCGATCCGCGACCACGTGACCATCGCGATCGGCGCGCTGGGCAAGCCGTTGAAGCTCGATGTGGCCGTGCCGGTGCTGCACCTCGACCGCCTCGTGCGTGCGGTGCGCGCCGGTCTGCGCGAGTTGGCGCCCTCCGCACGGCTGATCGTGTTCGGTCACCTCGCTGAGGGCAACCTTCACGTGAACGTCCTCGACGCGGGTGCGGCCGAGCCTGCGCTGAAGGAGCTGGTGTTGTCGACGGCGATCGAGCTGGGTGGCACGATCAGCGCCGAGCACGGCATCGGCGTCGCCAAGGCAGAGTGGCTCGAGCGCCTGAAGGGCCCCGCCCACGTGGCCGCCCTTCGGGCGATCAAGCACGCACTCGACCCGGGCGGTCTGCTGAACCCCGGTGTGTTGCTGCCCGCCCGCTGATGTGGTGGCCAAGCGCGGAGTCGAACCGCTGAGTCGCCGGTGAAGGTCGACTGCTCAACGCCATACCCTGGTAGCCACCGACCACTCTGCCGTCGTTCGCGCCGGCTTCCACCCGTGGGTCGTGTCTCGCCGGTCACACTCAGCGGAGCCATGGGCCGAGGTGACCGCTGGACAACCTGTCCGCGACCGGCCAATCTGCTGTGCCATGACCACCTTGCCCGATCGTCCGAACACCGCGCTCGTCGTCGTCGACGTACAGAACGGGGTGGTCGGCAACGCTCACGACCGCGATGCCGTCGTG
>CAYRHU010000173.1:0-1834 GCA_964424155.1 uncultured Chitinophaga sp.
CTCAACGCGGAACGCTGCGCGTCAAGCCGCCGCGCGAACATTCTCTCACGTCGATTCTTAATCGCCCGCGCTGGCTGGGTCGCCTTGCGGCTTCCCGAAGAAACGCGCGATCCAAAACCCAAGCGCGATCAGCCCCGCGATGATGAACGCCACCAAATATTCGATGATCGGGATGCGAACGATCTCGTTCACGCTCGACCAATCTGCGCGATAGACAAGGATCGCCGCCGCCGCATAGCCCAAACCGATCGCCCAGCGCGTAAGACGCGAGAGATCGAGCCCGTGCATTTGCGTCACGACGAACATCGCCGCGAAGCCGAAAGCGAACATCCGCCAAATATCTCCGCCTTGATAGATAGCGACCATCGTGCCGTGAAAGAACACCATCACTTCCTGCAAGATCGTCCACTGTTTGTTGATGTGAATGCGAGTGAGGAATAAACTTCCCTGCAGCATCAGCATGAACATGTAGAAGAAACCGACCAAATGCCCGGGCGTGCTGACCATGGGATGAAACCAGAACGTGTACACGATCGCCCATGAAAATAAATAGCCGTGATATTTGCGCGCAAACGAGGTCACGCGCTCGCCGAATGGAACTTTTGCGCCGAAGAACATGCCGCGCCGTTTATTTTCCATGAGCAGGATCACGCATAACATCAACACGACCGATCCCTGAGAGGTCGTAGAAGACGTGTCCTGCGCGATGCCGTCGTACCAAATGTGCGTTTGGATGAAATGCAGCACAATGAAAACGACATTCACTCCCATTGCCCATAAGTTCACGGGATTCAGACCTGTGGCATATTTTTTTACTTTCGTTTGGGCGTAATAGATCAATCTCCACAAAATAATTTGGTGGAGGGCATAAAGTCCCCAATACGAGATCTGCCCCATTTTGGTTGGTTCAAGCAGCTGCCAGTCGTAGATGCGCGGTTCCCCCGGCGCGATTAGCACGAAGCGGTCAAGAAGCGGGTTTGCTAACCAGATCAAAAATGTAAAAAATACGGCGAACGCGATTCCGCCCCAAAGCGCAATGTTTGCTGTTTTCGGGTCAGCCAGCCTGTTTTTTTCCATGTTGCGCGAATTTCCTCTGTTGAAATTTGACGTGCCTTGCGTATTTTGATCCAAGATTAATTTTATAAGATCGAGCCTTATTTTAGTCTATTTTCTCACTGCGTGTGAAAATTTCCATTCTTGAAATGATAGCGCCCTAATTCTTGTTCGTTTTGGCTATAATCTACAAAATGAAGCGCGCCTTTTGGATGAGTCTGATCTTTCTTGCCGCCTGCGCTTCGCCTGCGCCCACGCCCGCCCAAGGAGAGAACACTATGCCCGTTGTCCGTTATTTGGCTCTTGGCGACTCGTACACCATCGGCGAAAGCGTGGACGAGCCCGAACGCTGGTCTATGCAGCTTGCCTCCATGATTCAATCGTCCCCCCAATTTGCGAAGTCAAGCGCTGAGGGCGAGGTCGAAGTGACCATCATCGCTCGCACAGGCTGGACGACCGACGAGCTTTGGGATGGAATTCAAGCGCGCGAGATCAGTCCGCCCTACGATCTGGTCTCGCTTCTGATCGGCGTCAACAACCAATATCGCGGACGCGGCATCGAAGAATATCGCGAGCAGTTCGTTTTCCTGTTGAATAAATCCGTTGAATACGCGGGCGGCGACGCGAATCGAGTCATCGTGTTGTCCATCCCAGATTGGGGCGTGACTCCGTTTGCAGGCAGTCGCGATAGTAAGAAAATAGCCGAAGAGATAGATCAGTTCAATACCGTCAACCGCGAAGAGACCGAAAAAGCGGGCGCGCATTTTGTTGACATCACGCC
>CAYRHU010000174.1:0-1806 GCA_964424155.1 uncultured Chitinophaga sp.
ATAGAATAAGCCTTACTGTAATATACTATGTGTTAATCTATGTGCTCTATGTCCTATGTGGTTCAGTCATTTCAAACCAGGACGCTCCCACTCTTTAAAACATTTTTTTGAATAAAGTCCCCGCCCTATTTTTGCACAAATTTTTTTGACTATGGAACAAACCAAGAAATACAGGGGAATCTGGTGGCTGGTATTCTTAGCCTCCACGGCCGCTTTGATCTTCGCCATCTCCACGCACTGGGAATGGCTGACGCTGATCCTGCCCTTCCAGACCACCGCTTTTGTGAAAGCGCTGGACATCATGTAAACAATTAACACCTGTTGATATTTTTTTAGCCGGCCCCGCGACATGCGGGGCTTAATTTTATGCATCGGCACCGAATTTGCCGCCCAAACGAAAACAACTCTTATGCGAATGATCTACACCCCTCTCCTGGTCCTGCATTTTTCCCTGGTTACATTGAATGAATCCGCGGCGGTTTCGGTACCCCCGGTTTCCACCCCGCTTACGAAAGAACAAAAAGCCGCCGTCCGGTCCGCTTTTGAGGAACTCCGTAGCATGCCCAAAGGCGAGCGCAATAAAAAATTAAAGCAGGCCCGCAGGGAGATCCGGAAATTCAAAGAGGCCCGCAGGGCCGGAAGGGAAGCCGATACCAACACATTGTTGCTGGTCATCCTTGCCCTGTTACTACCCCCGTTGGCTGTTTACCTGCACCAGGGTGAAACCAATTCCAAGTTCTGGATCACCCTGCTGCTTTTCCTGCTGGGAATCGCCGGCGCGTTCTTCTTTAGCTGGCTGCTGATCTTTGCAGCGATTGTATATGCGCTTCTTGTTATTCTTGGAGGCGCATGATAATTACAAAAGTTTGAGCCCCCGGATTGCGGGGGCTTTTTTTATGGAAATATTTCACGTTCCGGTTATCTTAGATGACCATTTCCTCATCCAAAAACTATTTATGAGAATACTTGTTCCCGTTACCTGGCTCCTGCTCCTTGCCTGTAATGCCAAAAAAGAATCCGGAGAAAAAACAAATTCCGGCACGACACAAACTGTGGTACAGGATACCCTGGCTTCAACAGTACCCGTTGCACCGGTCTTTACGCCATCGGAGGCAGAAACCGAAATAAACAGCCGGCTTACCGCAATACCCGGATCCCGATGGGTGGTTGTGAACGATACTATGGCCCACTGGCCGGCGGGAGAATTTGAATATTTTATTGCTCCCAAAAGAAAAGAACATCCGGACTATCCTTATATAACCAACGGTGATTTTAACGGTGACGGACTGATCGATCAGGCTGCGCTGGTTAAGATTACAGGATCGGAAGTGTACCTTATCGCCATCCTGCTGAAAAATGGGCCTGTTCTGTTTTGGTCAGAAGATATCGACCTATGCGCATTATCCACCTACCCGAAAGGACCTCTTGAAGGTATGGAAGGCGGCAAGAAAAATTTAACCGGGGACGGCATCAATGTGGAGTTTTACGAGCGGGCGACCTTTGTTCTTTATTGGAATGGAAAAACCTTTAAACGAAGTTATACCGGCGATTAAAAATAAAAAACCTCCCACGGGAGGTTTTTTAAATACGGCTTGATTCGATTATTTTACGGAATCAACCAGGCTCTTAAACGTCTCCGGGTTGTTCATCGCCAGGTCGGCCAGCACTTTGCGGTCGAGTTCGATCCCTTTCTTCTGGAGTTTGTTGATGAACGATGAATAGGTAAGTCCTTCTTCCCTTACCGCCGCGTTGATACGGGCGATCCAGAGGCTGCGGTATTCCCTTTTCTTCAGTTTACGGCCTACG
>CAYRHU010000175.1:0-1737 GCA_964424155.1 uncultured Chitinophaga sp.
CAAGGGCCGCACCGTCGCCGAGGCCGAGGCGCTGCAGCAGCGCTTTCGGGCAGTGCTCACCGGCCAGCGCGAGCCCGAGCCGGCCGAGCTGGGCAAGCTCGTCAGCCTGGCCGGCGTGCGCCGCTACCCGGCGCGCATCAAGTGCGCGCTGCTCGGCTGGCACGCGCTGATGCATGCGCTGGCCGCCGAGGCCGACGCTGAATCGGGAGTCACACCATGAGCCTGACCTCGACCCGCGAGCGCGACACCGTGCTGGTGCGCCGTCCCGTGCGGGTGGAGCGCATTCCCGACGGCACGCCGCTCGAACTGGCACCCGACACGTGGGCACAGGTCACGCAGGCGCTGGGTTCGAGCTTCACGCTCGTCGCCGACGGCCAGCTCGTGCGCCTGCCCGGCCGCGATGCCGATGCCATCGGCCGCGAACCGCCGCAGGCGCCGGCGATCCCGGCTGACGTGGCGGTCGACGACGTGCGCGATCTGGTCTGGCAGACGCTGAAGACCTGCTACGACCCGGAGATCCCGGTCGACATCGTCGAGCTCGGTCTCATCTACGGCTGCGAGGTGACCCCGGTCGACGAGGCGCAGGTTCGCGTCGTGATCAAGCTGACCCTGACCGCACCCGGCTGCGGCATGGGTGAGATCCTGGCCGAGGAAGTCGCCGACAAGGTGCTGGCCCTGCCGCGCGTGGCCGAGGTCACGGTCGACATGGTGTTCGACCCGCCCTGGGACCGCTCGCGCATGACGGAAGCCGCCCTGCTGACGCTGGGTCTGTGACGCCGCGCGCCGAAGAAACCCTTTTCGAAAGACGACATGAGCCTGAACATCCTGCTGCTGGAAGACGTGCATGCCAGTGCCACGCCGATCCTGTCCGCACTGCCCGCTGCCGAGGTCGTGCGCTTGAAGCACGCCCCCGGCGCCGAGGAGCTGAAGCGCCTGCTGGCCGACGTGCAAGTGCTGGGGCTGCGCTCGCGTACCGCGCTCACGCCGGACGTGCTGGTCGCCGCCCCCCGGTTGCTGGCGGTGGGGGCCTACTGCACCGGCACCAATAACATCGACCTGTCATCCTGTGCCGGCCGCGGCGTGGCGGTCTTCAACGGCCCCTTCTCCAACACGCGCTCGGTGGCCGAGCTGGTCATCGGCCATGCCATCCACCTGTTGCGCCGCATCCCCGAACGCCAGGCTGCCGCGCGGCGGGGCCAGTGGCTGAAGGATGCGCGCGGCTCCAACGAGATCCGCGGCAAGACGCTGGGCATCGTGGGCTACGGCAAGATCGGCACCCAGACCGGCTTGCTGGCCGAGGCCATCGGCATGCGCGTGCTCTTCCACGACGTCGAAGCCCGCCTGCCTCTGGGCAATGCTCGTTCAGCCGGCGCGCTGGACGCGCTGCTGCAGGAAGCTGACGTGGTGACGCTGCACGTGCCGCAGACCGAGCAAACGCGCCACCTGATCGACGCCGCGAGGCTGGCGCAGATGAGGCCCGACGCGGTACTGATCAACCTGGCGCGCGGCCACGCGGTCGACATCGACGCGCTGCATGCGGCACTGCGCAGTGGTCATCTGCGCGGCGCGGCGATCGACGTCTTCCCGGTCGAGCCGGCGTCGAGCAGCGAGACCTTCGAATCGCCGCTGCGCGATCTGGACAACGTGATTCTCACGCCGCATGTGGGCGGCTCCACCGTCGAGGCGCAGAGCAACCTCGGCATCGAGGTCTCGGAGAAGCTGCGCGACTACCTGACG
>CAYRHU010000176.1:0-1604 GCA_964424155.1 uncultured Chitinophaga sp.
GACTGTGGACTGTAGACTGTGGACTGTAGACTGCCAATCATGATACAAACTGCATGAACAAACTAACCCCTCCCCTCATCGCTTTCGCATGCGGCCTCCTGCTTTGCGCGGCATGGCCGGTATCCCCCCTCACATTCCTTATCTTCATCGCATGGGTTCCCCTGCTATGGCTTGAATCCAAAGTGCAAAGCCGGAAAAAATTTTTCGGCTTCACGTACATCGTCATGTTCACCTGGAATGTATCCACTACCTGGTGGATCTGGAACGCCTCGGAGCCGGGGGCGGTGGCCGCCTTCTTTGCGAACAGTTTTATCATGTGCCTGCCGTGGATGGGATATAAGATCGCGCGGAAATGGCTGGGCAACCCCGGCGGTTATATTTCGCTGATGGCGTTCTGGATGTGCTTTGAGTACGTCCACCTGCAGGACTGGGGACTGAGCTGGCCCTGGCTTACGCTCGGTAACGCCTTTGCCACCCACCCGGAATGGGTGCAGTGGTATGAATTTACCGGCACCAGCGGCGGAACACTGTGGATATTGCTGAGCAATGTGCTCATATTCGCCCTGATCAGGGAATACAATGCCAATGGGAGATCGCGAAAATATTTTTTCCAGATCGCCGGCTGGCTGCTCCTGCTGGTCCTCCCCATCGTGGTGTACAATCCCGGAAAAGGATTTCGATCTGTTAGGGTCAACGACGATAATATCGTGGTGGTGCAGCCGAATATCGATCCCTATGAAAAAATATCGGCGGGCACCTTTGAGGCGCAGCTGCAGAAACTGATCGTGACCACTGAAAAGATGATGGATGAAAAGACCAGCCTGGTGGTTTGGCCCGAAACCGCCCTGTACATGGAGAACCGGATTGATGAAGCGAACATGAATTCCAATTTCTTCCTCGCGCCGCTCTGGGGATTTTTGCAACGGCACCCGGGTGTCCGGTTGTTTACGGGCATCGAAAGCTACCGGGCATTTGAGCAGAAGACAAAATACTCCGAAGAGTTCAACGGGTACCATTTTGAATCCTATAACGGTTCCGTTCTGCTCGACAGCAGCGGCCCCCTTTCTTTCTATCATAAATCCATGCTCGTGCCCGGTGTGGAAACCCTGCCCTGGTTTTTGAAATTCCTGAGCAGGTGGTTTGAAAAGTTTGGCGGCACCACGGCCGGTTATGCCAAACAGGAAGAACGCACGGTGCTGGACGGCAAAGGCGGTTACCATATCGCGCCGGCCATTTGTTATGAAAGCATTTACGGTGAATTCATGAGTCGCTATATCCGCAACGGCGCCAATTTAATCTGCGTGATCACCAACGACGGGTGGTGGAAGAAAACCCCCGGGCATAAACAGCACATGAATTACGCCCGGCTCCGCGCCATCGAAACCCGCACCTGGGTGGCCCGCAGTGCCAATACCGGCATCAGCTGTTTCATCGATCCCTACGGGAAAGTGTACAACCCGCAACCCTACGATACGCAGGCCGCCATCAAACAATCCGTATGGCTTAATAACCGGACCACTTTTTTTGTGCGCAACGGTGACCTGCTTTCCAAAGTGATGATCGTTATGAGTGTGTTATTGTTACTTGGGGTGATTTATCTGAAA
>CAYRHU010000177.1:0-1593 GCA_964424155.1 uncultured Chitinophaga sp.
TTGGAGCAGCTTTGCTGGCGGATCATGTCCTGTGAAAACACGGGAACGCTGAAAAGAAGTAAAAGGGCGGGCAGGATACGGAACTTATTCATACGGTTTTCTCTATGGTATTGGTACTTCCGCATAAAAATAATCACTGCTTTTCAGGGGTTTAAATTTCAGCTTTACAATTTATTAAATGAGGTAGATTTTCATCGGGAAAATACGGCAAGTTTCGGGCCGGCGGCGGAGGATAAGGCGGGAATTCCCTTCAAGATAGGTGAAAAACACTATTTGTCATGGATTATTGACCTGCATCAAGTGGTCTTCCGGTTAAAATAGATCGTACTGGCCTGCTGGATGCAGGTTACGGACAGGTCGTTGATGCATACATGGGGCGGGAGGGTGGTGCAATAAAAAATAATATCCGCTACATCTTCGGCCGTCAGGGGTTGTATGCCAGAGTAAATGCTTTTCGCGGTTGATTCATCGCCTTTGAACCGCACCAGCGAGAATTCCGTTTCAGCCGCGCCGGGATTAATAGCGGTAACTTTTATGCCATGCCGGAGCAGGTCGATCCGCATACCCTGGCTGAGCGCATCCACGGCAAATTTGGTGGCACAATACACATTTCCCTTCTCATACACTTCCTTTCCGGCGATGGAACCGAGGTTGATGATATGACCATAGCCCCGTTTCACCATCAGCTGGGAAACCGCTTTGGCCACATAGAGGAAACCTTTCACATTGGTGTCGATCATCCGGTTCCAGTCGTCGAGATCACCTTCCTCCAAATAATCCCTGCCCACCGCCAGTCCGGCATTGTTCACCAGCACGTCGATCTTTTTCCACTCTTCCGGCATGCTTTCGATACCGCCAAAAACTGCGTCCTGATCCCTGACATCGAATGGAAGCTGGAGCACGGCCACATTGTACCTGTTTTCAATTTCATCGGCCATGTGCTGCAACCGGTCGGCCCTTCTGCCGTTGATGATAAGGTCATATCCGTGCGAGGCGAATGTATAGGCGCAGGCTTTCCCGAATCCTGAGGTGGCGCCGGTGATGAAGACGATTTTGGGCATGGGTAGTGAATGGTGAATGGTGAATAGTGAATGGGCCGTTTTTTTTAATCGGCTATCGTATCATTCCGGAGAGCAATTTAAAGCATTGGATCATTTTTTCACCAACAATATCCAAATTGATGTTCCTGAGATATTCGAGATCATGGGAAATATCAAGGGCCGCGTCTATTTCAATCAGTGAGCCACGGGCTATTTCATAAAACCTTTTTCGATCAGTTTCCGACCTCCGGGAAGAGCCCTCTGCGATATTCAGGTGTACGGAAAGAGCGGCTCTCCTGACCTGAGATACCATACTGAATTTTTCTTCCGCGGGAAATAATTTTGTGGCTCTGTATATTGACAGAACAAACTCGCGCGAAGCTACATACACTTCCAGTTTTTGATGATTTAATTGCAGGAACATAAAGAATAGTTTACTCTTTACTGAATAATAAAAACCATAAATCAGCAGCAGTAACTATTCATCGGAATTTGTCCAACGCTACGAAAGATTCTTCATTTGCCCGGACGCTAAATCTTAAGGAGTTAAGCC
>CAYRHU010000178.1:0-1534 GCA_964424155.1 uncultured Chitinophaga sp.
CACCAGATTTTCCACCACGAATTGTCCGACCAACCGCCAGGAAGACGCGCCGAAGGCTTTGCGCACGCCGATCTCGGAGGCGCGTTCCATGATACGGCTGACGTTGATGTTGATGAGGTTGATTGTCGGCAACAACATAAAGAGCAGCATCAGCACTACCAGCAAGGTGAACAGCGGCGCCGAATAATCGCCGGCATTGCGATCTTGCGCAAACAGGCCGCGCCCTACGGTTTCAAACAAAGTTTCCGCCGCCGTGATCACCCGATTGAACTCCGTCGGACTCGGGATTTCCACCGTTGGCAGCACGCCTTGCAGCTCTTCTTTGATCTTGGGAATGTCGGTGCTGCTTTTCGCCAGGATAATGGCTAAAAAACTACCAGACTGATCGCGCAGGTAAGTGTTCGATTTTGCCGTGCTGAGCGGCACCCAGACATCGGCAAACGAAGTGACGCGAAAGATCGGGACATTCTCCACCACGCCGGCCACGCGAAAACTTTGGCCATCCACCTCTATGGTTTTGCCGACCGCCGGCTGTCCATCGAAAAGGGTTTGCCGCGTCGCGGCGTTGATCACCGCCACCATATTCGCATCCTTTTCGTCCTGCGTTGTGAACGGGCCGCCTTCAATGAATTTAAAATCCAATATTTTCCAAAATTGGCCATCCGTGCGCTTCAGAAACAAATTATTTTTCACGCCATTTCTGAAGGTGTTTACCGTGCGCTGCATGGAATAAATCGAGACGTCTGCGGCGCTGGTTAGCGGGCGCACATACCGATCCAAAAACCAATAGGGCGACGGCCCCGTGCGCGCAAATCCCTTCTCCGAATTTTCAATGCGAACGGTATAGATGCCGAGCATCCGGTCGGTTTTGGTCTCCGGCGCCAACGGCCCGAATGCATGATCGAACATCGCCGTCGCCACCATCAGCACCACCAGCGTGAAGCTGATGGCGAACAGGCTGATAAAGGTGAAAAATTTTCGGCGCAACAACACCTTCAGTGCAATTTTCAAATAATTTTTGAGCATGGTTTGGTTCCTTGTGGCTTGTAGCTTGTGGCTGGTTTCTCGATGCGGTTTTTTAGCGACCAGCAACCAGCGACCAGCCACCAGCATCAATTCACTTGCCGTCCATCGAACAACCGCACGATGCGCTCGGTTTTCTCGCCGAGGCGCGGATCGTGTGTCACCATCACCACCGTGGTTTTTTCGTTTTTATTCAAATCCATCAGGATGTGCATGATCTCGTCGCCCATCTGGCTGTCGAGATTGCCGGTGGGCTCGTCGGCCAGCAAAATTTTCGGTTTGCCGACGATGGCGCGCGCAATCGCCACGCGCTGCTGCTGGCCGCCGGAAAGCTGCGAGGGAAAATGATACGCGCGCGAAGTCAGGCCGACGCGATCCAACGCGTGCAGCGCCATCTTGCGCCGCTCCCCGCCGGAAAGGCGACGATACAGCAATGGGATTTCGACATTGTCCACCACGCTGAGATCGTTGATGAGATGAAAGCTTTGGAAGATGAAACCGAGATGCTCGT
>CAYRHU010000179.1:0-1511 GCA_964424155.1 uncultured Chitinophaga sp.
TGATCACTCCTCTTCCCCTGCTCAAAAAGAAGGCAGGGTAGGTTGAACACCCGGGTCAAATTTGGATCGGCACTATGGCTGCAGGTGGGTCAATTTTCGGTCGGCGTCAACACCGTTAGACGTTCTGCGCTCCCGCTGAGGCGGAGCGCCACTGCGACCCTAAGCGCCCGGGATCGGCACGGCAACGGCAAGGGCGTCGGCGACTGGAGCGCAACGCCCCCACAGCGCGGCACCGCCAAGCCACTCGTCCATGCGGAAGAACACGTCGTCGAAGGTCACACTCGCGGTGCGACTGCCATGCGGGCACGGCGCACCCTCGTCGATGCCGACGCCCAATCCTTGTTCCTCGCCGCGGACGATGATCCACTCGACCGAGTCGCTCAATCGAACCGGCGCGACGATGGAAAAGCCAAACCACTGCAGGTTCGGCACCCGCATGTACCTGCCGTACAGCCGGCATGCAGTGCCGGCCTCCATCGCAACCAGCGGCATCGGTTCCGGCCCGACGGGCAAGGTCCCGGCGCGGTCTCCAGCCAGCAACTGTGGCAGCAGGTGCTCTCGAAGGCCCACGTTGTCCGCACGCAGGAGCAGCTCGATTGCGGTCCGCTGCGCGCGGAACACCCAAGCGGCGGCCAGGTCGCGCTTCGCCAGGCCGCGCGCCGCCTGCACGAGAGCCGAGAGATCGCCGCCTGCCCCGCCGTATTCCGCGGGCACACCCAGTCGGAGCATGCCCGAGTCGCTGACGAGCCGAAGCGCGTCGGAGCCAGCGCGGACGACGGAGCGGGAGCGGATCGCAGTATCGGATTCCATCCCGGAATGGTCGCGCCGATGACTCTGATCGGTAAGATGCAGAAACTCCCAACGTCAACCGGATCAGGCAGGCGCCGGCCGATGCCCCAGCACCCGACACGCTACGAGCAACTCGCCGATGACATGACGCAGGCGATGAGCGATGGCCTGCTGAAGCCGGGTGAGCGGCTGCCGTCGGTGCGCGAGACCTGTCATCGACGCGGCGTGAGTCCGTCCACCGTCTTCCAGGCCTATGGCCTGCTTGAAACGCGAGGCCTGGTGGAGGTACGCCCGAGGTCCGGCTTCTACGTCTCGGCGCCCAAGCGGAGCCTGCGCGCAAGCCTCCAGCCCGCGGTGCCGCGTCCTGAGGCGACCGAAGTGGCGGTGAGTGCCCTCGCGTTCGATCTGCTTGAGTCGACTCGCGATCCGGCGGTGGTGCCGCTCGGCTCTGCGTTTCCAAGGGGAAGTCTCTTTCCGGTCGACGCCCTGGCACGAAGCGGCGCCCGCGCGATGCGACGGCTGAAGCCGGAGCAGGTCACGAGCGCGCTGACAGCCGGCGACGAGACACTTCGACAGGCCCTGCGCAAGCGCTACGCGTTGCAGGGGGTGCCGCTCGCCTCAGACGAACTGGTGGTCACCAACGGCGCACTGGAGGCCCTCAACCTCTGCCTGCAGGCGGTCACCCAGCCAGGCGATGTGGTCGCCATCGAGTCGCCCACCTT